>NZ_JADPJF010000032.1:84993-92406 GCF_023073295.1 Bradyrhizobium sp. 23 | reverse complement strand
CGCCCGACGATCTCGCGCTCGCCTTCCATCAGCGCGGCTCGGCGCAGCTCGCGGCGGGATTCGTCACCTACGGCCCGCAGACCTCGCTGGTGCTGACGCTCGGCGAGGGCGTCGACATCTTCACGCTTGACCGCGGGTCCGGTTGCTTCCGTCTCGCGCGTAGCGCCGTGCAAATCTCCGAGACCTGCGAGGAGTTCGCGATCAACGCCTCGAACCGCCGGCATTGGGAACAGCCGGTGCGCGCCTTCGTCGACGAATGCCTCGCCGGTGTGGAAGGGCAGGCCAACCACAATTTCAACATGCGCTGGGTCGGCTCGCTGGTGGCCGAGGCCTATCGCATCCTTACCCGCGGCGGCGTGTTCCTCTATCCCTCCGATTCACGGCCCGGCTATGGCGATGGCCGCCTGCGCCTCGTCTACGAGGCGCACCCGATGGCTTACATCGTCGAGCAGGCCGGCGGCTCGGCTTCGACCGGGCGCGAGCGTATCCTCGAACTCTCGGCGCAGAGCCTGCATCAACGCGTGCCGCTGATCATGGGTTCGAACAACGAGGTGCAGCGCGTCGAGGAACTGCATTGCGATCCCTTGCTGGTCGCCAGCGTCTCCGCACCGCTGTTCGCGCGGCGCGGCTTCTTCCGGCTCTGAGCGAGGCGCCCCGATGTCCAGGAAGCATCCGATCATCTCCATCACCGGCTCTTCCGGCGCCGGCACCACGTCGGTCAAGAAGACCTTTGAGCAGATCTTCTTCCGCGAGAAGGTCAACGCCGCCTACATCGAAGGCGACGCCTTCCATCGCTACGATCGCGCGGAAATGCGCACGCAGATGGCGAAGGAGGCCGATCGCGGCAACAGGCATTTCAGCCATTTCAGCCCCGAGACCAATCTGTTCGAGGAGCTGGAGCGGGCGTTCCGCGACTATGGCGAGACCGGCACGGCGACGACGCGGCACTACGTCCACGACGCCGAGGAATCCGCGCTGCATGGCGCCGCACCCGGCACCTTCACCGAATGGAAACGGCTGCCGGAGAGCTCCGACCTTCTGTTCTACGAGGGCCTGCACGGTGCTGTCGTTACCGACAAGGTCAACGTCGCGCGTTATGCCGACCTCAAGATCGGCGTCGTGCCCGTTATCAATCTCGAATGGATCCAGAAGCTGCACCGCGACCGCAGTGCGCGAGGCTATTCGACCGAGGCCGTTACCGACACCGTTCTGCGGCGGATGCCCGATTACATCCACTACATCTGCCCGCAATTTTCCGAGACCGACATCAACTTCCAGCGTGTGCCGACGGTGGACACCTCCAATCCGTTCATCGCGCGCTGGATCCCGACGCCGGACGAGTCGATGGTCGTGATCCGCTTCAAGAACCCGCGCGGCATCGACTTCCCCTATCTGCTCTCGATGCTGCCGCAAAGCTGGATGTCGCGTGCCAATTCGATCGTGTGTCCCGGCGCGAAACTCGATCTTGCGATGCAGCTGATCCTGACGCCGCTGATCATGCAGCTGATCGAGCGTAAGCGAAACCTGAAGTGAACGAGAGGAGGATCCGATGAACATCTCCGTCCACGCCGACGCTGACCTCACGGCGGTATCGCATGGCGATCTCGCCAACGCCGTCCGCTTCCTCGCGGTCGACGCCATCGAGACTTCGCAGTCCGGCCACCCCGGACTGCCCATGGGCATGGCCGATGTCGCCACCGTGCTGTTCTCGCGCTTCCTGAAATTCGACTCGGCTCACCCCCATTGGCCGGATCGCGATCGCTTCGTGCTGTCGGCGGGCCATGGCTCGATGCTGCTCTATGCATTGCTCCATCTCACCGGCGGCGACGTCAGCCTCGATGACATCAAGGCCTTCCGGCAATGGGGCTCGAAGACGCCGGGCCATCCGGAATATGGCCATACGCCGGGCGTCGAGACCACGACCGGTCCGCTGGGGCAGGGGATTGCGACCGCGGTCGGCATGGCACTCGCCGAGCGCATGGCCAATGTGCGACATGGCGACGGCCTCGTCGATCATTTCACGTACGTCATCGCCGGCGACGGCTGTCTGATGGAGGGCATCAGCCAGGAAGCGATCTCGCTCGCCGGGCATCTCGGGCTGGGCCGCCTGATCGTGCTGTTCGACGATAACGGCATATCCATTGACGGCCCGACCTCGCTTGCGACCTCCGATGACCAGCTCGCGCGCTTCGCTGCCTCCGGCTGGTCGGTGCGCCATGTCGACGGGCACGATCCCGAAGCAGTAGCGCAGGCGATTGCCGAGGAGCGTGAGAGCACAAGACCGTCGCTGATCGCCTGCCGCACGGTCATCGGCTACGGCGCGCCGGATCGTCAGGGCACCGAGAAGGCGCATGGCGCGCCGCTCGGCACGGAGCAGACGGCCGCGGCGCGGCGAACGCTCGGCTGGGACTATCAGCCCTTCGTGGTGCCTGTCACGATCCTGAAAGCATGGCGGATGATCGGGCAGCGCGGGCAGGTCGAGCGTCTCGCCTGGCTCGATCGCTATGAATGCGCGACGCCCGAGCAGCGCGACCTGTTTATCGAGGGCAAGGCGGTTGCCCTGCCGAACGCCTATGCCCAGGCCTCGGCGAAATTGCGCGAGCGCTTTGCCACCGAGCGTCCGAAGCTCGCGACGCGGCAGGCGTCGCAACAGGTGCTCGACGGCATCGCCGAGACGATTCCCGGATTTGTCGGCGGCTCGGCGGATCTCACGCATTCGAACCTGACGCATGCCAAGGCGCAGACCCCGGTCAAGCGCGACGCGTTCGCCGGCGATTACATCCATTACGGCATCCGCGAGCATGGTATGGCGGCCGCGATGAACGGCCTCGCGCTGCACGGGGGCTTCATTCCCTATGGCGGCACCTTCCTCGCGTTCTCCGATTACAGCCGGCCGGCGATCCGCCTTGCGGCCTTGATGCGGATCCGCGTCATTCATGTGATGACCCATGACTCCATTGGCCTCGGTGAGGACGGCCCCACGCACCAACCGGTCGAGCATCTCGCAGCGCTCCGCGTCATTCCGAACCTGCTTGTTTTCCGGCCGGCCGACGCGGTTGAGACGCTGGAAGCATGGGACTGCGCGCTCCAAGCTGAAAATCGTCCCTCCGTGCTGTGCCTGTCCCGTCAGGCGCTGCCGACCTTCCGCAGCGATGTCCGCGGGAGGAACCGCGTCGCACGCGGCGCCTATCTGATCGTCTCGCCGGACGGTGGCCGCGACGTGACGCTCATCGCAACGGGTTCGGAAGTGTCTATTGCGCTGGAGGCGGCCCGCCTGCTCGCTACCGAGCACGTCCGTGCGGCCGTGGTCTCCGCGCCCTGCTTCGCGTTGTTCGAGGAGCAGCCGGAGGATTACCGCGCCGCTGTGCTCGGCACCGCGCCGCGGGTTGGCATCGAGGCGGCAGTCGTCGGCGATTGGCACCGCTGGATCGGCACCGAGGGCGAATTCGTCGGCATGCGCGGCTTCGGCGCTTCGGCGCCGGCCCCGGTGCTCTACCGCGAATTCGGCATCACGCCGCAAGGCGTTGCGGAAGCCGCCCGGCGGGCGATGGCCCGCGCCGGCAAGCAATAACAGGAGGATTTGTCGTGGCCCGTATCACTCTTCGTCAGCTGCTCGACCACGCCGCCAGTCACGGCTACGCGGTGCCGGCGTTCAACATCAACAACATGGAGCAGGGCATCGCGATCATGCAGGCGGCGGCCGAGGTCGACGCGCCCGTCATCATCCAGGCTTCGCGCGGCGCGCGCAGCTATGCCGGCGACCTCATGCTCTCGCACATGATCGATGCGCTGGAGCGGACCTATCCAGACATCCCGCTCTGCCTGCACCAGGACCATGGCAATGACGAGGCGACCTGCGCGTCCGCGATCGCCCATGGCTTCACCTCGGTGATGATGGACGGCTCGCTCAAGGCCGACGCCAAGACCGCGGCCGACTACGACTACAACGTTGCGATCACCCGCCGCGTCGTCGATCTCGCGCATTGGGTCGGTGCCTCCGTCGAAGGCGAGCTCGGCGTGCTCGGCTCGCTCGAGCATGGGGGCGGCGAGCAGGAGGACGGTCACGGCGTCGAAGGCACGGTCAGCCATGATCAGTTGCTCACGGATCCCGACCAGGCGGTCGACTTCGTCCGCGCCACCAAAGTCGATGCGCTCGCGATCGCGATGGGCACCTCGCACGGCGCCTACAAGTTCAGCCGCAAGCCGGACGGCGACATTCTGGCGATGCGGGTGGTCGAGGAGATTCATCGCCGGCTGCCGAACACGCATCTCGTGATGCACGGCTCTTCCTCTGTGCCGCAGCCGCTCCAGGACATGTTCAACCAGTTTGGCGGCGAGATGCCGCAGACCTGGGGCGTGCCGGTCGAGGAGATCGTCCGCGGCATCACGAGCGGCGTGCGCAAGGTCAATATCGACACCGACTGCCGGCTGGCAATGACCGCGGTGTTCCGGAAAGTGGCCGCGCAAACGCGCTCGGAGTTCGATCCGCGCAAATTTCTCAAGCCCGCCATGGATGCGATGCGCGAGCTCTGCCGCGAGCGCTTCGAGCAGTTCGGCACCGCAGGCCACGCCAGCGGTATCAAGGTCGTTCCCTTGAGCGAGATGGCGCGGCGCTACCGCGCCGGCGATCTCGATCCGCGCGTCGACGCCCGCCAGCCCGTCGCGGCCTAATCATTCAGAGAGAGAAGAGCAGGAGAGAGCCATGAATGCACATGCAGGAACCGTCCGCGGCAAGGAAAGATATCGATCGGGCGTGATGGAATACAAGCGCATGGGCTATTGGGAGCCCGACTACGTGCCCAAGGACACCGACGTCATCGCGCTGTTCCGCGTCACGCCGCAAGAGGGCGTCGATCCGATCGAGGCGTCAGCCGCAGTCGCCGGCGAATCCTCGACCGCGACCTGGACGGTGGTGTGGACCGATCGGTTGACCGCCGCCGAGAAGTATCGCGCGAAATGCTACCGCGTCGATCCGGTGCCGGGCACGCCAGGCTCGTACTTCGCCTACATCGCCTATGACCTCGACCTGTTCGAGCCGGGCTCGATCGCCAACCTCTCGGCCTCGATCATCGGCAACGTATTTGGCTTCAAGCCGCTGAAGGCGCTGCGGCTGGAGGACATGCGTTTCCCCGTCGCGTATGTGAAGACGTTCCAGGGACCGGCCACCGGCATCGTGGTCGAGCGCGAGCGGCTCGACAAGTTCGGCAGGCCGCTGCTCGGCGCGACCGTCAAGCCTAAGCTCGGCCTCTCGGGCCGCAATTACGGTCGCGTGGTCTACGAGGCGCTGAAGGGCGGGCTCGACTTCACCAAGGATGACGAGAACATCAACTCGCAGCCGTTCATGCACTGGCGCGACCGCTTCCTCTATTGCATGGAGGCGGTGAACCGGGCGCAGGCGGCCTCCGGTGAGGCCAAGGGGACCTACCTGAATATCACCGCGGGAACCATGGAGGATATGTACGAGCGCGCCGAGTTCGCGAAGGAGCTCGGGTCCTGCATCGTCATGATCGATCTCGTGATCGGCTACACCGCAATCCAGTCGATGGCGAAATGGGCGCGGCGCAACGACATGATCCTGCATCTGCATCGCGCCGGTCACTCGACCTACACGCGGCAGAAAAGCCATGGGGTGTCGTTCCGCGTCATCGCCAAGTGGATGCGGCTCGCCGGCGTCGATCACATCCATGCCGGCACCGTGGTCGGCAAGCTCGAAGGCGATCCCAACACCACGCGCGGCTATTACGATGTCTGTCGCGAAGACTTCAACCCGGCCAAGCTCGAACACGGCCTGTTCTTCGACCAGTCCTGGGCGAGCCTGAACAAGATGATGCCGGTCGCCTCCGGCGGCATCCATGCCGGCCAGATGCACCAGCTGCTCGACCTGCTCGGCGAGGACGTCGTGCTCCAGTTCGGCGGCGGCACCATCGGCCATCCCATGGGCATCGCGGCCGGCGCGATCGCCAACCGTGTGGCGCTGGAAGCGATGATCCTCGCCCGCAACGAGGGCCGCGACTACGTCCACGAAGGACCGGAGATCCTGGCCAGGGCGGCCGAGACCTGTACGCCGCTGAAAGCTGCACTTGAGGTTTGGAAGGACGTCTCCTTCAATTATGAATCCACCGACACGCCGGACTTCGTGCCGACCGCGCTCGAAACCGTTTGAGGAGATTTGACATGAAGCTGACCCAAGGCTGCTTCTCGTTCCTGCCCGATCTGACCGACGACCAGATCACCAAGCAGGTGCAGTATTGCCTGACCAACGGCTGGGCGGTGAACATCGAGTTCACCGACGATCCGCATCCCCGCAACACCTATTGGGAGATGTGGGGCCTGCCGATGTTCGATCTCCAGGACGCCGCCGGCGTGATGATGGAGCTCGCCGAATGCCGCAGAGTGTATGGCGACCGATACATCCGCCTCAGCGGCTTCGACTCCAGCCATGGCTGGGAATCGGTGCGGATCTCGTTCATCGTCAACCGCCCGCCGCAGGAAGCCGAGTTCGAGCTGGTGCGGCAGGAGGTGAGCGGACGCGCGATCCGCTACACCACCGTGCGCCGGCAGCTCGCGCACGCACCAACCTAAGTCATTCTCCTCCGCGCGGAGCACTCCCTGCTCCGTTTCCTTGGCGGACCACTGCTTCGCCGCTCCCCCGCGGCGAAGCCCTTTTCTTCGAGGTGCCGATGCTGGATGTTCCCCACGCCGTGACCACTGAGCCCGGCGAGACCAGTTTCGATCTCCGCAAGGAGGCCGAAGAGGCTGGAATCACGGGCACGCTGCAGCAGCTCGAGCAGGAGCTGATCGGATTGAAGCCGGTGAAGAGCCGCGTGCGCCAGATCGCGTCGCTCTTGCTGATCGAACGTATCCGGCAGCGTGCGGGATTGGCTTCGTCGCCACCGACGCTGCATATGTCGTTTACCGGCAATCCCGGCACCGGCAAGACGACGGTCGCGCTGCGCATGGCAAAGATCCTGCACGGCCTCGGTTTCGTGCGGCGCGGGCAGGTGATCTCGGTGACGCGCGACGATTTGGTCGGCCAGTATATCGGCCACACCGCGCCGAAGACCAAGGAGATCCTGAAGAAGGCGATGGGCGGCGTGCTGTTCATCGACGAGGCCTATTATCTGCACCGTCCCGACAACGAGCGCGACTACGGCCAGGAGGCGATCGAGATCCTGCTCCAGGTGATGGAAAACCAGCGCGAGGACCTCGTCGTGATCCTTGCCGGCTATGGCGAGCGGATGACGAGCTTCTTTGCCTCTAATCCCGGCTTCCGTTCGCGGATCGCGCATCACATCGACTTTCCGGACTATGCGGAAGCCGAGCTGCTCGTCATCGCCGAGCTGATGCTGAAGGAACGGGGTTATCGCCTCTCGGCGGCGGCGCGCGAGGCGTTCGAGAAATACATCGCGCTAC
>NZ_JADPJF010000032.1:84685-84900 GCF_023073295.1 Bradyrhizobium sp. 23 | reverse complement strand
CCCAGCCGTTCTTCTCCAATGCGCGCTCGATCCGCAACGCCGTCGACCGCATCCGCCTGCGGCAGGCCGATCGGCTGGTGTCCGATCTCGACCGCATGCTCGATATCGCCGACCTCGAAACGATCGATCCCATGGACGTCCTGGCGAGTCGCGTCTTCAGCGGCGGTGCGGACGCGCAGGGGAGTGCGAAGCCATGACGAGAGAAATCCTCATCG
>NZ_JADPJF010000032.1:80211-84581 GCF_023073295.1 Bradyrhizobium sp. 23 | reverse complement strand
TCGCCCGCCTCGGCGAGGAGATCGTGGCGATCGATGCGGCGGGTGCCGACTGGATTCACTGCGACGTCATGGACGGGCATTTCGTCCCGAACATCAGTTATGGCGCGGACGTCATCAGGGCGATCCGGCCGCTGACGAAGAAAATGTTCGACGTGCATCTCATGATCGCGCCCGCCGATCCCTATCTCGAAGCGTTCGCGAAGGCCGGCGCGGATGTCATCACGGTGCATGCCGAAGCCGGTCCGCACCTCGATCGCTCGCTCCAGGCCATCCGCGCGCTCGGCAAGAAAGCCGGCGTCAGCCTGTGTCCCGCGACTCCCGAAAGCACGATCGAATATGTGCTCGATCGCCTCGACCTCGTCCTGGTGATGACGGTCAATCCGGGCTTTGGCGGCCAGTCCTTCCTCGAATCCCAACTCGAGAAGATCGGGCGTATTCGAAGCATGATAGGCGACCGGCCGATCCGGCTCGAGGTTGACGGCGGCATCACGCGCGACAATGCCGCCGCCGTGGCCGCTGCGGGCGCCGATACGCTTGTAGCGGGCTCCGCCGTGTTTCGCGGCAAGAGCAGCGCGGACTATGCCGGCAACATCGCGGCCATCCGCGCCGCTGCGGAAGCCGGCAGGGTTCCGATGCTGCAACATAGTTCGGCGCAGACAATGCGTGCCGGTGAGCCCGCGCTCATCCGGTAGACTGCCGGATACAGGCGGGCGAGCCGGCACCGCAATGGGGTGTGCCAGGGCGTGCCCCTTTGCACTGCAGACATACGAGGATGACCCACAACCCTAGCCCTGGCCTGCGGTAAGGTCCGAAGCGTTGAGTCGCGCTGATTGGAACTTTCGCCTCGATACGCGTTTGCCTAGAAACAAGCGAGTCAAGCGCGCGGCGGGCGGAGCAAATCTTTTGCACAACCGCCATCGCCCTGACGCAAATAAGGGCAATAAGCTCTGTGAATGCGAGGGAGGGTCTCATGGACAACGTACGTCGCTACCGCGCGCTAGCGTCCCTCTGTCGTCAGCAGGCCGCCTACCGGCCGCTCCAGAGCTGGGAACTGCTCGGCCAGGCCGAACATTTCGAACATCTCGCCGAAGTCGAACTCAAGGCGCATTTCGACGCGTGCAATGCGCAACAAGACGAGGACGGCGTCGAGGCCACGGCGTGGGAGAGACCCGCCGCGGCGTGACGGTCCAACGTGTTCGAATATGACCTGAACTTGCCGATGCCGGCACCGCTCAAGGACGCGGTTGTCAGCCCGAACGACAAGGCCTGTGACCGGCCCGACCTGGATAAGCCCTCGATTAATGCGACATCAGCGTCGGGACGGTCATGGCTCCAGCATGGCGCGGGTGACGCCGCCGAGGAACCGCTCCTGCAAACGCGAATGGCCGTAGCCGCCCATGATCAGAATATCCAGGTTCTCATCGGCTGCCAGCGACAGCATGGTCGGCTGAATCAGGTTGACCGTGCGGGTCGACAGTCCGCGCCGGCCGAGATGCCTTGCCAGATTGCGCGTCGAGACTTCCTCGGGAACCATATCTGTTTCGTTGATCGCAATGATCACGATCTCCTCGGCGCGGGCCAGGAATGGTGCGGCGTCGCGCATAGCGCGCGCGGCGAGGCGGCTGCCATCCCAGCAGATGCCGATCCGTTTCGCCTTGAACGCTCCATGGAAGGTGTAGGGCAGGAAAAGCACCGGGCCACCCGCCTGGAACAGGATCTCGCCGGGCACATCGTTGTCGAGTGAGCCTTGCGCCGGATCCGGCTGGAGCACGATGCTGAGATCGTGCAGCCGCGCGATCTCGCCGAGCAAGCCGACCGCATCCCCCGGCATCGCCCCGAGTGGGTGGCATGTGTAGGAAATGCCGGCGTTCATCGCTTTGCTCTTGAATACCGCGAGCGCCGCCTCGGCCCGCTCCACTGCACTCTCGCGCTCCATCTCGAACACCGCCGCCACCGCAGCGCCGCCCTCCATGATATAGGCCGCACTGGTTGCCACATAGCCAACCGCAACTGCATCGAGATGGGCGTTGAGGCCCGCTGCGAGCGAGATCGAGCCGTCGATCACCGGGCGGATTGGCCGCTCGGTGGGGATGTGGACGAGAATGTCTTTGTACATGACGGGCCTCCGATGGACATCATCCGGTGGCCGCAGTCTTCCACGGTGCGCATGGCCCGCGTTGAGCTGCATCAAACGTGCAGCCTTGACCTTTGGCCGTATCGCCGGCCCCGGCTACTTTGCCAAGATTTAATCGCGTGGACGGGACGCTGTAAGGTGGCGACCACCATGTTGGGTGCAAGGCGACTTACCCAACATGGACATATCGACATGAGCGATCACGTCAATTCCGACACCACAACGTCCCGCAAGGTCCTGAGGCCGCGCCGGCTCGCGCTGCTCGGCACCGTGGCCGCGCTTGGCGTGGCCGTGCTGGCGACTGCTCCCGGCTCTTCGCCGTTCAGCGCGACCTCCTTCATTGCGCCCGCCCAGGCCGCGGAGACCGCCGCGACACCGCCGGGCTTCGGCGACCTCGTCAGCAAGGTCAAACCCGCCGTCATTTCGGTGCGGGTCAGGATCGACCAGAACAATGATAAGAGCGCGATGCTGCAACAGAACCGGATGGATTCGGACGAGGCGACGCCGTTCGACCAGTTCTCGCGGCAATTCGGCTTCCGCGGCCCGGGTGGCATGGAGGGCATGCCGCGCCAGCGCCGCCAGATGATCACGGGTGAGGGCTCCGGCTTCTTCATCTCCGCCGACGGCTATGCCGTGACCAACAACCACGTCGTCGATCACGCCGAATCGGTGCAAGTGACGATGGACGACGGCACCATCTACAGCGCGAAAGTGGTCGGCACCGATCCGAAAACGGATCTCGCGCTGATCAAGGTCGAGGGCAAGAAGAATTTTCCGTTCGTCAGATTCTCCGACCAGAAGCCGCGTATCGGCGACTGGGTGGTCGCGGTCGGCAATCCCTTCGGCCTCGGCGGCACCGTGACCGCCGGCATCGTCTCGGCCAGCGGCCGCGACATCGGCAATGGTCCCTATGACGACTTCATCCAGATCGACGCGCCGATCAACAAGGGCAATTCCGGCGGCCCGGCCTTCGACATGAACGGCAACGTGATCGGCGTGAACACTGCGATCTTCTCGCCCTCCGGCGGCTCGGTCGGCATCGGCTTCGACATTCCGGCTTCGACCGCAAAGCTCGTCGTCGCACAGTTGAAGGACAAGGGCGCGGTCACGCGCGGCTGGCTCGGCGTCCAGGTGCAGCCGGTGACGTCGGATATCGCCGACAGTCTGGGCCTCAAGGAGGCGCGCGGCGCGATCGTCGACAATCCGCAGGACGGCAGCCCGGCGGCGAAGGCGGGCATCGAGGCGGGCGACGTCATCACCGCCGTCAACGGCACCGCGATCAAGGATTCCCGCGATCTCGCCCGCACCATCGCCACCCTGGCGCCGGGCACGTCCGTGAAGCTCGATGTCGTCCACAAGGGCGACAGCAAGACGGTGACACTGGCGCTTGGCGAGTTGCCGAACGAGCGGCAGGCTAGAGCCGACGAGGGCAAGTCGCAGCCAGATGCCGGCATGCCGCCGCGTCTCGGGCTTAGCCTGGCTCCGGCGGGCGACGTGCAGGGCGCCGGCCAGAAGGGCGTCGTCGTCACTGAAGTCGATCCGCAAGGCCCGGCCGCGCAACGCGGCATCCAGACCGGCGACGTCATCCTCAACGTGGGCGGCAACGCCGTCGCCAATATCGGCGATGTCCGTTCGGAGCTGGCGCAGGCGAAATCGTCCGGCAAGCGCAGCGTGCTGCTGCAGGTCAGAAGCGCGCAGACGACCCGGTTCGTGGCGGTGCCGCTCGCATAAGGCGAACGTCGATCGGCGCAACTCCAAAAAGGCGGCCTTCGGGCCGCCTTTCCCGTTCGCCTTCAGGATTTCCGCACATCGCCGATAACATTCTCGTTAACGGCAGGGAGGATGACCCGGTTTCGTCCGAAAAAGCCGTGTTCGCTCATCACAATTGCGGATCTCGTACGGACTCGGCGGCAATGAAGCCGCCGACGATTGCAAGCGTGGAACTTCGAACTTGCCGCCGCTGAGCCGGCCGGCAATTCGTATTTGATCGGTGCCGACATGGATCGATTGAAGCTCTCGCTGAGAAGTGCGCTGCTTGTGGCGCCGTTGGTAGCGCCACTCGTGCTATGGGGTGGAAACGCTCTCGGGCGCGACGACGGCCGCTACGCGGACTCACCTCTCAAGCCGTGGTTCGACGGCCTGCGCAGCCATCTCGGTCCGTGCTGCTCGGATGCGGATGGGTTTGCGGTCGCCGATCCCGATTGGGACTCGCACAATGGACATTACCGCGTGCGGC
>NZ_JADPJF010000032.1:57783-80132 GCF_023073295.1 Bradyrhizobium sp. 23 | reverse complement strand
CGACGGCGAGTGGGTCGAGGTACCGGACGAAGCCGTGATCACCGAGCCGAACCGGGCCGGCCGCACCATGGTGTGGCCGGTGAAGACCGCGTTCGGCGTTTCGATCCGCTGCTTCATGCCGGGCAGCATGATCTGACTGAGGTCAGCGCGACCGTTTGGAGGATTTGCGCTTCGACGTCTTCTTCGAACTCTTTCTCGAAGTCTTCTTGGATGTTTTCCGAGATGTCTTCTTTGACGTCTTCTTGGACGTCTTTCGTTTCGCGGCCTTCTTCGGGACCTTCTTGCCCTTCTTGCGCGCTTTCGACAGGCCGATCGCGATTGCCTGCTTGCGGCTCTTCACGCGTCCGCCTCGACCGCCCGGTCCGCTTTTCGCGGTCCCCTTCTTGTAGCGCTTCATCTCGCCTTCGACATCGCTGCCGGAGCTGCGCGAGTAGCGGCGCTTCTTTGCCTTGCGTGCCATGCATGTTCTCCCTTGGCCTGGGAAAACAATCCGGGACAGGCATGGTTCCGAAAGCGCAAGCAACGTTCCGGATGGGCGACCTAGCCTAGAACGAATCCGCCAGCTCGATCTCCGCTTCCAGCACCTGAATGCGCCGTGCTGCCTCGCTGGAGGACAGATCCCGCGCGTATTGCGCGGGCTGATACGCCTCTTCGCTCAGCCGTTTCAGCCGGAGGCCCTGCGCCCGCGTCATCTGCTCGGTGAGGAAAGACTTGGCATCGTATTTACCTTGAACCTGCATGTCGCTTCTCCCTTCTGAAATCGTGACTTGACTATATGTTCTTATTTTGTTCTAACAAGTCATGGACAACAAAATTAATGAAATTCGACGTAAAATCAGCGCCTTGAGGCTGGAAATGGCCGATGTCGAGGCGGCCGTACGCGAGCTTGTCGAGCGCGATCGGGACTGCACGGAGAAGGCCCTGGCGCAGATGGATCTGCGCCGGAAAATCAATCTGCTGATCGGCGAATGGAAGGCTGCAGGTGGCGGCGATGTCCTGCCGAATGTCCGCGATAGGATGCGCCTTCGTTCCGCGAAGACATCAGGTAGTCCTCTGCGCGTGATCGCGCGCCGCTGAGAGCCTTGGGAGCGCATGGTGGAGGAAGACCCGGATGCATACCGGATTCTAAAGCTGCGCGCCGAGATTCTCGAACTGGGCTCTGCCATCCGGCAGCTGCAACGCGAGGGGCTCGACGACGCCGCGGCCCAGCTCTTGATCGCGCGCAAGCGCGCACGACTCGACCATCTGGTGAAGTCAGATCCTGCAGGCGTTCATCCTGACATCCTGGGCAGCCATCGTAGCTGAAGCCTACGCGCAACGCGAGGTGCGGGGCTCGTCGATACCGCATGTTGACGAAGCGGCCCGAGAGAAGTCTGTTCGAATACCAAAGCAAGAGGCCCCGCGATCGCGGGGCCTTCGTGTTTTCGACGAACGCCTACTTGGTGTTGCTCATGCCGGCTTTGTTGTTCGTCATGGTGCCGCCCTGGTCGGAGCCGGGGCCGGAGCCGCCCTGACCGGAGGGATCAGCACCCTTGGAGGACTTGGTGTTGGCGCCCGTGGTGGTCTGCGACGATGACATCGATGATCTGTGTTTTGCCTTGTGCGACTTGGCCTGCACGGCGAACGGTGCAGCGGCGAGGCCGGTTGCCAACATCACGGCAAGAGCGAGCTTGGTGGTCTTCATCTGCGGGAACTCCCTGAGTTGAATTGACGCAGGCAGCCAACTGCCATTCGTCGCAGGAGTTCCGAACAAAGAATTCCGGTAAAGCACGCATAGTTCAAGATTGCTTGTCCTCGGCCAGGATGAAAACGACGCCGGTCAGTGTCGCGCCGATCGCGAACGTCGTCACCAAGGTGAGGGCGAAAACGACAACGGCCTGCCTTCCGCCGTGACTCAGCAAATTGGCGACGCCGGGATTGGACAGCACGAGCAAGAGGCTGAAAGCGAGTCCTAAGGCTGCGCCCATCATCGCGTGCGTCATCAGCTTGACGAGCCCGCTGGGAGAGATCAGGTCAGACGACTTCTTCGCGCGCATGGAACTCTATCCCAATCTCGCATGCAACGCCTGCGACACGCGCCGGTTCCACCCGCATGAAGGAATTGTCATCGTCCGCTTCATCCGACGTTCATGCCGGGTGGGCGAGAATGACCGCGCAACACGGGAACATTCGATATGGGTAAGGTGGTCTTTCTCTATCGCTCTCTGGCTTATCGTAATGCCGCTGCGGACATCCTCCGCAAAGCGCGCAAGCTGCCCCGCGGCGCGGAGCGAAGCGCGGCGTGCCGCTATGCCAAGGCTCTGCGCGATCTCGCCCAAACAGAAGCCTGGCTCGAAGGACGGGTCGCGCGCGAGCCGCAAACGACGCAGCGCAGGAAGAGTGCGGCCTCCGGTTAGCCGGAAGCGCGTTGCAATTCGGCGGAGCTGGCGGCTTCGAAGTTGCCGGGCGCGGTCGTCGCGGCAGTCTTGCGGACCAACGGCACCTCGAGCCGGCACAGCAGACCCTCGGCGCGCCAATCGAATCGCGCCTGCCCGCCGAGCTGGGACTCGACGCTCGCAAGCAGGCTCCGCGTACCAAAGCCGCGGGATTTCGGCGTCATGACGAGCGGGCCGCCGGATTCCTCCCAGGTCAGCGTGAGCAGCTCGTCCTCGACCTGCCAGCCGATTGCGAGCCGTCCCGTCCGCGTCGAGAGCGCGCCATATTTCGCCGAGTTGGTGAAAAGCTCATGCAGCGCCAGCGCCAGCGTCTGGGCGGTTGCCGGCAGCAACTGAACTTCCGACCCCGCCAATTTGATCTGGCCGCCGAGGGAATAGGGCGCAAGCTCCTCGTCAATCAGCTTCGAGAGTTCGGCGCCCTGCCAGCTCGATAGCGACAGGATCGTGTGCACGCGCGCCAGTGCATTGATGCGTCCCTCGACGGCGCTGACATAGGCTTTGACCTCGTCGGCGCGGGTGAGGCGCACGATCGATTGCGCCAGCGCCAGCGCATTCTTGGCGCGATGATCGACTTCCCGCGCCAGGAGAGTCTGCCGTTCCTCGGCGCGCTTGCGTTCGGTGATGTCCACCGTCACGCCGCTGACGCGCATGACCCGACCGCTATCGTCAACCGTGGCGGCGGCCGTGCCGACACACCAGCGCACATCGCCGTCGGGCCGCACGATGCGGAACTCCGTTTCATAGGAGCGCGTGCCCTTGTTGAATTCGGCGATCGCCTTGCGCAACTGATCGACGTCATCCGGATGCAACAGCGCCTGAACGTTGGCCGGATTCACCTCGAAGCTCTCCGGGCCAACACCAAAGATGCGGTATTGGCCCTCGTCCCACATCCAGTCGCCGGTGATCCAGTCCCAGTCCCAGGAGCCCATCTTGCCGGCGGCGATCGCCATGCTGCGCCGCTCTTCGCTCTCGCGCAGCTTTGCTGTGGAATTCTCAAGCTCGGCGGTGCGTGCACGCACGCGGTCCTCGAGGTCCTGATTCAGCCGTTCGAGCTCGCGCGTCTTGCGATAGAGCTCTGCAAACACCTTGACCTTGGCGCGCAGCACCTCCGGCACGACCGGCACCGGGACGTAGTCGACGGCGCCCATCTCGTAGCCGCGCAGGCGGTCGATGTCGCTGACTTGAATGGCCGAGATGAAGATCATCGCGGTCTTCTGGAAGCGCGGGTGCTCGCGGATCATCGCGGCGAGCTCGAAGCCGTCGAGCTCGGGCATGCAGACGTCGACCAGGATCACCGCGATCTCGGTCTTGAGCAGCACCTCCAGAGCCTCGCGACCGGACGAGGCGATCACGAGGTTCTGGCCGAGATCCTTCAGGATCACCTCATAGGCGAGCAGCTTGGCCGGCTGGTCGTCGACGAGGAGGATGTTGACCTTTTCGTGGTCCATACGGGCATCCAACTCAGCGGTGCAGCCACATGCGGATTGCAAGCAGCAATTGATCGGTGTTGACGGGTTTGGCGAGATAGTCGGACGCGCCGGCCTCGAGGCATTTCTCGCGGTCGCCCTTCATGGCCTTGGCCGTCAACGCTATGATCGGAAGACGGGCGAAGGTGGGGTTTTCACGAATGACGCCGATGGTCTGATAGCCATCCATCTGCGGCATCATGATGTCCATCAGCACGATGGCGATCTCCGGGTTGGATTCGACCAGGGCCACCGCCTCGTTGCCGGTCGTGGCCGTCAGCACCTTCATGCCGCGCCGCTCCAGCACGCTCGACAGCGCAAAGATGTTGCGGGCGTCGTCGTCGACGAGCAGGGCGGTCTTGCCGATCAGGTCTTCGTCGGAACTGTTCAGCTTCTCGAGCATGCGCTGCTTCTCGATCGGCAACTCCGTGATCACGCGGTGCAGGAACAGCGCGGTCTCGTCGAGCAGGCGCTCCGGCGATTCCACGCCCTTGACCACGATGCTCCGCGCCATGGTGTGGAGCTCCGCATCTTCCTCGGCCGACAGCTCGCGGCCGGTGAAGACGACCACCGGAACGTTCGAGAGCGCCTCGTCATTGCGGATCTGGTCCAGCACCTCGAAGCCGGTCATGTCGGGCAGGCGCAGGTCGAGCACGACGCAATCACAGGGGTTCTCACGCAGCATCGAGAGCGCGTCGGCACCGGTGCCGGTCGTCACGATCTCGATGTCGTCGTGATGCAGGAGCTCGCGGATCGAGAGCTGCTCGGCCTCGTTGTCCTCGACGATGAGCAGCCGCTTGCGCCGCGGTCGCGCATATTCCTTGATCTGGGTCAGCGCGGCCGAGACACCCTCGGTCGTCGTCGGCTTGTTGACGAAGGAGAAGGCGCCGCGCGCCAGCGCATGCTGGCGGTCCTCGTCGAGCGTGATGATCTGCACGGGGATGTGGCGGGTCAGCGGATTGTGCTTGAGCTGGCTCAACACGGTCCAGCCGAGCATATCCGGCAGGAATACGTCGAGCGAGACAGCCCTCGGCTGGTACTGCTTTGCAAGCTCCAGCGCCTCCGCGCCGCGGGCCGCGACCAGCACCTTGAATCCCTTGTCGCGGGCGAGGTCGACCAACACGCGCGCGTAGTGCGGGTCGTCCTCGACGATCAGGAGGATGCTATCGCCGGGTTCGAGGTTGAGCCGGTCGTCGGGAAGCTGCTCGATCACGCGCTGCGGTTCGGCTGTCGCGGGCTGCAGCGCCGGCGGCTGGCTCTGTTGGGGCGTTGCGCGGGGCGCGAGCGTCGGGCCGGAATATTTCAGCGGCAGGTAAAGCGTGAAGCACGAGCCCTTGCCCGGCAAGCTGCGCAGGTGGATCTCGCCGCCGAGCAGGCTTGCGAGTTCGCGGCTGATCGCAAGGCCGAGGCCGGTACCGCCATATTTGCGACTGGTGCCGGCATCCGCTTGCTGGAACGCCTCGAAGATCAGCTTCTGCTTCTCCAGCGGAATGCCGATGCCGGTATCGGACACTTCGAATGCGATCACGGCCGGCGCCGAGTTCAGCACGGGATGATCCGTGCCCCAGCCGCCGACCGCGGCGGCGACCTTCAGGCGCACTTCGCCCTCGGCGGTGAACTTGAAGGCGTTGGAGAGCAGGTTCTTCAAAACCTGCTGCAGGCGCTTGGAATCGGTGACGAGGCTGCGCGCAAGATTCGGATCGACGTCGATCTTGAACGACAAATTGCGGTTCTCCGCCTCGTGACGGAACGGCCGCCCGACCGTCTCGAGCAGATTCGCGGTCAGGATTTCCTCGGCGTCGACCGTCACCGTACCGGACTCGATCTTGGAGAGATCGAGAATGTCGCTGATGAGATTGAGCAGGTCGGTGCCGGCGCCATGGATGGTGCGGGCGAATTCGACCTGCTTGCCGGTAAGATTGCCGTCCGGATTGTCGGTGAGCTGCTGGCCGAGGATCAGGATCGAGTTCAGCGGCGTGCGCAGCTCGTGGCTCATATTGGCGAGGAATTCGGACTTGTACTTCGAAGTCAGCGCGAGCTCGGTTGCCTTTTCCTCCAGTGCGCGGCGAGCCTGCTCGATCTCCTGGTTCTTGCGCTCGACTTCGACGTTGCGCTCGGCGAGCTGCTGCGCCTTCTGTTCGAGCTGGTCGTTGGTCTGCTGCAATTCGCGCTGCTGGGTCTGGAGCTCGCCGGCGAGCTGCTGCGACTGCTTGAGCAGGCCTTCGGTCTGCATCGTCGCCTCGATCGAGTTGAGCACGATGCCGATCGAGTCCGTGAGCTGCTCCAGGAAGGTCATCTGCGAGGTCGTGAAGGAGGTGAGCGAGGCGAGCTCGATGACCGCCTTGACCTGGCCTTCGAACAGCACCGGCAGCACCACGAGGTTCTTCGGCGCTACGCGAAGCAGCGCCGAATTGATCGGCACCACGTCAGGCGGAATGTCCGCGATCACGCGTGGGCGCCGGTCGAGCGCGCATTGGCCGATCAGGCCGTCGCCGAATGGCAGCACGCGCGGATACGGATAGACGCCGTCGCCGGCATAGGAGGCAAGCAGCAGGAGCCGCGGATTCTCTTCATTCTCGACCTGGTAGATCACGCCGGTATGCGCGTTCACCAGCGGCGACAATTCGGTCAGCAGCAGGCGACCGACGGTGGTGAGGTCGCGCTGGCCCTGAAGCATGTTGGTGAATTTCGCCAGATTGGTCTTCAGCCAATCCTGCTCGGTGTTCACGTCCGTCGTGAGACGGAGGTTCGTGATCATCGTGTTGATGTTGTCTTTCAGCTCTGCGACCTCGCCGCGGGCGTCGACCTGGATCGACCGCGTCAGGTCGCCCTTGGTCACGGCGGTCGCCACTTCCGCAATCGCGCGCACCTGCGAGGTGAGGTTGGCTGCCAGCAAATTGACGTTGCCGGTGAGGTCCTTCCAGGTGCCCGCGGCGCCGGGCACGTCGGCCTGACCACCGAGCCTGCCCTCGACGCCGACCTCGCGCGCCACCGACGTCACCTGGTCGGCGAAAGTCGCGAGCGTCTCGGTCATGTTGTTGATGGTGTCGGCGAGCGCCGCGACCTCGCCTTTCGATTTCACGGTGAGGTTCTGCTTGAGATCGCCGTTGGCGACCGCGGTCACCACCTTGACGATGCCGCGGACCTGCTCGGTCAGGTTCGCCGCCATGAAGTTGACCGTGTCGGTGAGATCCTTCCAGGTGCCGGCGACGCCGGGCACCTGGGCCTGGCCACCGAGTTCGCCTTCGGTGCCGACCTCGCGGGCAACGCGCGTCACTTCGCCGGCGAAGGCATTGAGCTGGTCCACCATGGTGTTGATGGTGTTCTTGAGCTCGAGAATTTCGCCCTTCACGTCGACGGTGATCTTGCGCGACAGGTCGCCGCGCGCGACGGCGGTGGTGACTTCGGCGATGTTGCGGACCTGGGTGGTGAGGTTCGCGGCCAGCAGGTTGACGTTGTCGGTGAGGTCCTTCCAGGTGCCGCCGACGCCGGGCACGACGGCCTGGCCGCCGAGCCGGCCCTCGGTGCCGACCTCGCGCGCGACGCGCGTCACTTCCGCGGCGAAGGAGCGGAGCTGCTCGACCATGGTGTTCAAGGTGTCCTTGAGCAGCAGAATCTCGCCACGCACGTCCACCGTGATCTTCTTTGAGAGGTCGCCGCCGGCGATCGCGGTCGCGACCTCGGCGATGTTGCGGACCTGAGCCGTGAGGTTCGAGGCCATGAAGTTGACGTTGTCGGTGAGATCCTTCCAGGTGCCGGCAACGCCGGGCACCTCGGCCTGGCCGCCGAGCTTGCCTTCGGTGCCGACTTCGCGCGCGACGCGCGTCACTTCACCGGCAAAGCCGTTGAGCTGGTCCACCATGGTGTTGATGGTATTCTTCAGCTCCAAAATCTCGCCACGGACGTCGACGGTGATCTTGCGCGAGAGGTCGCCGCGCGCCACGGCAGTGGTGACTTCGGCGATATTGCGGACCTGGGCGGTGAGGTTGCCCGCCATCGAGTTGACGCTGTCGGTGAGGTCTTTCCAGGTGCCGGCGACGCCGGGCACGTTGGCCTGGCCGCCGAGCCGACCTTCAGTGCCGACCTCGCGCGCCACGCGCGTCACCTCGCCCGCGAAGCGGTTGAGCTGGTCGACCATCGTGTTCAGCGTGTCCTTGAGCTGAAGGATCTCGCCGCGCACGTCCACGGTGATCTTGCGCGACAAGTCGCCGCCGGCGATCGCGGTCGCAACTTCGGCGATGTTGCGGACCTGGGCGGTGAGGTTGCCCGCCATCGAGTTGACGCTGTCGGTGAGGTCCTTCCAGGTGCCGGCGACGCCGGGGACTTCGGCCTGGCCGCCGAGCTTGCCTTCGGTGCCGACTTCGCGCGCGACGCGCGTGACTTCGCCGGCGAAGGCGTTGAGCTGGTCCACCATGGTGTTGAGCGTTTCCTTCAGCTGAAGGATTTCGCCTGACACGTTGACGGTAATCTTCTTCGACAAATCGCCCTTGGCCACCGCGGTCGCGACTTCGGCGATGTTGCGGACCTGGCCGGTCAGGTTCGAGGCCATCGAGTTGACGCTGTCGGTGAGATCCTTCCAGGTGCCGGCGACGCCGCGCACCTGGGCCTGGCCGCCGAGTTTGCCTTCGGTGCCGACCTCGCGGGCAACGCGCGTGACTTCGCCGGCAAAGGCGTTGAGCTGGTCCACCATGGTGTTGATGGTGTCTTTCAGCTCGAGGATCTCGCCGCGGACATCGACGGTGATCTTTTTCGACAAATCGCCGCCCGCGACCGCGGTCGTCACCTCGGCGATGTTACGGACCTGCGCGGTGAGGTTCGAGGCCATCGAGTTGACGCTCTCGGTCAAGTCCTTCCAGGTGCCGGCGACGCCGAGCACGTTGGCCTGGCCGCCGAGCCGGCCCTCGGTGCCGACCTCGCGCGCGACGCGCGTGACTTCGCCGGCGAAGGCGTTGAGCTGGTCGACCATCGTGTTGAGCGTTTCCTTCAACTGAAGGATTTCGCCCGAGACGTTCACCGTGATCTTCTTGGAGAGGTCGCCGCTCGCGATGGCGGTGGCAACGTCGGCGATGTTGCGGACCTGCGCGGTGAGGTTCGACGCCATGAAGTTGACGTTGTCGGTGAGGTCCTTCCAGGTACCGGCGACGCCCGGCACCTGGGCCTGGCCGCCGAGCTTGCCTTCGGTGCCGACCTCGCGCGCGACGCGCGTCACTTCCGAGGCGAACGAGTTGAGCTGGTCCACCATGGTGTTGATGGTGTCCTTCAGCTCCAGGATTTCGCCGCGCACGTCCACCGTGATCTTGCGCGACAGGTCGCCGCGGGCCACGGCGGTGGTGACGTTGGCGATGTTGCGCACCTGTGCGGTGAGATTGCCGCACATCGCGTTGACGCTGTCGGTGAGATCCTTCCAGGTGCCGGCGACGCCTGGCACGATGGCTTGGCCGCCAAGCTTGCCGTCGGTGCCGACCTCGCGCGCCACGCGCGTCACTTCCGACGCAAAGGAGCGGAGCTGGTCCACCATCGTGTTGATGGCTTCTTTGAGCTGAAGGATTTCGCCGCGGACGTCGACCGTGATCTTCTTCGAGAGGTCGCCGTTCGCAACTGCGATCGTCACCTCGGCGATGTTGCGAACCTGGTTGGTCAGGTTGTTCGCCATCGAGTTGACGCTCTCGGTCAGATCCTTCCAGACGCCGGTCACCTCAGGCACCTGGGCCTGGCCGCCGAGCTTGCCTTCGGTGCCGACCTCGCGCGCCACGCGCGTCACCTCGGAGGTGAACACGCCGAGCTGCTTGATCATGGTGTTGACGATGGTCGCCGACTGCAGGAATTCGCCGCGCAGGGGGCGTCCATCGACGTCGAGCTTGACGGTCTGGAGCAGGTCGCCCTGCGCCACGGCTGCGACCGCGCGCGTCACCTCGCGCGTCGGCCACAGCAAATCGTCGATCAGCGTATTGACCGAGCCTTCCATGTCGGCCCAGGAGCCGGAGGCCAGCCCAAACTTCACGCGCTGGCGGGTCTTGCCCTCGCGGCCCACCACCTGGCCGACCAGTTCGAGCTGCTGCGCCATGCGCTGATTGGCGGCGATGATGTCGTTGAAAGTGTCGGCGAGCTTGCCGTCGATGCCGAGATAGTCGCCGCTCATGCGCACGGAGAAATCGCCGTTGCGCATGGCCTGCAGGGCGAGCAGCAATTCTGCCCGGGAATCGGGCTCCGACATGCCGTTGGCTTTTGGCTTTGGAACGCGACGACCGGAACGTGATGCAGATCCGGGATCGAGGTCGCTCATAATTTGTCCCCCGCAGGCGTCAGCCGATTCCCAGGCAAGACGCGGATTATCAAAATAGAGCGTCAGCCAAATTCGAAATCAAGCGCCAACGTTACGGCGCCAGGACGTGGAACCTGCTTTGCTCAGCCCGATTAACACAATAGCGATACCTCGGAATGGTTCCATTGGGTTCCTGATTTCTGCCGAGGGAAGACACCTTGGGGGCCCGTTCGGGCCTCGGTCATCGCTTCTGGAACGGACCGCTGGTCCTGCTGTTAGCCTCGAATACAGGGAGAGCGCACATGAAAGCAGGATTTGCCGTGATCGGCACCGTGATGTTGTTGGCTGGATCGGCGTTCGCACAAGGCGGCGCGCCCAGCGGCCGTGGTGCGGTGACCGGCGACCCCGCCGCAAGCTCCGCCACCCCACGCGCGGACACACCAACTACGGGTGCGTCGACCCGGTCCAATCCCAGCGGTAGCGGCACCTCGACTTCGGGCGGCAAGGATGACAATGGGGATGCCGGCCGGGACCGGATGCCGGAGAGCGACCGCACCGTGCGGCCGGAGAGCCAGCAAAGTCATCCGAACAATAAATAAACGGCTACTTGTCTGCCATGGTGCGCTCGGCGTCTTTGACCTGTGAGCGCAACAGTGGGAGCTGCTCGCGCGCGAATGTTGCAAGCGCGGCATTGTCGGGCGCCTTCAGATAGCGCTCGAGCAGGTCGATCACCGATTCATACTCGGGAATCTGCGCGGCATAGAAGCTTCTGACGAAAGTCGGTCCGTCCGAAGTTTCGGGCTCGACCAGGCTCGCGCTCGCCGAGGTCGTCTTGGCGACGCGCGGTTCGGTGCCGATCGTCTCCTGAATCTGTTTCAGGGCCTTGTCGCGCCGGGCTGCTTCTTCGGCGCGCAGGGCGGCGAGGTTCTTGACCTCGGCATTGCCCTTCAGGTCGGTGCTCTCCAGCAAGCCCTGCTGAAAGCGGCTGAAAGTGTAGAGGTCGCTGATGGTCTCGGTTGCGGTCGGCGTGCGGCCGGTCGGCCGTCGCTCTCCGGTGCTGTCGGCAAGCGGTGCAGTGCTGATGAACGCCAAAACCATCGCGAGAAGAATCCGCATGGACGTCCAATGGCGGACGGCGGTCGAAAGTTCCGCAGATGTTACGATCCGGTAAAGGGCGGTTGCGACGCGTCGGTTCCGTCCCCAATTCATGTTGATGAAACAGTCCGAGATCTTCAGGGATAACGCCGACAACTGCCTCCAGCTCGCCGAGAGGGCCGAAGCACAGCCGGCACACAATCGTTTTCTGCGCATGGCGAATGCGTGGACGGCACTTGCCGACGAGCAGGATTGGCTCGACGGCGAGGTGCCGCCCGTTCCAACGCGCAGGCCTCAAAAGCAGGATGCGTAATTCTGTCGTGTTCGTGGATCTGCGTGTGAGACTGCGCACGGACAACAAGCAGGATCATTCGTAACAGTCGATCGCGTTGATTTCCTATTTCAGGAGGTTTTTGCAATGGCTCCACGTCTGGCTCTTCTTTCGCTCATCCTCGCCTTTGGCGTGTCGGTCGCGTTCGCCGCCGTGACGACAGTGCGGCAGGTGCATCACGAAAATGCATCGACCCCGGTGCACTCAGCGCACAGTTAGCAGTCTGATCTCGCGGGTCGGAACCTTCGACGCTCCGGCGCGTAAGCGCTTCGAGACAGCAAAGAGGCGAGAGCTATCATGGCCCATTCCGACCAAGGCATCATCAGAGATCAGCGCGGTGAACAGCAGCCGCGGGACAAGCAGCGTGCGCAGACCGTGCACAAGTCGGAGCCAAAGGGCTCGCCCTCTCGTGAGGCCACGCGCGATCCCAAGCTGAACGACAACAGCAAGACGCCCGGTTCCGGCATGGCGCCCGATGATTCCGGCGACGCGCCGAGCGGCTAATTCCTTCAGGAACGAATTCGCACGCGAAGAGTCGAGGGATTGCTTCCGGTTGTCATGCCCCCGGTGATCCGGAAGTAATCTCCAAGGACGGCCCTGGCACCCCGTGCCGGGGCCGTTTGCTTGAGCATCAGGCTGGACTAATCCTCGGAGCCGCGCTCGGGATGCGGTTGCGTATGGCCGTCCGGGCCGCGCCCGAAAACTCCGAACCTGCTCGATTTGACATTCGCCCCTGCATCGACTGCGGCGGTGGCCAGTCCGAGCTTCAGGAGCTCGCGCACGGCCGCGGCTCGCGTCGGCATGCGATGTTTGAACCGGAAGTCGTCCACCGCGGCCAGTTCTTCCGGTGACAGCATGACCTGGAGCCGCTCGGCGCGAAGGTCGTTCATGATCAATCACCCAAAATGAGCAAGTTGAGTAGTTTACTCAACGAACTCATTCGGCCGCGGTTCCACAAGATGCGGCTATGACGCCAAGTTAGCAAGAAAATATAATGAAATCAATAACTTATGTGATGCAAGGATCCTTTGACAGGTGTATACTCCCGGCAAATGGGAGAGACGTCATGACGAACGAAGTCAGATTGCCCCGCACACATGTCGAAGAGAGCGAAGCACCCAGACCGGTGCGCCCCAGCCACCAGAAGGTCATCGAGCAGGTCGAGCGCTGGGCCAACAGCCCGGGCCTTCAACCGCCGAGATTGCAGCCGTCAATGCATGCCAAAGCGGGCTAACGCTTCGTAAGGGGAGAACCCTTTGCTGATGGCGAATGGGCTGACCGGGGCGGTTTGCGGGAGACGATGCGCAGCTTGCGCCTGAGCCCCCAGGCCAATACCGAAACCACGGCCCAAGCTATCAACGCGGCGGCGAAAGCGCCCGGAACGCTTGCGGCCACGGTAACATGAAAGACGGCGGCGAATGCCAGGAGACCGATGCTTCCCCAGGCGGCGCCAGCCGCGTCGAGCCCGGCGGCCTCTTGTCCGCGGCGCGTGCCGCTGAGGCCGGCCTTCTCCTTGGTGCGGCGTTCATGGCTTTCGACCAGCGTTGCGCTCGCGCAGAAGATGGCGGGAAGCGCAAGGAAAAGTCCGCCGACGGAAACACCGAAGCGCGCTCCCAGAACCCCCGTGAGCACGGTCGCCAGGCCACCGAGCAGGAAACGAATGCCGTATTCGTACCAGCGCGTCTGCTTCAGCGCGGAGAGCGACAGCTTGACCGGCATCAGGCCGCACCTCCAAAGCCGGCGAGCAGGCCGAAGGCGACCGCAAGCCACACGATACCAGCAAGGACGGTCGCCGGCAGCGCGGACACACAGTATCTGATCAGCAGATGGCAGACGACGACGCTGTAGCAGCCGAGCGCGACCGCGCCATAGATCATCGTCCAGCTTTCTGCCGCGGCATATTGCGGGCCGTGCTGGACGACGGCGATGCCGAGCGTCGCCAGTGCAACTGACGGTGCTGCGCCGAGCAACCCCGCAAAGCTTTTGGGTTTGAGCATATCGCCCAAGATCGCAAAAGCGGAGACGATGATGCCACCGGCGATGAAGCGCACGACATATTCGGTCATGGCCGTTTCCGCCAAGTGAGCTGCTTGCGCAACGATTGCGTCAGTGTCCATGGCCGCAAGAGTCTCTCTACAGCCGCGCCCAGCGCAAAGCCTGCGACGACGTCGCTTGCCCAATGCGCGAGTACCGCAATCCGTGTCAGCGAAAGTGCGACCGCAATCGCACGCACCAACCGACGCGGCGTTTTCGGCAGCAGGCCCGCCGCCGAGGCAAGTGCGCCCATATGGACCGCGTGACCGGACGGGAAGGCGTCGCGCGCCTGTCCTGAGATGGGTACTCCATGTCGGTGTCCGCGTATGGTCAGCCGGTCTGGCCTGGTCTGATCGAATATGGATTTCAGGACATGCGGGAGGACGGCAGTCGCCAGCGACACGGCCACAACGTGATTTGCAACGGGGCGCTGTTGGGGCTGCCAAATATGAGTGTAGAGCCACCCTGCCGCGGCCAGCGCGAGCAGCACGTGCTCGTCGGCAGCCCAGGTCAATGTCTGCGCCGTGTGCTCGATGCCTGAATTGGTGTGATCAGCGATCGTATCCGCGATCGCGGTGTCGATCCGGCTAGGTTTAACCTCTACTAATGCCATCGGTCTGCAAGCGTGATGTCCTTCATGACAGTTTTGTAAAGCCCGGAGACAAAGAAGGTTCCTGGGCTCTGCTTCGTGGCATAAGTCTGCCGCGCCGACTACGGCTGTCCCGATCCACCAGCGGACCCATACACCTAGCCGGTCGCATTGCTCGCGTCGGCCGCGGCACGCTGCACATAAATCGAGGCCAGTTCGGCGGGCTGGCCGGAACGGCCGAGCGGCGTCATGCCTCCGCTGTCGAAGAGGCCAGCGAAGCAGCAGCGAGCGTTGCGCTCGCCGCTTGGACGACGTGCCGGCGGGATACTGAAGTCTTGTCGTGATGTGTCATGACGATCTCCGCGATCTTCGATCTCACTGCGCGGAGACAGGCATCGTTGCAAAACGAGAGGACGCCGGTAGGGCCGGCGTCCTCGTAAGATGTTTACTTGGTCTGACCGACGCTCGGCGCCTTGCCGAGCTCCTTGGCCATGTCGAGATGGTGCTTGAGCGCCGGCAGCGTCTTGCCGGCCCAATCCTTCAGGTCGGAATTGTCGCCGCCCTTGGCGTAACGCTCGAACAGCGAGACCGCGTCCTCATGGGCGCTGACCTGGTACGAATTGTAATCCGAACTGAAGTCCTTGCCATTCGCGCTCTTGAGCTTGTCGAGTTTGCTCTGATGCGAGCTGTCGAGTGCTGTCGGCAGGGTCGCCTGCACCTTGCCGCCGCTGACAAGGCCCTTAAGTTCGCTGCTGGTCTTGGTGTGGTCGGTCACCATCTGTTGCGCAAAGGTCTTCTCCTGCGCGTTGCCTTTCTGCTCGGCGAGCTTGCTCGACTCGATCTCGAACATATCGCTGATGGCGACTTCCTTGACGAAGTCGGCGGTGGCGGGCGCGACGCCGAGCGCCGAGTTGACGCCGGTTTTCTCGCCGAGCGACTGGGCGAGTGCGGGGCCTGCGAGCAGCACGCAAGCAGCTGCGATAATCATTCGTTTCATGGTCCGATCCCTCCGAATGGGCGCGCAGCCTCTCGCCGCGCGGCGTTGCGCCCACCAACACGCCGCAGCGGCCGGAGTTCCTAACGGCTAATCGGTCGGTCTCCGCCCGCTCCGTGGGTTGATGGGATCCGTCGGCTTGCGCCGAAGCCGTTCGGGCAGAAACGGCTCGCTCGGCGTGGCGGTGGCCTCGGCACGCACGTCTGCATGGCGTTGGGCCCGCTCGTGCGGCGTCCGGTTGTCGTTGATCTGCCGCTTCACGTCGAGGCCATCCACGGGATCGTTGACGCCGTGCTGGATATCGCGGAAATCGCTCATGCTTCACCTCATGCACTTCCAGGCAGGATCTTTTCCAGCACCTGCCGCGCCGCCCCCTTGATCACTCCGCTCTCGTTGGGATCGCCCTTCAGCAGCGCAAGCGAGAAGTTCTTGGCCTGCTGCAAGGTGATGTGCGGCGGAAGCGGCGGCACTTCGGGATCGGTCTTCACCTCCAATACCACCGGCATGTCGCTCGCCAGCGCCTGCTCCCAGGCCGAGCCCAGCAGCCGCGGGCTGTCGACATAGATGCCGGAGAGGCCGACCAGTTCGGCAAAGCGCGAATAGGACACGTTTGGTATGCGCTGCGACGCCTCGAATTTCGGATCGCCGTTGATGACGCGCTGCTCCCAGGTCACCTGGTTGAGATCTTCATTGTTGAAGACGCAGACGATGAAGCGCGGATCCTTCCAGTCGCGCCAATACTTGGCGGCGGTGATCAGCTCCGCCATGTTGTTCATCTGCATCGCGCCGTCGCCGACGAGGGCGATCACCGGGCGGTCGGAATGGACGTATTTCGCGGCGAGCGCATAGGGCACCGCGGCACCCATCGAGGCGAGCCCGCCTGAGAGCGAGGCCGTCATGCCGCGGCGCATCTTCAGGTCGCGCGCGAACCAGTTGGCGCAGGAGCCGGAATCGCTGGTGACGATGGCGCGGTCGGGCAGGCGCGGAGACAGCTCCCAGGCGACGAGCTGCGGATTGACCGGTGCTGCGGGCTGATGTGCCCGATCATCGAGCGTCTTCCACCATTTCGCGACGTCGTCCTGGATACCCTGGCGCCAGGCGCCATCGCTCTTGGGTTTCAGTCGCGGCAGCAGGGCGCGCAGCGTCTCGGCGGCATCGCCGACGAGGCCGACCTCCATGGGAAAGCGGATCGACATCATGCCGGCGTCGATGTCGATCTGCACGCCGCGCGCCGCGCCTTCCTTCGGCAGGAATTCGGCATAGGGAAAGGCGGAGCCGACCATCAGCAGCGTGTCGCATTCCATCATCATGTTGTAGCTGGGCTCGGTGCCGAGCAGGCCGATCGAGCCGGTGACCCAGGGGAGATCGTCGGGGAGCGCCGCCTTGCCGAGCAGCGCCTTGGCGCAGCCGGCGGACAAGCGGTCGGCGACCGCGATCACCTCCTCGGTGGCGTGGAGCGCGCCGGCGCCGATGAGCATCGCGACCTTCTTGCCGGCATTGAGCACCTCGGCGGCACGGTCGAGGTCAGCGTCACGAGGCTTGATGCTTGGAGCGCTATAGCCAATGCCGGAGTGCAGAGTGCCGTGAGCGCGCGGCGGGTCCTCGTAGGGCTCCTCCTGGATATCGTTGGGCAGGATGATCACCGTTGGCGTCCGCCGGGCCAGCGCGATCCGGATCGATCGATCGATCAGATGCCGGATCTGCGCCGGCGAGGAGGCCTGCATGACGTAGGCGCCAGCCACATCCTTGAACATCGAGACGAGATCGAGTTCCTGCTGATATTGCCCGCCCAGCGCATTGCGTGCCTGCTGGCCGACGATCGCGAGCACGGGCTGGTGATCCAGCAGGGCATCGTAGAGCCCGGTGATCAGATGCGAGGCGCCGGGGCCCGAAGTTGCGATACAGACCCCGAGTTGGCCAGAGAACTTCGCATAGGCGCTCGCCATGAAAGCGGCCATCTCCTCATGCCGGGTCTGAACAAAGCCGATCTTGCCCTCAGCAAGCTGAAGGGCTCCGAACACGCCGTTGATGCCATCGCCAGGATAGCCAAAGAGGTGGCGCACGCCCCATTGATGCAGACGTTGAACGATGAAGTCGGAGACGGTCTGGGACATCAAGGCGGCCCTTCGTTTTCCGGTATTTGGTTTCCGGGATTTGAAGTTGAGAGAACCGCCCGTTTCCGGCGATGTTCCTCAAGTCTGACGGAACATGCCGGAACGATCGCGCACCTCTTCGGGTTGTCTCCACAACTGGCTGAGTGGAGAATTGAGATGTTGAATCAGGGTGAACTGGACCAAAACGAGATGGGTCGGTTGATCGGCAGCGACAAGGTCGAGGGAACATCGGTCTACGGTGCCGATCGCAACAAAATCGGCTCGATCGAACGCGTGATGATCGACAAGATCAGCGGCAAGGTGTCCTACGCCGTGCTCGGCTTCGGCGGATTTCTGGGCCTCGGCAACGACCACTATCCGCTGCCGTGGCAGTCGCTGAAATACGACACGGAGCTCGGCGGTTACGTCACCGGCATCACCACCAAGGAACTGGAAGGCGCGCCCAAATACGGCGAACGGAGTGATTGGAACTGGGGTGATGACGCCGCGGTTCGCGGGATCAACTCCTATTACGGTGTCCCCTTCGCGTAAGCGTTTCCACCGAAAGGAAGCTCGATGAGCAAGGAACGGCCTAACGACGATCCCCGGCAGCAGAGCGACTGGGGTTCGCACAAGCAGACGGACAAGCCCTGGAAGGGCACTCCGGAAAAGGAGCAGGGATCGGACGAGGTGAAACCCGATCTCGAGAAATGGCACGCGACGAAGACGCACTGAGACCGGGTACGCTTCCCATGAGATATCGAGGCGGGCGCGGCACCCAGTGTGCCGCGCTCGCTTTTTGGGCAGGCGTTCACGAACGCGATGGTGCTCGCAACAAGCGGAACCATGATCAGGAGTTGCAGTTGGGCTCGCGGCGCGTGTGCCGGCCTTGGCGGCTCTGCCGCCAGTTTGATCCCCGAGAAAGGTGTTCACCGTGGATGCTCAAACACGGGAGCGTGGACCGTCCGCGGAGCAGCCGCAGAGGGCGAAGGAAGCTCCGAAGATATCTCCTGATCAGGCCCGTGACGCCACGGACTCGAAGCCGGCCAAGGCGCCGTCGCTGCGAGAGCGGATTCGCGAGCATTGGTTGCTAGCAAGCGTTGGCACCATCGTCTTGCTCGCGGCCCTTATCGGCGGAGTGCTCTATTGGCTCCAGGTGCGCCACTATGAATCCACCGACGATGCCTTCGTCGCCGCGCGCAGCTTTTCCGTGGCCTCCAAGGTTGGCGGCTACGTGACCGACATACCCGTGACGGACAACCAGCATGTCAAAGCCGGGGACCTTCTCGCCAAGATCGACGAGCGCGACTATCGCATCGCCATCGATCAGGCCAATGCGCAGGTCGCGGTCGCCAGGGCGAACATCGCCAATGTCGAGGCGCAGATCGTCTCCCAGCAGGAGCAGATCAAGCAGGCGGAGGCGCAGCTCGAACAGGCCCAGGCCCAGCTTCAGTTCTCGCAGGAGGAATTCGCGCGCGCCCAGGATCTGGTCGAGAAGGGCGCCGGCACCGTGCAGCGCCAGCAGCAGACCCGCTCCGATCTTCAGGCGCAGCAGGCCAACACGGAACGCGCGAAGACCGCTGTGACGGCCGCGCAGGTCGGCATCAAGACGCTGCAGGCGCAGCTCGAGGGCGCCCGGGCGCAGCTCCAGCAGTCGCAGGCGCAGCTCGATCAGGCCAAGCTGAACCTGCAATATACCAGCGTGGTTGCGGCGCAGTCCGGCCGCGTCGTCAAGCTCAGCGGCGCCAAGGGCACTTTCGTGACAGCCGGACAGAGCCTGATGATGTTCGTGCCTGACGAGGTCTGGATCGTCGCCAACTACAAGGAGACGCAGCTCAACGACATGCGGCCGGGTCAGCCGGTCGAGATCCGCATCGATGCCTATCCCGCGCGCAAGCTCACCGGCCATGTCGAGTCCGTGCAGCCGGGCTCCGGCACCGCGTTCAGCCTGTTGCCGGCGGAGAACGCCACCGGAAATTACGTCAAGGTGGTGCAGCGCGTGCCGGTGAAGATCGTGGTCGACAGCTGGCCGGCCGATCTGCCCGTTGGTCCCGGCATGTCGGTCGTGCCCTGGACCAGGGTGCGATGACCGACACGGCGCAGGGCAGTGCATCCGCGGGCGGCTGGTCGCCGGAGCGCTCGGCGGCGGGCGGTCATAATCCCTATCTCATCGCGTTCGTCGTCTCGATCGCGACCTTCATGGAGGTGCTCGACACCACCATTGCCAACGTTGCCTTGCGCCACATCGCCGGTGGGCTTGCCGTCGGCATCGACGAGAGCACCTACGTCATCACCAGCTATCTCGTCGCCAACGCCATCGTGCTGTCGATCTCGGGCTGGCTGTCGACCGTGATCGGCCGCAAGCGCTTCTACATGATCTGCGTTGCGATCTTCACGGTCTCCTCGCTTTTGTGCGGCTTCGCCTGGAATCTGCAGGCGCTGGTGCTGTTCCGAATCCTTCAGGGCCTTGGTGGCGGCGGCATGGCGACCAGCGAGCAGGCGATCCTCGCCGACTCCTTCCCGCCGCACAAGCGCGGCCAGGCGTTCGCGATCTATGGCGTCGCGGTCGTGGTCGCGCCCGTGGTCGGTCCGACGCTCGGCGGCTGGATCACCGACACCTACACCTGGCACTGGGTGTTCCTGATCAACGTCCCCATGGGATTGCTGTCGCTGTTCCTGGTCGGCACGCTGGTCAAGGAGCCCTCGGGCGCGGAGGAGGAGAGGGAGAAGCTGCTGAGCAAGGGCCTGCGCGTCGACTATGTCGGCTTCCTGCTGGTCGCGATCGGGCTCGGCTCGCTCGAATACGTGCTGGACGAGGGCCAGCGCAACGACTGGTTCGGCTCGAACATGATCGTGTTCTTCGCGGTACTTTCGGCCATGTCACTGCTCGCGCTGATCCCGTGGGAGCTGACGCGGGAGGATCCCATCGTCGATCTCCGCCTGCTGGGCCGTCGCCAGTTCGCCGCCTGCTTCCTGGTCATGCTTGCGACCGGCGCGGTGCTGATCTCGACGACACAGCTTTTGCCGCAACTGCTCCAGAGCGATTTGAACTACACCGCCATGCTGGCCGGTCTCGCTTTGTCGCCCGGCGGCGTCGCGACCCTGGTGCTGATGCCAGTGGTCGGCCGCCTCGTCAGCAGCGTGCAGCCGAAATATCTCATCATGTTCGGTGCCGCCATCGTCGCCTTCTCGATGTGGCATCTCACGGGCCTTACCGGCGATATCACCTACGGCTATGCCGCGATGTCGCGGATCTTCCTCGCGCTCGGTCTTCCTTTCCTGTTCCTGCCGGTCACGACCGCGTCCTATGACGGTGTGCCGCCCGACAAGACCAACCAGGCGTCGGCGCTGATCAACGTCGCCCGCAATATCGGCGGCTCCATGGGCGTCGCGCTGGCGCAAACAATTCTGGCGCAGCGCCAGCAATTCCACCAGAGCCGCCTGATCGAGCACGCCGCGCCATCGGACCTCGGCTATCAGCAGACCATCGAGACGATGACCCGCTTCTTCCAAGCTCAGGGCTCGAACGCGAGTGATGCAGCCTCGCAGGCGGTCGCCTGGGTTGGGCGCACCTTGCAGCAGCAGGTCGATTTGCTCGCTTATATCGACGTGTTCTGGACGCTCGCGATCATCGCGGTGCTGATGATCCCGACCGCCGCGGTGCTGCGCCCGATCAAGCTGGGCGCTCCCGCGCGGGGGCATTGAGCAATGGCCGTTCTGAGAGAAATGGCGAGAGAGAAAGGATGACCGCGGCGCAAAAGTCCGGCTAGACTGGCGCGAACGTCAAGCAAAGCCCGGGAGGTAATTTAAGTGAAGACCGCGATCACCGAACTGTTCGGCATCGAGCACCCCATCATCCAGGGCGGCATGCATTTCGTCGGCTTTGCCGAGCTGGCGGCTGCCGTCTCCAATGCCGGCGGACTCGGCATCATCACCGGTCTCACGCAGAAGACGCCGGAGCTGCTGGCAAAAGAGATCGCACGCTGCCGCGATATGACCGACAAGCCGTTCGGCGTGAACCTCACTTTCCTGCCGACCTTCGCCGCGCCGCCTTATCCGGAATACATCGCCGCCATCGTCGAAGGCGGCATCAAGTCCGTGGAGACCGCCGGCCGCAGCCCGGAAGCCTACATGCCGGCGCTGAAGGCTGCCGGGATCAAGGTCATCCACAAATGCACCTCGGTGCGCCACTCCCTGAAGGCCGAGCGCATCGGATGCGACGCCGTCAGCGTCGACGGCTTCGAGTGCGGCGGCCATCCCGGCGAGGACGACATTCCCAACATGATTCTGCTGCCGCGCGCGGCGGAGGAATTGAAGATTCCGTTCGTCGCGTCCGGCGGCATGGCCGACGGCCGCAGCCTCGTCGCGGCGCTGTCGCTGGGGGCGGCCGGCATGAACATGGGCACGCGCTTCATCGCCACCAGCGAAGCGCCGGTGCATCAGAACGTCAAGAACGCGCTGGTCGCCGCGACCGAGCTCGACACCCGCCTCATCATGCGGAGCCTGCGCAACACCGAGCGCGTGCTGAAGAACGCCAATGTCGACCGCCTGCTCGAGATTGAACGCGAGAAGGGCGACAAGCTGAAGATCGACGACATCCACGACCAGGTCGCGGGCGTCTATCCCAGGATCATGCTGGACGGGCAGATGGACGCCGGCGCCTGGAGCTGCGGAATGGTCGCAGGCCTCATCCACGACATCCCCACCTGCAAGGAACTCGTCGACAGGATCATGGCTGAGGCGGAAACCATCATCCGTACCCGTCTAATGGGGTTTCTTGAAGAGACGGGTGCACCGCGAAAGGTCGCCTGACACCGCCAAACTTCTTAACCACGGCGGCAGCTGACCGCTGGAATTGCGCGCGACGCCTCCTAAATAGAGGTAAATTACCTCTTAACAATCAATTTCAGGAGGCGTCCGTGATTCTGAAGAGCGCTCCTTTTGCAATGGCCGTTGCCCTCGTGCTCGCATGGGGCGGCGTTGCGCGCGCTGACGACTACAAGCCCGACGACTATCTCGGCCTCGATCTTTCGAAGGCGGTGTTGTCGCC
>NZ_JADPJF010000032.1:55142-57719 GCF_023073295.1 Bradyrhizobium sp. 23 | reverse complement strand
CAAGCGGCTCGGGCCCGAAACCCGGTTCGCGCCTGTCGCGCTGGAGGCGCGCGGTGGCAACGAGGCGCAGGCGCGCGCCGAGCCGGTCGACGTGCCGAAGAAGGTCGCCGCCGAACGCGTGCGCGTGTCGGAGCCGAAGGTCGCGCACGTCAAGCCCGCGCAGCCACGCGGCGCGGCACGCACCAAGCTCGCGCATCGCCACGGCAATCCGCTCGACGCGCAGGCGATGGACACCCGCATCCAGACCTGGCCGTGCCGCAGCGGCGGCATCTGCAACTGGAAGCACTAGGTCAGCTCCGAGCCGTCATCCGGCACGTTGCAAAACCGTAGGCCCGCGGTCAAGAAACCGTAAGCCGGGGGACGGTGAGGAAGCACCTAACCCGATCTTGATTGGCCGCCGTGCGTCTGCCGCACTATGCTGTCCGCTCCCGCCACCTCTTTTCCATCCCCGAAGAGACTGCTCACGCAGCATCGCTGCTGGCCTCCGGCGGGCCGAACGATGTCAGGAACTTGTTCATGGATAATCTCAAGACACAGGGCATCAGCATGCCCAAGCTCGGCCTCGGGACCTTCCGCATGCAGGGCGATACCTGCCGCGCGGCGGTCGAGAGCGCACTGTCGATCGGCTATCGCCATATCGATACCGCCGAGATGTACGGCAACGAAGAACCGATCGGCGCGGCGCTCGCCGCGGCCCGGCTGCCGCGGGGCGAGCTGCACGTCACGACGAAAGTCTGGCACGAGAACCTCAGCCCCGACGCCATCCGCCGCTCTTTCGACGCCAGCCTGACCAAGCTCAGGCTTGACCATGTCGACCTCTATCTCGTGCACTGGCCGTCCAAGGCGGCGAACTGGGGCGCTGTGTTCGAGACCTTGATGACGCTGAAGCAGGAGGGGCGGACGCGGGCGATCGGCGTCGCCAACTTCACCACGGCGCTGCTCAAGATCGCGGTCGAAGACATCAAGGCGCCGATCGCATGCAACCAGATCGAATACCATGCCATGCTCGATCAATCGAAGGTGCTGGCCTATCTCAACGCCAGGTCGATCCCGCTGGTCGCCTATTCCCCGCTGGCGCAGGGACGCGTCGCGTCAGATGAGGTGCTGGCCGAGATCGGCGGCAGGCACAATGCGACCGCGGCGCAGGTCGCGCTGAAATGGCTGCTCGACCAGGACGGCGTCGCCGCGATTCCGAAAGCCTCGCGCCGAGAGAGCCAGCAGGCCAATCTCGACGCGCTGAAGATCACGCTCGACGATGCCGACCGCAACAAGATCGCCGCGCTGCCGAAGGACAGGCGCTGCGTCAATCCCGGCTTCGCGCCGGCATGGGACTGAGAGTCGACGCTGGGCCGCACCGCCGGACCCTCTCCCCTTGTGGGAGAGGGTGGCTCGCCGCGCAGCGGCGAGACGGGTGAGGGGTCTCTCTCCGCGCGCACATTTGTCAGTTTGAATTCGCCGAGGGATACCCCTCATCCGGCGCTTCGCGCCACCTTCTCCCACAAGAGGAGAAGGAAGAAGGCACGCAAAGAAAATGGCCCCGTGAGGGGCCATCTCCATATTTTGTTGCGCATTAGTCCCAATGATGACGGTGACCACGCTTGATCACGACGACGCGGTCGCGATGGTGCCAGCCGCGATGCCAGCCGCGATCGCGATGCATGCCGTATTCGGCGCGGGCGCCATACATGCCGTGATGATGACCACCGCGCTTGATCACTACCGTCTCCGCGCTGGCGAGCGTCGGCATTGCAACCGCGAGCGCGCCGACAGCGGCAAGCACATAACCAATCTTCTTCATGATGTCCTCCTCCAATGGAATGCAAATCTAAACGGCGCATTCGCGGGAACGTTCCGGAGGAATCGCAGGAGAATTCTGAACGCCTGTTCAGGTGAGTTAATCGCAGCGCTGTTGTGCAGGTGTTGGCGCGCCGGTGGCGACGTATTTGCCGTCCCTGATCGTGTATTCGCCGCGCTCACTGCGATTGTAGATTGCGCGCAAGCTGCCTTGCTTCGAGAGTAGGAGGCCGAACTCGCGGGTCTGCTGCAGCAAGGGGAAGTACACCATCACATTGAGCAGGCCGTCGGCGCTGACCATCGCCGATACCACTTCGTTTTCGTCCTTGGCCTCGCCGAAATTGCGCCGGTACATCACCCTTCCGTCCTTCCGGATCTCGTAAGTCAAGAGCGCTCCCTTATCGCGGTCGGGCCGGGCCGCGCAATCGATCGCCCATGAGCCGAGCAGGCCCCATTGCTCGATGGTCGCCGCAAGCGACTCGGCACCGGCCGCGGGCGTGAACGCAACCCACAGCGCTGCTGCCGCGATCGAGCGGCTCAAACAACGTCTCATGTCCTGAAAGGCCCCACCTGCAAAGAATTCCGAAGTGTAGCATCCCGCGCGCCATCGTCCACGCTGACCGCCATTCGCGCGCGAATTTGATCCGCGTCAATGAGGCAGTCCGTTTCCCCGGTAGGATGGCGTTCCCGAAGGCGGAATTGGATAAACCGATGCTGAATCAAGTCAGGGATTTCGCAGGCGAGGTGCTGCCGGGGAGCTGCGCCGTGCCGCCTTATTCCGAG
>NZ_JADPJF010000032.1:54371-55008 GCF_023073295.1 Bradyrhizobium sp. 23 | reverse complement strand
GCGGGAGCTCGCCCGCCGCTCCGGGATATCCGAGCGCTACATCGCCCAGATCGAGGCCGGCAAAGGCAACGTCTCGATCGTGCTGCTGCTGCGGCTGGCCTCCGCGATCCACGGCAGCCAGCCCCAGATCGTCTGAAGGCTCAGGCTCGCTTCTCCACATTGGCGCTGCGGGCCGGGACGCCGAACTCCCTGCGGCAGACCTCGGCCAGCACGGCGACGCCCTCGCGGATCTGCTGATGCGAGGGGCTCGCAAAGCACAGCCGCAGTCGCGATCTGGAGTGGTTTTTGTCAGTCGACCATTCCGGCCCGGGATTGATCGATACGCCGGCGGCAAGCGCGGCCTGATACAGCTTCAGCGTATCCACCTGATCGGGCAGCTTCACCCACAGGAAGATGCCGCCCTTGGGCTCCTCGAACTCGGCTGCCGTCCCGAACTGCTCGTTGACGACCTCCATCAGCGTATCAAGCTTGGTCCGTAGCGCCTTCGTCAGTGCCGGCACGTGGGTCGAAAAATGCGGCTTGCAATAGGCCGCGAGGACCATCTGCTCCAGCGCGCCGGAGCCGGCGTCCGTCTTCAGCGCCAGCATCCGCGACATCACATCCCAGGGCGCGACGATGAAGCCCACGCGCAGCGCCG
>NZ_JADPJF010000032.1:48945-54295 GCF_023073295.1 Bradyrhizobium sp. 23 | reverse complement strand
CGGCGAGATCGACTTGGAGAACGAGCCGATATGGATCACGCCGCCGTTCGGGCTCATCGCATGGATCGCCGGCGGCCGCTGTCCCGACCAGACCAGATCGGCATAGCAATCGTCCTCGAAAACAGGCACGCCGTAGTCTGCCGACAGCCGCAACAGCTCGGTGCGGCGGCCCTCCGGCATGATGCTGCCGGTCGGGTTCTGCACGGTCGGAATGGTGTAGATGTATTTCGGACGGATGCCGCGGCCCTTGAGGTCGGCCAGCGTCGTGGCCAGCACGTCCATGCGCATGCCGTCGTTGTCGAGGGGAATGCCAATCACGTTGACTCCGAGCCGTGCCAGGCGGGTCAGCGAGCCCTGATAGCTATCCTGCTCGAAGATCACGGTGTCGCCGCGCGTCAGCAGCGTGGCGTTGACGAGGTCGAGCGCCTGCAGCGAGCCGGACACGATCAGGAGATCGTCGACCGTGCAGTTGATGCCGGCATCGCGCTTGAGTTTTGCCACCAGGAATTCGCGCAAGGGCAGATAGCCCTGGGGACCATGTGCCAGCCCGTAACTGGCGAGCGAGCGGCCTTCGCGTTGCAGAGCCAGATTGGCCGCCTCGATCAGATCATCGAGCGGCACCTGCTCGGAGTCGTTGTTGCCGCCGACAAAACTGTATTTGGCGAGGCCCGTCCAGCGCGCAGAGGGGGCCGGCAGCCCTGCGGGAAACAGGGGCGCAAAATCGAAGCTGGACGTCATGGGAGCGTTCCTCGTTGTTTTCTTTTTGAGCCGGCCGGCGTTGCGTCGGCCATGCCTATTTCTTTTGCCCGCATCCGGCGGACAGACGGCCTTAGTTCTTGCCGGCCGTCCGGGTCGGACGGCCTTGGCTGATGAAAGCGTAATGCGCATTGGCGACGCCGCCAACCATCAAGGCCTCGACAGCAGGCTCGGCGATCTCGCTTGCTGCGGCCCAATCGACCAGGAAATTGGCTCCGGTCCCGCCGCGTACGTCGTCGGTCGGAATGAAGATCGAGACGGTGGCGAGGGGCTTCAACGCGACGGGCGCCTTCAGATAGCTCTCGACCTGCTTGCCTGCGGTGTCGAAATAGGCGATGCGTTTGACGACCAGCGGCTGGGTCTCGGAGGCGTTGTGCACGCTCAAGGTCACCGAGAAGTCGACGCGCAGCTTGCCCTGGCTCATCGCGACACTGGAATAGGCGGGCACGTAGAACCCGCCGGCGACGGCGAGTTCTTCTTTCGGCAGTGCGGTGAGGGAATCTGCAAAGTTTTGTTCGATATTGACCTTGGATTGAGCGGCTGCGGGCACGGAGCAGGCGAGGGGGCATAGCAGCAGTGCAGTGGCGAGCCCCATCCGCATGTGACGAATTGCTCGCTTGCCGCACCGCACTCGATCACTAGGGTGCGGCAAAACGGACCAATCTGGCATGCACGAGCTCATTCGCGACATCACTCTCTGTATCCTGTTTGCCTGGATGCTGGGCCTGCTTGCCCACTTCTCCAGGCAACCGCTGATCCTCGCCTATCTTATCGCCGGCTTCTGCATTGGTCCATTTGGCGCCGGCTGGGTCAAGTCGCAGGAATCGATCAGCGTCATCTCCGAGCTTGGCCTGATCTTCATGCTGTTCATGATCGGCCTGGAGATCGACCTGAAGAAGATCGTGCGGGCCGGAAAGGTCATCCTGTTCGCGGCGGGCGGCCAGCTCCTCGGCGGCTGCCTGCTCGGGGTGCTGTTCTTCGTCGGCATCGGCCTGTCGCTCGGGGGCGGACAGTTCGATGCGGTTTACCTCTGTGTCGCCTGCGCGCTGTCGAGCACCGTCATCATCGTCAAGGTGCTCTACGAGAAGCGCGAGCTCGACACGCTGCCCGGCCGCATCACCCTCGGCGTGCTGGTGCTCCAGGACATCTTCGCCATCCTGTTTCTGGCGGTGCAGCCGAGCCTTGCCAATCTGGAAATCAGCGTGATCCTGCTCTCGATCGGGCGGGTCGCAGTGCTGGTCGCCGCGGCACTGCTGGTGAGCCGCTACGTGCTGCCGCGCCTGTTTCACCAGATCGCCCGCCGCCCCGAGTTGATCCTGCTCGGCGCGCTCGCCTGGTGCTTCCTGGTCGCCGAGACCGCCGAGCGGCTGTCGCTGTCGCGCGAGATGGGCGCCCTGATCGCCGGCGTCTCGCTCTCGACCTTTCCCTATGCGCTCGATGTCACGGCCAAGGTCACCACGCTTCGCGATTTCTTCATCACGCTGTTCTTCGTCGCGCTCGGCATGACCATTCCCGTGCCCGGCCTCTCCGTGATCGGACTTGCCCTGATGATCGCGGCGTTCACGGTGGTGAGCCGCCTCGTGACCACCTTCGTCCCGCTCTATCTGATGAAGCAGGGCCTGCGAGCCAGCCTGTTGCCGGCCCTGAATCTCGCGCAGATCTCCGAGTTCTCGCTGGTGGTGATCCAGACCGGCGTCGCCGACCACCACATCGCAGCCCAGACGGCGAACGCGGCCTCCTTCGCCTTCGTGGTGCTGGCGGTGCTCTCGACATTCGTGATGACCCGCAGCGACGAGATCACCCGCTGGGCGATCGGTCCCCTGAAGCGGATCGGCCTGCGCGATCTCGACCACGGCAATGGCCACGGCGAGGAAGGACACGAGGGCCATGGCGAGGCGCGCCGCATCGTCATCCTCGGCTTTTTCCGTGCGGCGAGCGCGCTGCTGGCCGAGATCGAACGGCAGGCACCGGTGCTGCTCGAGCAGATCACCGTGATCGACTTCAATCCGAATGTGTACCAGACGTTGCTGTCGCGCGGCCTGCACGTGATCTATGGCGATATCAGCAGCGCCGACACGCTGCTCCATGCCGGCGTCGGCAAATCCGAGATGATCATCCTCAGCGTCCCGGATGCGCTTCTGAAGGGTGCCAGCAACGAGAAGCTGGTCCGCCACGTCCGCACCCTCAACCCGACCGCCATGATCATTGCCACGGCCGATCTGTTGTCGGATGTGGACGAACTCTACGCGGCTGGCGCCAGCTATGTCACCGTGACCCGGCTCAGCGACGCCCATGAACTGTTCACGGTGATCGAGGCCGCCCAGGCCGGCCTGTTGGCCGACAAGCGGGCCGAGCTCGATCAGCGGCTCGGCGAGCGGCGCGAAGTGCTGCCCTGACCGCGCCCGGCCGGCTTCTCACCGAGATGCCCGGTGCAAGCCGCCCGTTGGGCAGGGCTGCGGTCCGGCATATGCGGTTGCGCCGGGGACACTAGCGCCCCGGCTCAAGTCCGGCTAAGCCTCCGGGCCATAACCGATAGAGATTGGGAAATGCCGGATAACGTCCAGGAAGTCTTGCAGGCCTTTGCCCGGGGTGAGCTCGTGGTCGTCACCGACGACGAAGACCGCGAGGGCGAGGGCGATCTGATCGTCGCCGCCTCGTTCTGCACCGCCGAGAAGATGGCGTTCATCATCCGCCACACCTCCGGCATCGTTTGCGCCCCGATCACCAGCGAAGATGCGCGCCGCCTGCGGCTCGATCCGATGGTGGCCCACAACGACTCAGCGCACACCACCGCATTCACGGTCTCGATCGACTACAAGCCCGACGGCGGCACCGGCATCTCGGCCGAGGAGCGCGCCTCGTGCTGCCGCGCGCTGTCCAATCCCAATGCCGGCGCCAACGACTTCGCCCGTCCCGGTCACATCTTCCCGCTGATCGCCAAGGACGGCGGCGTGCTGCTGCGCTCCGGCCATACCGAGGCCGCGGTCGACCTGTGCAAGCTCTCCGGCCTGCCGCCGGTCGGCGTCATCAGCGAGTTGATGAATGACGACGGCAGCGTGATGAAGGGCGAGCAGGTCGCCCGCTTCGCCGCCCAGCACAAGCTCAAGCACGTCACCATCGCCGACATGATCGCCTACCGCCAGGTGCGCGAGAAATTGATCGAGCGGGTCTCGACCTTCGTCACCGAGAGCCCGATCGGGCCGCTGCAGGGCTATGCCTACCGCTCGCCGTTCGATTCCATCGCCCATGTCGCCTTCGTCTACAACGGCGTCGGCGACGGCAAGAACGTCCTGACACGCTTTCACAAGCCGAACATCGTCAAGGACATCTTCACCGGCCACAAGCGCATGGCGGCGGTGCTCGAGCACTTCAAGAAATCGGGCCGTGGCGTTCTGGTCTATCTGCGCGACGGTGCGGCCGGTGTCCCTGTGGCGCCGCTGCCCGATGAGAGCGCGACCGAGGCCGACCGCAACCGCCAGTGGCGCGAAGTCGGCGTCGGTGCACAGATCCTGCGCGATCTCGGCGTCACCTCGATCCGGCATCTCACCTCCTCGGTGCACGACTACAAGGGCCTTTCGGGCTTCGGCATCGAGATCGTCGCCAACGAGCTACTCGAAAGCTAGCGCTGTCATCCAGGGGTGCGCGAAGCGCATCCCCCGAGGCGCGCCTCGCGGGTCCCCGGGAATCACGCAGACCCGTACATCTGCAACGCAATTGCACTTGTTGCCGCGGCGCTTTACTTTGTCGGGCAAATTTTGACGGAACCAGACGAAAGGACGTTTCATGACCGCGCGCCCTCAGGCCAAGGACAAGCCGGCTTCGGCTTCTTTCCAGTGGGACGATCCGTTCCTGCTCGACGAGCAGCTCACCGAAGACGAGCGCATGGTGCGCGACACCGCGCGCGCCTACGCCCAGGACAAGCTGCTGCCGCGCGTCGCCAAGGCCTATCTCGAAGAGAAGACGGATCGCGAGATCTTCAACGAGATGGGCGAACTCGGCCTGATCGGCATCACGTTGCCGGAGGAATATGGCTGTGCCAATGCAGGCTATGTCGCCTATGGTCTGGTCGCGCGCGAGATCGAGCGGGTCGATTCCGGCTACCGCTCGATGAACTCGGTGCAGTCCTCGCTGGTGATGTATCCGATCTACGCCTATGGCGACGAGAACCAGCGCAAGAAGTACCTTCCGAAGCTCGCCAGCGGCGAGTGGGTCGGCTGCTTCGGGCTGACCGAGCCTGATGCCGGCTCCGATCCGGCCGGCATGAAAACGCGCGCCGAGAAGGTGTCGGACGGCTATCGCCTGACCGGCAGCAAGATGTGGATCTCGAACGCGCCGATCGCCGACGTGTTCGTGGTCTGGGCCAAGTCGGCCGCGCACGACAACCAGATCCGCGGCTTCGTGCTGGAGAAGGGCATGAAGGGCCTGTCGGCACCGAAGATCGGCGGCAAGCTGTCGCTTCGCGCCTCCATCACCGGCGAGGTCGTGATGGACGGTGTCGTGGTTCCGGAAGACGCGCTGCTGCCCAACGTCTCCGGCCTGAAAGGCCCGTTCGGCTGCCTCAACCGCGCCCGCTACGGCATTTCCTGGGGCGTGC
>NZ_JADPJF010000032.1:48450-48844 GCF_023073295.1 Bradyrhizobium sp. 23 | reverse complement strand
CCCGCCAGTATACGCTCGACCGCAAGCAGTTCGGCAAGCCGCTCGCCGCGACCCAGCTCGTGCAGAAGAAGCTCGCGGACATGCAGACCGAGATCGCGCTGGGCCTTCAGGGCTCGCTGCGCGTCGGTCGCCTGATGGACGAGGGCAAGTTCGCTCCCGAGATGATCTCGATCATGAAGCGCAACAATTGCGGCAAGGCGCTCGACATCGCCCGCGTCGCGCGCGACATGCACGGCGGCAACGGCATCTCGATCGAGTATCACGTGATGCGCCACGTCCATAACCTCGAGACCGTCAACACCTACGAGGGCACCCACGACGTCCACGCCCTGATCCTGGGCCGCGCGATCACGGGCATTCAGGCGTTTTTCTGAGCAAACCGCCCCAGTGTGGG
>NZ_JADPJF010000032.1:37545-48376 GCF_023073295.1 Bradyrhizobium sp. 23 | reverse complement strand
ATGCGACTGAACTCTCCAATCGCGTCATGGCCGGGCTTGTCCCGGCCATCCACGTCTTAGACCACGCGAAGAACGTGGATGCCCGGCACGAGGCCGGGCATGACGAAGTCAGCAAGGTACGAGCAAGCCATGTCCGACAACGACGACGTCCCGTTCAACCGCGACTTTCCGCTGAAGCCCGGCATCGTCGAGGAAGTCCGCCCCGGCGTGCGGCGCGTGCTCTGTAACAATCCGAGTCCGTTCACTTTCACCGGCACGGTCAGCTACATCGTGGGCCGGGGCAACGTCGCGATCATCGATCCCGGTCCGGACGACGAGGCGCATGCGGCGGCGCTGCTCGATGCCGTCAGCGGCGAGACGGTGAGCCATATCTTCGTCACCCACACCCACCGCGACCATTCGCCGAACACCGCGCGGATCAAGCGGTCGACCGGCGCGCCAGTTTACGCCGAAGGCCCGCACCGCGCCTCGCGCCCGCGCTTCGAGAGCGAGAAGCACAACCCGGAATCCGGCGCCGACCGCGACTTCGCGCCCGATATCAGGATCGGCCATGGCGACGTGGTCGAAGGAGATGGCTGGCGGCTCGAGGCCGTGGCGACACCCGGCCATACCGCCAACCACCTCGCTTTTGCCTGGCCCGAGCGAAAATTCAACTTCGTCGGCGATCACGTGATGGGATGGTCGACCTCGATCGTGGCCCCGCCCGACGGCTCGATGATCGACTACATGGAATCGCTGGATCGTCTCGCCGCGCGCGAGGAGGATGTGTATTTCTCCGGTCACGGCCCCGAAATTCCAGAAGGCCCGCGCTTCGTGCGCTTCCTGATCCGTCACCGCAAGGCGCGCGAGGCCTCCATCCTGCACCGCCTTGCCAAGGGCGAGACCGACATCCCGACCATGGTCCGGGCGATCTATATCGGCATCGATCCGAGGCTCACCACCGCGGCGGGCTATTCCGTGCTGGCGCATCTGGAAGACCTGGTCGCCCGCGGCGTGGTGGCGACGGACGGCGATCCCGTGATCGGCGGGACCTATCGGATGGCGAACGCTTAGACTTCCGTCACTTCTTCACCGTCTTCGCCGGCGCCTTCGGCGGCGCCACCGGCGTCTTCTTCACCGGCTTGAGTGCGTCGGCATCGGCGGCGGTGTTGAGATCGTCGATGAATTTCTTCACGCGTGCGGCGTTGCTGCCGAGGTCGCTCTCGAAATAGCGCGAGGCGGAGCGGATATCGACGCGGGAATCCTCGCCGTCGGGCACGACCCGGATGGCGATGTCCTCGCGGAAACCCATGATCGGTGAGCGCGCCACCGCCTCGATGCGGCCGATGCGGCGCGGGGGCTGCGGCGCGCGCTCGTCGATGATCAACCATTTGCGCTTGTTGACCAGCTGAAGCGCGATCGCATAGGCGCGGTCGACTGAAATCTCGAGCTCGATCGGCTCGATATCGGGATAGAATTGACGCTGCTGCTCGGCCGAATAGAGGCCGGCATACACAGCGGTATTGGTACCATCGCCGGTGCGCAGGCGGGCCAGGGCGTCGAAGCGCGGCGGGTCGATCGGGTCGGTGGTGATGTCGTGGATCGCCGGCAGCTTGCGGTATTGCAGGCCGAGATAAGCGGGATAGGCGAGGATCGCGCCGTCGATCAGGAACGCAAGCAGGATGCGCGCCATGCCGCGCGAGCCGTTCTGCCAGATCGCGGCGAAGCCGGCGAGCCCGAACAGGATCGAGAGCGCGGCAATCCCGAGCCCGCCGAAGAAGGTCGCGAGCGCCGGCTTCATCTCCAGGAAGCCGAACCGGACGATGATGATCGAGACCACCACCGCCACCACGGCGAACACGGCCAGATTGCGCGCCCAGCTCGCGAGGCTGGAGACGGGCTCCGACTGGTAGGGAGCGGAAAACCTGCGGGCCATCGGGTCAGCTCTGCCGGGATCTTGGGGACGGTGCCGGCCGATCTGGCACGACGATGGGCCGTTGAGACCACGGCCCGCGGGCAAATTCAAGAGTTCCGCAGAAGGCTGCATCGTCATGGCCGGGCTTGACCGGCCATTCACGTCTTTTTGCCATGAGGACGCGGATGTCCGGGCCGTCGCCGCGCCGAAGGGGCTTTGGCCCCGCAGGCGGGACGAAGCCCGGGCACGACGTCCGAGATGGCCTACGCCGCCGCGTTCGGGAAGCGGTATTCCCTAAACTGATCGCGCAGCGCGGTCTTCAGGATCTTGCCCGTCGCCGTGTGGGGGATACCGTCGACGAAGGCAACGTCGTCGGGCATCCACCATTTGGCGATCTTGCCATCCATGAACTTCAGGATGTCCTCGCGGCTGGCCTGCTGGCCCTGCTTCAGCTGCACGATCAGCAGCGGACGCTCGTCCCATTTGGGATGGAACACGCCGATCACGGCGGCTTCCGCCACCGCGGGATGGCCGACTGCGAGGTTCTCCAGCTCGATCGAGGAAATCCACTCGCCGCCGGACTTGATCACGTCCTTGGAGCGGTCGGTGATCCGCATGTAGCCGGCTTCGTCGATGGTCGCGACGTCGCCGGTGTCGAAGAAGCCGTCCTCGTCGAGAATGTTGGCGTCGACCCGGTAATAGGCCTTGGCGACGGCCGGGCCGGCGACCTTGAGGCGGCCGAAGGTCGTGCCGTCCCACGGCAGTTCCTTGCCGGCATCGTCGGTGATCTTCATCTCGACGGCGAACGGCGCGTAGCCCTGCATCTGGAGCACGTCGAGCCGCGCCTCGCCGGTCGCATTCTGGAACGGCGGCTTCAGCGCCGCGACGCTGCCGATCGGGCTCATCTCGGTCATGCCCCAGGCGTGACGGACGTTCGAGCCCATGTCGAGGAAGGCGTTGATCATCGAACGCGGCATCGCCGAGCCGCCGCAGATCACCATCTTCAGGTCCGGCAGCTTCAGATTGTTCGCGGTCATGTGCTGGAGCAGCATCAGCCACACCGTGGGCACGCCGGCGGTATGCGTCACCCTCTCGGTCGAGAGCAGCTCATAGACCGAGGCGCCGTCGAGCTTGGCGCCGGGCATGACGAGCTTGGTGCCCTGCGACGGCGCGGAGAAGGCGATGCCCCAGCTGTTGGCGTGGAAGAGCGGCACCACGGGAAGCATGGTTTCGGAGGCGCTGGTACCGAGCGCGTCGACATTGTTGGCCATCAGCGCGTGCAGCACGTTGGAGCGATGCGAATACAGCACGCCTTTGGGATCGCCGGTGGTGCCCGATGTGTAGCACATCGCGGCCGCCGTGTTCTCGTCAAAGTCCTTCCATTTAAACTTGCCGTCGGCCTCCGCAATCCAGTCCTCGTAGGCGACCACGTTCTTCAGCGTCGTCTGCGGCATGTGCGCCTTGTCGGTGAGCACGACATAGCGTTCCACGCTTGTCAGCTTGTCGGCGATCTTCTCCAGGACCGGAATGAACGTGATATCGGTCATCACGATGCGGTCCTGCGCATGGTTGATGATCCAGGCGATCTGCTCGGGGAAAAGGCGGGGATTGACGGTATGGCAGATGGCGCCGATCCCCATGATGCCGTACCAGACCTCAAGATGGCGCCAGGTGTTCCAGGCGATCGTTGCGACACGGTCGCCGAGCTTGATGCCGTCGCGCTCCAGCATCTGCGAGACCTTGAGCGCGCGCTTGTGGATATCGGCATAGGTGGTGCGATGGATCGGTCCCTCGACCGAGCGCGTCACGACCTCCTGCTTGCCATGAATCTTGGCGGCGTGTTCGATGATCCTGTGGCAGAGCAGGGGCCAGTCTTGCATCAAACCAAGCATTCCGTCGTTCCTCCGAGAAGCCGCTGGGCGGATTGTCGCTCTCAGCGTTGGGCCAAAGAATTGTCATGAGTTTTAGCCTGCCCGCCTTTCGCCGCAAATGGTCTTATCGCGGCTATATGTCCGTCGGCGCGGCAATGGTTACCGTCGCGCTCGGGCTCGCGGATCGGGCAGAGGCGCGCAAATATGGGTCCCCGCTGGACATCTTTGGTATTGCGGCACCACGGCCGCGCGCCACGGTTCATTCTGCCAATATCTCTGGCAGGATCCCGCTCCCAAGACCTCGCCCCGAGGAGGCCCCCAAGGGGTCGGCCAAGGCATCGGACGAGGCTCCTGCGGAGACCGAAGACAAGCCTTCCGCGGACAAACCTGGCGCCGCCCAGCCCGCCGAAGCCGCGCCGCCGCCCGAGAAGCAGGCCTCGGCGTGCCGCCTCGCGCTGACCGAGGAGATCGCGATCGCGCCTTCGATCCCGGATATCCGCGGCCCCGGCGCCTGTGGCGGCGAGGATCTGGTGCGGCTCGAGGCCATCGTGCTGCCGGACAAGCGCAAGGTGGCGGTCAAGCCGGCGGCGATCCTCCGCTGCACCATGGCATCCGCAATCGCCGATTGGGTGCGCAAGGACGTGGTGCCGCTGGCCGCGAGCCTCGGCTCGACCATCAGCGATCTCGACAATTTCGACAGCTTCGAGTGTCGTGGCCGCAACCGCGTCGTCGGCGCCATGCTGTCCGAGCACGGCAAGGCCAATGCGATCGATGTGCGCGCCATCAAGCTCGCTAATGGGCAGTCGATCGGCCTGACCGACCGCACCATGCCGCGCGAGGTGCGCGAGCGCGTGCTGCATTCGGTCTGCTCGCGCTTTTCGACTGTGCTCGGCCCCGGCTCGGATTGGTACCACGAGGACCATATCCATCTCGATCTCGCGCAGCGGCGCAACGACTACCGGATCTGCCAGTGGAACGTCTGGGATCCGCTGCCGCAGGTTGCCCCGCTGCTGCCGGCGGAACGGCCCGAGGAGGCGCCGCCGCGTGAGGTCGCGGCCAAACCCGAAGCGAAGCCCGAGGCCAAGCCCGAGACGAAGCAAGGAATTGACGACGAGGCGGCCGAGAAGTCGGCTGCCTCCCCGGACAAGCCGGCGGCCGACGGCCAAAAAGCCCGGCCGCACAAGCCGGCAACAAAAAAGCGCCGGTGAAACCGGCGCTTTTGAATGTCAGAGATCAGGTACCTGATCAGTAGCTGCCCGCCTGGCCAGTTTGGCTGCCGCCGAGCGCAAGCCGTGAATTGTAGGGCGAGTCGCCATGCTTGGGCTCGAGCACCACAACGAGGGTGCCGACCTTGACGCGATCATAGAGGTCGATCGCGTCCTCGTTGGTCAGGCGGATGCAGCCCGACGAGATCGACGCGCCGATATATTCCGGCTGGTTGGTGCCGTGAATGCGGAACAATGTGTCCTTGCCGCCGGAGTAGAGATACATCGCGCGGGAGCCCATTGGATTGTCCGGACCGGGGGCGACGAAGGTGGGCACGCCCAGGCGCGAAATTTCGCCGGGGGTGGGGTGCCAGGCCGGCCACTCGGTCTTGCTGCCCACCTTGGCGATGCCCGACCAAGCCATGGCTTCTTCACCGACGGTGATGCCGTAGCGGATCGCCTTGCCGCCATCCAGAACGTAGTAGAGGTAATGGTTGTCGGAATCGACCACGATCGAGCCCGGCGATTCCTTGCGGTGGTACTCAACGATGGCGCGGCGGAACGGCTCTGCGACCGGGGTGTTCTCGTACCGAACCTTGGCAAGGAGTTCCTTGTCCTTCGGCTTGAAGGCCTTGGTGTCGGTCGCTTCAAAATGCGTGGCCTGCATGCAGCCCGACAGCATCAGGCCAGCGGCCAAAATACCCAGCGTAACTTTCAGCGACGACATGATTTGGTTCCAATCGACAACAACAAGCTTTCGTGGAGCTTGAGTAAGCCCAATTCCACGATTCCGTTGGCCCCATTATCGTTGAAATCTGCCACAATTCCAGCCTCACGACGCTTCTCCCGCGCTGCAAGACCTTACCTGTGGCTTTTCTGCCGCAAGTTTTGCGGGCCAGAGCCGATTTCTGGGCAAAACGGTCGTAAGTGTCGATTCCGTGCCACAGTTGGGCCATGGCGTCGCCACAAATGCAAACGCTCCGTTAATGTGCTTGTCATCATCAACTTGTCAGAATCGCGCTAAGCGCTGTCAGTCTGTCGCAGGCCCCTGCTGGAGTTGTGCATGTTTTCTGTGTTCGTTCCCTTCGAGTCCTCCCTCAAGAAGGCCGTCATCGAGGATCTCGCAGCAGTCCCGGAGCATGCGGTCTGGATCGACCTGGTCAACCCGACCGCGGCCGAGGACAAAGCCGTCGAGAAGCTCTCGGGGATCGCAATCCCGACCCGGGAGGACATGCAGGAGATCGAGATCTCGAGCCGCCTCTATATGGAGAACGGCGCGCGCTACATGACCGCGACGCTGATGTGCCAATCCGATACCGATATGCCGAGGACCACGGCGGTCACGTTCATTCTGGGCGACCACCGCCTGGTAACGGTGCGCTATGACCAGCCCAAGCCCTTTGCGCTGGTCGAGGCCAAGCTGGCCCGTTCCTGCACACCGGCCATCACCGGCGAGATGGTGCTGATGGAGCTGCTCGATGCCGTGATCGACCGCTGCGCCGACATCCTGGAGCGCTGCGGCGCCGAGATCGATCAGGTCTCCCATGACATTTTCGAGCCGGAGAGCGAGCGCCACGGTCACGCCAAGCAATATTCGCAAATCCTGATCTCGATCGGCCGCAAGGGCGATCTGACCTCCAAGGTTCGCGAGAGCCTGGTCTCGATCGGCCGCGTCGTCGCCTTCCTTTCCGCGGTGGTGGAGGGCGTGAAATGGTCGAAGGACATGCGCGAGCAGCTCAAGACCATGCAGCGCGACGTCGTCTCGCTGACCGATCACGCCTCCTATCTCTCTAGCAAGATCACCTTTGTGCTCGACGCCATGCTCGGCGTCGTCAATCTCGAGCAGAACAACATCATCAAGCTGTTTTCGGTCATGGCGGTTGTCCTGATGCCGCCGACGCTGATCGCCTCGATCTACGGCATGAACTTCAAGTCGATGCCGGAACTCGAATGGGTGCACGGTTATCCGTTCGCGCTGGTGCTGATGCTGATTGCGGCGATCGTTCCGTACTGGATCTTCAAGTGGAAGAAGTGGCTGTAATAGTGACCGAGACCTTACGCCGGACGCAGAGACACAGCGTCTGGTGTCGCAGAATAGAGCGGGATTGCGGCCGCACGGCGATGTGTGCTCGCCGCCCCAATTCCTCCGGTAAAATTTGAGCGGTGGGCTGAACGTTTGCGCGAAACTTGTCTGCGATAAGGAGCAGGTAAGCCGCGAGGAACAGCCATGGTTGAAAAACACATAACGACGCCCCCCAACGTCATCGATCTGGCGAGCTATCGCCACGTCGCGACGAGCGGCAAGGCGTCGTCGATGTCGGCACGCATGTGCCGGCACTGTGGTGCTCCGCTGCTCGACGGCGAGAACGACGACGATTGCTCGACTGCAATCAGCACGGCCGCTCCGCAGCCACGCGAGAGGTCACGTCGGATTCGACTCGATTGAGGAACGGAAGCTAAGGGCGATCCAGGTCTTGCGGCGGCGTTGTCTGGATCGCCTTGCTTCTCCGGCGTTACTTCCAACATCATCATTGCGAGGACCTCGCGACAAAATTGCGAAGCAATTTTGCACTGAAGCGACGAGGCAATCCAGACTGTCCTCACCGAGGCAGTCTGGATTGCTTCGCTTGCGCTTGCAATGACGCGGTAGCCTACACGTGCTGGCCGCCGTTGATGTGGATCTCGGCGCCGTTGACGTAAGAACTGGTGTCCGTGCACAGCACGTAGATGATCTTGGCGACCTCGTCCGGTGTGCCGAGCCGGTGCATCGGGATCTGCTGGTCGACGATCTTCTCGGTGCCCGGCGACAGGATCGAGGTGTCGATCTCGCCCGGCGCGATCGCGTTGACGCGCACGCCGACGCGGCCGAAGTCGGAGGCCATTTCGCGCGTCAGGGACGCCAGCGCGGCCTTCGAGGTGGCGTAGGCCGCGCCCGCGAAGGGATGCACGCGCGAGCCCGCGATCGAGGTGACGTTCACGACAGAGCCCTTGGCCGTTTTCAGTTCCTCGATCAGCCCGCGCGCCATCATGATCGGCGCGAAGAAGTTGACATTGAACACGTGCGTCCAGGTGTCGAGGTCCGTGTCGATCGAGCCGAGCCTGGAGCCGCCGGCCCCCTTCGGCGAGATCGCGGCGTTGTTGACCAGCGCATGCAGCATGCCGCCTTCGAGACGGTCGCGGATGTCGGAGATCGCGCGCGTGGTATCTGCGGGGGTGGCGAGGTCGACCTGGATATGGTCCTCAGGGCCCGCGTCCCACGGACAATCCTCCGGGAACGGATGCCGCGAGCAGGTGATCACGCGCCAGCCGGCCGAGGAGAAACGGATCACGGTGGCATGGCCGATGCCGCGGCTCGCTCCGGTCAGGAGCAGCGTACGGCGCGGCGCATTGGAAGGCTGCGGCATGAAGGTCTTTCAGGTTGGAGCATGATCCGGACCCGGAGGGGCTTTCCGAAAGGATCATGCTCGAACAAAACACTAGGGATACATCCGCGTCTTGGACCATTTCTGGCCGGCCGCGTCACGGCGAAATTCGATGCGGTCGTGCAGGCGGAATGGGCGGTCATGCCAGAACTCGATACGCGACGGCGTGATACGCCAGCCGCTCCAGCCCGGCGGCCGTGGCACCTCCCCGATCATGTGCTTGGCGGCGACCTTGGCGATCGCCTGCTCGAAGGCGAAGCGGCTCTCGAGCTCCTGCGACTGCTTGCTCGCCCAGGCGCCGATCTGCGCCTGCTTCGGCCGGGTCGCGAAATAGGCGTCGGCCTCGGCTTCGGTCACCGGCGTCACGTTGCCGCGGATGCGGACCTGACGGCGCAGCGACTTCCAGTGAAAAAGTAACGCCGCCTTAGGATTTGCGGCGAGTTCGCGGCCCTTCTGGCTGGCGATGTGGCTGTAGAAGACGAAACCATCAGTATCGAAGCCCTTCATCAGCACCATGCGCACGTCCGGCAGGCCATCGGGATCGACGGTGGCGAGCGCCATGGCGTTCGGATCGTTCGGCTCGCTCTTGATGGCTTCGTTCAGCCAGGCCTCGAACAGCGCAAAGGGCTCGTCGGCGGCGGTGAAATCACCGGATGTTAAGGGTGTCTGGTGTTTCATCGAGCTCGTGTCGGTCATGTCTGGGGTCCGAGTTGCGTCCTGCGGTCCAAAACGCGTCGTTGTCTGCTACCGCCCTATATAGGGTATGGGGACGCGTTGGCCTATCGGCGATCCGGCCATCCGGCTTCGTCATGACGATCATTCTGATCGGGCTCGGCGCCGGCGGCTGCAGCTTCTCCCGCAACGACAAGAGTGCCTACGCCAAGGCCGACGACAGCGACCTCACCGGCTCGATCGCAATGCCGGCCAAGGCGCCGACCGACACCGATCTCGCCTTCGCCCGCAACGCTGCCTCCGACGTCCTCAGCAAGAACGATAAGGATTCCAGCCAGCATTGGGAGAATCCGGAAACCGGGGCGCGCGGTTCGGTCACGCCGATCGCGCAATCCTATGCCGCCGAGGACGGCCGCAAGTGCCGCGACTTCCTGGCGAGCTACGTCAACGGCAGCACCGAAAGCTGGCTCCAGGGTGCGGGCTGTCAAAGCAGCCGTGGCAGTTGGGAGATTCATACGCTAAAGCCGTGGCGGAGCTAGGAATCGCTTCGCCAGGCTAGTTGCAAAAATACCACTCGCCCCCCACATGAGGCTCAGTTGGGGCGGGGAGCCCTTTGAACAATTCGATTTCTTGAAGGAGACGTGACGGATGCGCGACCCCTATGAGGTCTTGGGGGTGCCGCGGAGCGCCAACGCTGCCGCGATCAAGAGCGCCTATCGCAAGCTTGCCAAGAAGCACCATCCCGACAGCAACAAGAACGACCCGAAGGCGGCCGAGCGCTTCGCTGAGCTCAATACGGCCAACGAGATCCTCGGCGACGAGGATAAGCGCAAGCAATTCGACCGCGGCGAGATCGACGCCGACGGCAAGCCGCGCTTCCAGGGTTTTCCGGGCGGCGGCGGTGGGCCGCGCGGGCGCGCGGGTCCTGGCGGGTTCGAGAGCTATACGTTCCGCGGCGGCGGCGCGGGCCCTGGTCCGGGCGGCGGCGCGTTCGAGGACATCCTCAACAGCATGTTTGGCGGTGGGCCGCGTCCGCGGCCCGGGGCCGGCGGCGGTGCCCAGTTCGAATTCGACACCGGCGGGATCGGGCTCGATCTCGACGTCAATGTCGCCATGACCGTCTCTCTGGAGGAGGCGGTGAAGGGCGGCGAGAAGCGCGTCCGGCTGCCGAATGGCAAGGAACTCAACGTCAAGATTCCGGCCGGCGTCACCGAAGGCCAGCAGATCCGGTTGCGGGGGCAGGGCGAGAGCGCTCAGGGCCATCCGCCCGGCGATCTCCTGATCACGATCAGCATCGCGCAGCATCCGTTCTTCAAGATCGAGGGCGCCGATCTCAGGATCGACCTGCCGGTCACGCTCTACGAGGCGGTGCTTGGCGGCAAGGTCCGCGTGCCCACCCTCGGCAATGCCGTGGAGCTTTCGGTCCCGCAAAACACCTCCAGCGGCCGGACCTTCCGCCTCAAGGGCAAGGGACTGCCAAAAGCTGGCGGAACCGGGGATCTCTTCGTCACCGTCAGGATTATGCTACCGGACGGGAACGACGCCGAGCTGGAAGCATTGATGCAGAAGTGGCGGGACCAGCACCCCTACAATCCACGTAGCGGGTTTGGCTAAGCGTGATCCGGAAAATATGAAGGGGTTCTCCTAAAGACTGAGAGCGTCGTCCGTCGAGATGATGCTCATCATATGCTTGAGGCGTGGTAGCCCTTCTTGGTCCACGTGCTCGATGTGTCGGCTGTCCGGCGGGGCAGCCGATAAAAAGGTGCG
>NZ_JADPJF010000032.1:35655-37468 GCF_023073295.1 Bradyrhizobium sp. 23 | reverse complement strand
CCTCGAGAGGGGGACCAGCGCGGTACCAAAAACCCCAATCGAGGCCGCCCGCGTCGATCGGCGGATCGAACGCTGCTCATTTTCGCGTGATCATCCGGTGCGATAATGAGACGCGCCGATGTCTTCATTCCAAATTTTCAATGTCGGAATCGAGGCACCGCGTTGGCGTGGTTGTCTAGGTGCCGCTTTTCTCTGCCTGGTCGTAGACCGCCTGCGCCACTTTGGTGAGCCGATCCCGGTCGCCGCCACCGCTGACGACGTAGCCGACGCCGCGCTCCGACCAGAACAGCGCCCCGTCCTTGTCCGTTCTGGCGTAGCGCATCTGCGTCGCGCCATTCTCGGTCTTGGCGGTGTAGATCGTGTACCGCTCGCCCGAGGCGCCCTCATACATCAGGAACGACGCCGGGCCGTTCGGCCCCGGCAAGAGCCGGCCACCGACGAGCTTCAGTCCACTCCCCTCTAGGTTCGGTGCAAACACGGTCCAGCCGCAACGTCTGGTCAGCCAGGCCTGGAGGTGGTCGCGCTCGTTGCCGCCGACCTCGACGGGATGGCGAACCTCGACGACATAGAGGCGGTGGGCGTCGAGCGCGTCAGTCGTAAAACTCTGGAAGGTCGACGGCGCGTTGGCGGCGCCATGCCCCAGCCAGCCGGCGGTGCCGCCGGCGACGAAGGCCACCAGCACGGCCGCGGCGGCGCCATAGAGCCAGTGCCGCGGGCGGCGCTCCAGCCGTTCGAGCTCGAGCCGCGCCGGCACCGGCTCCTGGGCGACGGAATCGTAGCGGGCGTGCAGCATCTCGGCCATGGCGCGCCAGGACTGCACGCGCTCGCCATCCTCGGGCTGCGCGGCAAGCCAGGCCTCGACATCGGCGCGGCGCTCGGCCGGCAGCTCGCCGTCGACATAGGCGTGCAGTTCGTCCTCGGTCACTGGGATCTTGCGGTCGTTCATATCGATCGTCTCTGGCTCTGCGGCCCAAAATGTTCTTCGTGGTTCAACTGCGCCGCTTCCCATGCCATGCAGGAGGAACGACCGGCGCGATGCATCAATCCTGCCATCATTTCACCCGCCTGAGCGCCGGGCGCTCGCCCTCCAGCGAGGCTTTGACGTGGGCGCGTGCGCGTGCCAGGCGCGACATCACGGTGCCGATCGGCACGCCCTGGATGTCGGCGACCTCGCGGTAACTCATGCCCTCCAGCATGACCAGGAGCAGCACCGAGCGTTGCTCCTCGACGAGCGTCGCCAGCGCCCTCTCGATATCGCGCCCTTCGGCTTCGGTCCCGCTGGCATCCGGGTTGTTCTCCGTCAGCTGCATGAATTGCGGCCGCCGTGCCAGCGAGCGCCGCCGGTTCTTGTTGAGGTTGGTCAGGATCGTATAGAGCCAGCTCCTGACGTCGCCCCCGAGAAACAGGCGCTCCGAACGCAGCGCTCGCACCAGCGTATCCTGCACCAGATCATCGGCCGCATCCGCCTCGCGCGTGAGCGCGCGGGCGTAGCGGCGCAACGCCGGGATCATGGCTTCAACACTCTGGCGAAACGCACTCATTGCGGTCTTGACGTCCTGATGTTCGGCGCGAGCGCCACAACGATCATAACACCCGAGCGGAACGGCTATTCCGGCCCTTGAAACAGCGTTAACGCCGCGTATTAGGACTGTACCGCAACGGAGGGCTGGTGTACCTCCAAACCTCACCGGGAGCTCGACGGGACGTTAGCAAAATGGCGCAGAATTCAGGTCTGATGCAGGGCAAGCGAGGCGTGGTCCTCGGCGTTGCCAACAACCGCTCGATCGCCTGGGGCATTGCCAAGGCATGCCAC
>NZ_JADPJF010000032.1:28794-35526 GCF_023073295.1 Bradyrhizobium sp. 23 | reverse complement strand
GAGCCGCTCGCCGCCGAGATCGGCGGGCTCGTGCTCGGCCATTGCGACGTCACCGATGCCGCGACCATCGATGCGGCCTTCGCGGTGCTGAAGGAGAAGTGGGGCAAGATCGACTTCCTCGTGCATGCGATCGCCTATGGCGAGCAGCTCGACGGCCGCTACGTCGACACCACGCAGGAGAATTTTTCGAAGTCCATGCTGATCTCCTGCTACTCGTTCACAGCCGTGGCGCAGCGCGCCGAGAAGCTGATGACCGACGGCGGCTCGCTCATCACGCTCAGCTATTACGGCGCCGAGAAGTGGATGCCGCATTACAACGTCATGGGCGTTGCGAAAGCGGCGCTCGAAGCGAGCGTGCGTTATCTCGCCGCCGATCTCGGCGAGAAGAACATCCGCGTCAACGCGATCTCCGCGGGGCCGATCAAAACCCTCGCGGCGTCCGGCATCGGCGATTTCCGCTATATCCTGAAGTGGAACGAGGCCAACGCACCGCTGCGGCGCAACGTCTCCACGGAAGACGTCGGCGGCAGCGCGCTGTATTTCCTCTCCGACCTCTCGCGCGGCGTCACCGGCGAGGTGCACCACGTCGATTCCGGCTATCACGTGCTCGGCATGAAGCGCCCGGAGGCGCCGGACATTTCGTTTGGCGGGAAGGACTAACTTTTCACCCAGCAATGCCCGTGCCCACGATCTATTACCTTCGCCACGGCGAGACCGAGTGGAATGCGCTCGGGAGGCTTCAGGGCATCAAGGACATTCCGCTGAACGCGCGCGGTCGCGATCAGGCCGTGCAGGCCGGCGGCATTCTCGCCGATCTCTTCAAGCGCGAGGGCCGCGACAAGGCCGCATTACCCTACGTGTCGAGTCCGCTTGGCCGCGCACGAGAGACCATGGAACTGGCGCGGAGCAAGCTCGAACTGCCGACTGCGGGCTATACGCTCGACGATCGCCTGCGTGAGATCGGCTACGGCACCTGGGAGGGACTGACGCTGGCCGAGAGCGAGGCCTCCGATCCCGACATCTACGCCCGGCGCCTCGCCGACAAATGGACGGTGGGCCCCGCGGGCGGAGAGACCTACGCCGATGTGCAGGTCCGCGTGCGCGCTTGGTACGACCAACTCCGGACCGACACCGTCGCGGTCGCCCATGGTGGGACCTGCCGGGCCCTGATGGTTTCACTCGGCCTGGAGACGCCGGCGAGCGCCGCCGAACTTTATATCGAGCAGGGCGCCGTCTACGTGTTCCGCGACGGGCGGTTGGAGAAGTTTAGTTAAGCCGGTTCGCTTGCGCGTCCTGCGCCGTCATGCCCGGGGCGCCCTTTTGCGCTTGTGGGCCAAGAACGTGGATGGCGGGACAAGCCCGGCCATGACGACCGTGTAGGCATTTGACCCCAATTTCAGGGCGAGTTAAGTCAGCACTGACTTACGAGCTAGATACGGATGTCCTTCAACACCTTCGGCCACATGTTCCGCGTCACGACCTTCGGCGAGAGCCATGGGGTGGCGATCGGCTGCGTGGTCGACGGCTGCCCGCCCATGATCCCGCTCGTCGAGGCCGACATCCAGGGTGATCTTGATCGCCGCCGACCCGGCCAGTCGCGCTTCACGACCCAGCGTCAGGAGCCGGACCAGGTCAAGATCCTCTCCGGCGTGATGGCGCATCCGGAGACCGGCGTGCAGGTGACGACGGGCACGCCGATCGGGCTCCTGATCGAGAACACCGACCAGCGCTCAAAAGACTATTCCGAGATCAAGGACAAGTTTCGGCCTGGCCACGCTGACTTTACCTATGAAGCGAAGTACGGCCTGCGCGACTATCGCGGCGGCGGCCGCTCCTCGGCGCGCGAGACCGCGACGCGCGTCGCCGCCGGCGCGATCGCTCGAAAGGTGCTGCCCGATGTTAAGGTGCGCGGCGCGCTGGTGCAGATGGGGCCACACAAGATCGACCGCGCGAAATGGGACTGGGACGAGATCGCGAAAAACCCGTTCTTCTGTCCGGACAAGGACAAGGCCGCGTTCTTCGAGACCTATCTCGACGGCATCCGCAAGAGCGGCTCCTCGATCGGCGCGGTGATCGAGGTCGTCGCCGAAGGTGTGCCGGCTGGCCTTGGCGCCCCGATCTACGCCAAGCTCGATGCCGAGCTCGCCGCCGCAATGATGAGCATCAATGCGGTGAAGGGCGTCGAGATCGGCGCCGGCTTCGGCGCGGCCGAACTCACCGGGGAAGAGAATGCCGACGAGATGCGCACGGGCAATGACGGCACGCGTTTTCTGTCCAACCACGCCGGCGGTGTGCTGGGCGGCATCTCCACGGGGCAGCCGGTGGTGGTGCGTTTCGCCGTCAAGCCGACCTCGTCGATCCTGCAGCCGCGTCTCACCGTCGATCGCAACGGCGCCGACACCGAGATCATGACCAAGGGCCGCCACGATCCCTGCGTCGGCATCCGCGCCGTCCCCGTCGGCGAAGCCATGATGGCCTGCGTGTTGGCGGATCATTTCCTGCGCGACCGCGGCCAGGTCGGGCGCTAGCGTTCCGCAGGGCGCTTGTATCGCGCCACTAGTCCACCGCGCAGCTTGACGATCCCACAACTTCGTCCGCAAATGCGCGCATGGAAAGCTCCGAGCTCCAACGTATCACCAACTGGCTGATCGACGGCGCCTGGTCGTCGAAGGCCCCGGCCGAGATGACGGCCGAAGCCTGCGAACGGATGGTTGCAGCCGGTCTGCCGCTATGGCGGTTCGGCATCTTCATCCGCACGCTGCATCCCGAAATTTTCGGCCGCAACTTCATCTGGCGGGAAGGCGAGGAGGTCGAGATCGGCACGGTCGATTTCGAGATCCTGGAGACGCCGGAATTCGCCAGAAGTCCGCTGCGGGTCGTGTTCGAGCAGGGACTTGAGGTGCGGGGACGCATGGACGATCCCGGCAGCAAGCATTTCCCTTTTTTCGACGACATGCGTGCCGAAGGCGTAACCGACTACGTCGCGATGCCAATGCAGTTTCTCGACGGTTCGGTCCACGCGACGAGCTGGACCACGCGCCATCCAGGCGGCTTCACCGATGAACATATCGCGGCGATTCACACCATCGTCAAACCGCTCGCGCGCATCACCGAGATCATCAGCCTGCGCCGCACCGCCGAGATGCTGCTCGACACCTATGTCGGCAATCGCGCCGGCGCGCGCATCCTTGGCGGTCAGATCCGCCGCGGCCACAACGACACCATGCAGGCTGCGATCTGGCTCTCCGATCTGCGCGGCTTCACCGCACTGTCGGACCGGCTGCCGGCCGAGACCGTGGTCGAGATCCTCAACCATTATTTCGACTGCCAGGTCACTGCGATCCGCGGCCATGGCGGCGAGGTGCTGAAATTCATGGGCGACGGTCTGCTCGCGGTATTCCCGATCGACGAATATGTCGGCGATGCCGCGCATGTCTGCACGCGGGTGCTGGAGGCAGCGCGCGAATCCCGCGCCAGCGTCAATGCGCTCGCGTATCCTGTCGGCGACGTCGTCGAGCGCTTCCGCTTCGGCGTGGCGCTCCACGTCGGGAATATCCTCTACGGCAATATCGGCGGCGGCAACCGCCTCGACTTCACCTGCATCGGCCCCGCCGTGAACCTTGCCGCCAGGCTCGAGAAGATCACGGGTCGCCTGGGGCGGACCGTCGTGGCTTCAGAAGGCTTTGCCAATGTTTGCCGCCACGACTGGCACGAGCTCGGCGAATTCCCGATCGCGGGCTTTTCCAAGGCGCAGCGCGTGTACGGGCTGACGGAGGAGGCGCCGGTGGTGATGGCCTGAGGTCGTCGTCCTCGGATGTCCACCGCCGTCAACCCGGTGAGCAGAATTCAGGCGTTCGACGCCATCACCGACTTCAGCGGTACATCCAGCTGATAGACAAATCCGGACGGTTCGTAGGCCAGCCGCACCTGCCCGTTCAGTTGCTGGCCGAGCGACTCGATCATCCGGGTGCCATAGCTCCGTCGTGTTGGCGGCGCCACCATGGGGCCGCCGCTTTCGCTCCACTTCAGGCGCAGCCTTTGCTCGATCTCGTCCACCGTCCACGCGATCTCGACATGCCCGGAGGAACTGGACAGCGCGCCGAACTTCGTGGTGTTAGTGCAGAGCTCGTTGAACGTCATCGCGAGCGCTATCACGGCACCGGACGTGATCCGGAGGTCCGGCCCATTGAAATGGAATCGTCGGCCCCCCTGACTGTCAAAGGGATCAGTGGCGCCGCTCAGGGTATGAGTGAGGCTCGCATTTGACCAGCTGACCTGTATCAACAGGTCGTGGGCACGCCCCAACGCCAGCAAGCGGCCATCCATGGCTTTTTGGCCTTGCTCGAGATTGATTGCGGCCCGGAAGCTCTGGGCTGCGATTGCGCTCACCGTCGCAAGCGTATTCTTGATGCGATGATGCAGTTCTCCGAGGATCAGCTTTTGCAACTTGTCGGCTGCCTCGCGTTCGTGGGCTTCGATGCCGGCTTGAGCCAGCAGGACCTTGGCGTCGGTGTCGGCCTGTTCCAGCAACAGGCGCAGATTGTCGTTCTCCGCTACCAGAACCGATTCCTTTGGGGATCGAGCAACCTCAAGGTTGTCCCCAGGATTCGTCGTTGTGGTCGGAAGGATTTTTAGCGCACCCGCTCCGATCATCGTCTGCAGCTGCGAGATCATTTCGTCGACGGCGAGCGGCTTGCGAAAGAAGCGGCTGTCCGCCGGCGTTTCGTTTTCAGCCGGCTTAACCTGACCGGAAACCAGCACGATCTTGATGCCCGGCCAGCGATCGTGCACCGCGTGGGCCAGCTTCAAGCCGTCCATGGTCCCGGGCATCTGGATGTCGCTGAACAGAAGCGAGATGTCCGACCGCGACTCGAGGATTGCGATGGCTTCGTCGGCGTTGACGGCCTGCACAGGGCAGAAGCCTGCATCCTCCACGATATCGACTGCGCGCATGCGCAAGATCATCTCGTCTTCGACGACGAGAACGTTCGGCAAGGAGGTTGGGGGCGTTGACATCTGTGCACGACACTTTCCTGGATCATCCGACAAGCTCGGCCGGCGCTTTGCGATTGTTGGTCTAGCGGCGCGCAGTGACCAAACGAGCTTCATGAACCCTGACATCGGATTCACCTCGGCGCAGACAGGATGCTTCGAAATCCGGCCAGACCTGGCCCACGCAATTCCTCGCCACCGGATGGCTCGCCAGCCGGTCCGCCTTCGCCAAAGCAACGGTCTCGCGCGCTTTCACTTGTGGCGCAAAACCGGGCAACACAATTACGGACACTCCGAGGAGCGCGAACATCGTGAACGCGATAAGAGATTTCATCATCGGGGGCTGCTTTGCTGTTGCCTGCTCCCGCTGCGTTCGGGGAACGCTATCTCAACAATCAAAACAAGATATCGTTCACCATGTGCAACTTATATTTGAGTCCGGGTTGCCGGCAATGCGGCGCCGGCGCTCAACTGGCACTGCTGCCTTGGGCTTCCGCTCGATCGGTAGGCCGGTGCCGCCTTCGCGACTAGCGCGGCGCCTTCAGACCGGGCGAACTGAGCCAATCATGAATGTGCGAGGCCGTTTCACTCAATCGCGCCGCCTTGAGCAGCGATTCGCGCTGAACGCCGGGCGGGGCAATCTCTGCGCGACGGCGAGCCTCGGCTGCCAATTGGGCAAGGCGATTGCTCAGCGGGATGGTGCGCTTGGTGGGGTCTTGCATAGGACGCTCCGCATTGGGCGGGAGCGCAAAGACTCTCTCAGTCACCGATGGATGCCGTGATGAGCCGGTGATGGCTCACCATGCGCCTGTTGACGGCCAATAGATACACTATTCGGCAGAGCAGATTCGGCGCCGACATCGAAAGCGGGCGCCAAAGCACCAAAGCCGGACCGGTGCTGCTATTCCTCCGGCTCCGTGGTGAACAGCAGGGGATAGCCCTTGGTGCGGCCGGCATCCGTTGCGCGGGTAGCCTTGGTCTCGGCGACGTCCTTGGTGAAGACCGCGACCACGCAGGCGCCGAGCTTGTGGGCGGTGATCATCACCTTGTAGGCCTGATCCTCGGTCATCCGGAACTCGGCCTTGAGGATCATCGTGACGAATTCGCGGGGCGTAAAGTCGTCGTTGATCAGGATGACCTTATGCAGCTTCGGCCGCTCGACCTTGGTCTTCGTCCTGGTTTTCGGTTTGGCAACGGTATCGTTCATTCCGCCTCCCGGATATGGCGGGCTCGGGTTTCTGCCGGCGCGCTCAGCGCGCGGCCTTCTCACCATATTGCAGGACCTGCACCTTCTCCAAGGTGATCAGGCCGCTCGACATCATGCCATCCAGGATGGGCAGGAATGCATTGATGTTGTCCTCGCTGTCGACGATCTCGATCAGCAACGGCAAGTCTTCCGAGAGCCGCAGAATCTTGGAAGTGTGGAGCCGGCTCGACTTGCCGAAGCCCATCGGGCCCCGCAGCACGGTGGCGCCGGCCAAATGCCGCTCGGGCGCCGTCATCACGATCGCTTCATAGAGCGGCTTGCCGTCGAACTGGTCGTTCTCGCCAATGAAGATCCGGAGCGAAACTGCTGATTGGGGATTTGCATGGTCAGCTCCTTCGCAAGCGGTTGGTGCCGCTGGCTATCATATGGCCTGCCCATACCGACACCAGCCAGCAAATGACGGATGCCGCGAGATAGGCGAGCGCCGTATATTTCATGCCGCCGTGGAACAGGCGGAAGGTCTCCAGGCTGAA
>NZ_JADPJF010000032.1:18272-28706 GCF_023073295.1 Bradyrhizobium sp. 23 | reverse complement strand
TTGAAAAGGTCGTGTAGCCGCCGCAGAACCCGGTCATGACGAACTGCCGGTGCTCGGGCCGCGCCAGCAGGCGGCCGTCGGGCCCGGTCAGCGTCGCGTAGAAGCCGATGATTAGTGAGCCGGTGGCGTTGATGAACAGCGTCGCGACCGGGAAGCCGGAGCCGGTGTCGAGCGCAAGCCCGACCAGATAGCGCGTCAGCCCGCCGACCATGCTGCCGGCGGCAATCCAGGCATAGAGCGTCGCGGTGCGCCAGCGATCGGCAGAGGGGAAGGACTTCATCTGCCTCTAGCCCCCCAGAGTGTCCGCGAGAAGGAAGCCGCAACTGACGGCTGCGAGGCAGAGCACGACCGAGACCGCGACATTCCCGAGCGCGTGCATCGCCTCGCCGTTGCGCGCCATCGTCAGCGTTTGCAGGCTGAACGAGGACACCGTGGTGTAGCAGCCAAGAAAGCCGGTGACCGCGAACAGCCATGGATCGGGCGCGGCGAAGACCGAGCCGGGATGGGTCGCCAATGCGCCAAAAATGCCGATCAGGAAGGCGCCGGTGACGTTGATGGTCACGGTGCCCCACGGAAACGTCTCGCCCAGCCGCCGCGCGATCGCGCCGGAGATGAAATAGCGCGCACAGCCGCCCAGCACGCTGCCGATCATAATCGCAAGCACTCCGCTCAGCACGGCGAACAGCCCTCCGTCATCGTTTCTCCTCCGTTGCCAGCCCGTTACCGACGGCAAATAGTCCCATGAGCGCGACCAGCGCGAAGCCGAGCCCCGCCAGGAACGTGCCGGCCGGACCATAGGTATCCCACAAGGCGCCGGCGATCACGCTTGCGGCCAGCAAGGCAAGGCCGGTGAACAGGTTGAAATAGCCGAACGCGGTGCCGCGCAAGCTCGGTGGCGCTGCGTCGGCGACCAGGGCCGAGAGCACGCCTTGCGTCAATCCCATATGCAGTCCCCACAGCACGACGCCCAGGGCGAGGCCGCCAAGGTTTGGCAGCAGCGCGAGCGCGAGATCGGCGCCGGCGAGGAAGACGAGGCCGAGCGCGAGCAGGCCGGTGCGGTTGATCCGGTCCGAGAGCACGCCGGCCGGATAGGCCGACAACGCATAGACGATGTTCATCAGCACCAGCACGGCCGGCACCCACATCGCATTGAGCCCGATATTCTGCGCACGCAGGATCAGGAAGGCCTCGCTGAAACGTGCCAGCGTGAACACGACGGCAACCGCGACCACGCGCCAGTACACGGACCCGAGCTGGCGCATCGCAGCGGTATTCAGCGGATTCCTTGACGGCTCCCGGCCGGGGTCCGGCTCCGGCTCGCTCACCGCGAACGCGATCAGTCCGAACGACAGGAAGCCCGGCAGCACGGCCACCCAGAACACCATCGTAAAATTGTCCGCCGTCCACCACATCAGGCCGATCGCCATCAGCGGCCCGACGAACGCACCGATGGTGTCGAGCGACTGCCGCAGGCCGAAGCTCGCGCCGCGCAGGCCGATAGGTGCGATATCGGCGATCAGCGCATCGCGCGGCGCGCCGCGAATGCCCTTGCCGACGCGATCGATGAAGCGCGCGGCAACCAGCCATTCGACGCTAGGGGCAAGCGGGAACAGCGGTTTTGTCAGCGCGGCCAGCCCGTAGCCGAGCGCAGCGAGCAATTTGCGCCGACCGAGCCAGTCGGACAACGCGCCGGAGAAGATCTTCGTGATCGAGGCGGTCGCCTCGGCAATGCCCTCGATGAAGCCGACGGTGAGCGTGGAGGCGCCGAGCACGGTGACGAGATAGACCGGCAGCAGTGCGTGGATCATCTCGGAAGAGACGTCCATTAGCATCGAGACGAAACCGAGCACCCAGATCCCCCTGGGCAGCCCCGCACGTGCAGCATTCGGTGTTGTCGTCGTCACGTCCAGGACTTCTCCTCGGCCTTCCTTGACCTCTCCTCGGCCAACGCGTCCGGGCAACAAAAAACCCGCCGGCGGCGGGTTCGTCCATGCTCCCGCCGAAGGCAGAGGCCTAGAAATTGCCCCTCCTCAAGCAGGAGTCATCAGCCCACTACGGTCACAGGCCGCCGGGCGGTTGTCGGGGGACTCCATCCCCATCTGTCCGGCCAGCCTAACATGGAAATCGCGCCGGACAAGTGGGCGAGGTGCGCTGTCCAGTGGCCCGTCAGTCCGGGAGCGGACCGCACATGACGGCATGCCGGCGCCAGCGATCGCGCAGTCCAGCGGCGCGAGCGCGGCAACATCGCGGCCGCTTTGCGTACTGCTTCGCAATTCCCGCCTGCAAATGCCTAACTGGCAAATGCCTAACCGGAATGTGAAGCGCGAGCGATCTTCGGACTTTGCGGCAAGGCGATTGCATGTCACCATCAGGTCATACGACGGGAGGCTGCGATGCGCTTGCTGTTCTCGATCGGGGCTGTGCTGGTGACCGGCATGTTCGCCGGAGGGGACGTCGCGGGCATCGCGGCACCAGGACCCAAGTTTGAGTCGCCCAGACTGGCGCTACTCAAAAATCAGCCGCAGCGGCAAGCAGCCGACAGAGACGCGCAGACGGTCGATGTCGAGCTGATCCTCGCCGTCGACGTCTCCTACTCCATGGACATGGACGAGCTCGCGGTCCAGCGTGAAGGCTATGCGCAGGCGATCCAGTCGAAGGAATTCCTGCAGGCGCTGAAGCTGGGCCCGAACGGCCGGATCGCGGTGACCTATTTCGAGTGGGCCGCTTCGACCGACCAGAAGATCATCATTCCGTGGCGGCTGGTCGACGGACCGGAGACCGCCGATGCCGTCGCCGCCGAAATCCTGAAGACGCCGATCCGGCGTGCCTCGCGCACCTCGATCTCCGGCGCGATCAGTTTCGCGATGCCGCTGTTCGACGAGGATCCCTATCGGGGCTTGCGCCGCGTGATCGACATTTCCGGCGACGGTCCCAACAACAACGGCACTCCGGTCACGATTGCGCGCGACGCAGCGATCGAGAAGGGTATCGTCATCAACGGCCTGCCGATCATGGTCAAGGAACCCTCCTACTCGACCATGGATATCGACAATCTCGATTTCTACTATGAGGATTGCGTCATCGGCGGCCCCGGTTCCTTCGTCATCACGATCAAGGACCGCGATAAGTTCAAGGAAGCCATCCGCACCAAGCTCTTGATGGAGGTTGCGGGCCGTATGCCGGAGCGTCCCGTGATGCGGGTTGCGGAGAAGGACAAGGAGCCGCGTGTGAACTGCATGATCGGCGAGAAGATCTGGTCGGACCGCTGGGGTCGCTGAGCGCGGCCACCGGACGAGACCTTTTGCCCTATTTGCCGGCGATGGAATTTTAACCATGCGTTAACCGTTGCGTGGCCCTAATCGGCTGCTTTCATTTGTTTCCGGATAAGGTTCTGACGTTGCTGTCGGGGCGCGAAAGAAGCGGGCCTGTCAGACACATCCGCCGAGCAACCCAATGGCCATCGTCACCTCGAGCACCAGCCAGATTTCTCCCGCTCTCGAGCGAGTGTATCACCAGAGCTCCCTGCTCGGTGAGTGGAAGGGCAATTGGGCTGGCAACAACCAGCCCGTCAGCTTCAAGGTCGTGAACATCCGCGGGGCTCGGGCGCAAGTCGAGTACACCCATAACGGGCGCACCGAGCGCGGCTTTGGCGAGGTCGCCGGTTCGCTTCTCACCTTCGGCACGGTCACGGTCGGCACCAAGGACGGCAAGAGTCTGGTGCTGTTGTCATCTGCAGGCGCGGGCAAGCAGACCGCGACTCTCGAGAAGCAGGCGCCGCCGGCCTCCGACAGCCGCCTGATGGGAAGCTGGGGCGGCTATTCCAGTGACAATGGCAAGAGCGCGAGCTTCAGGGTGCTCGCTGTCAACGGCAACGAAGCGCAGGTCAGCGTCACCACAGATGGCGTCACCCGTCAGGGCACCGGCACCGTCTACAAGAACGTCATCATGTTCGGCCAGGCGCAGATTGCGACCGACGACGGGCAGAATGGCAAGATCATCTACCAGGTCCGCAACAAGTCCTTCGTGGTGCCCGTGACCAAATATCCGCCGTCGGATACGTCGTCCTCGGTGGACAGGACGGCGTAGCAGATCACGGCTGCTGCTCGCTGGACCGCGTCAGCGCCTTCAATTGCCGGTCGATCTGACGCAAGACGTCGCAGGCGGTCGCCAAAGCGCCATTGCCGATCAGTCGCCAGATCTCCGTCGCCTGCTCGTCCAGATGCGGAATTGTCAGCGGTAACCGCGCTGCTTCCATAGCGCACCCTTCTCGTTGATGAGATAGCGCTCGTTCAGTGCGAACACGATCTGCGCAACGCAGGCCAGCGACCGGTAGACGCATCCGGCGATATGGGTCTGCTCGTTACGTGCGGCCGCAAGCTCCGCATTCTCGATGCCGAAGAGGATTTCCCACTGGAAGCGCCGGATCAGGGCATCCCGCAACGGTTGCGGGTAGGGCAGCGCGATCGATTTCAACCGGTTGATCAGGTCTTGCGGATCGCGCAGTGGTTGGCAATGCGATCTCGCCCATCCAGATCGCCGAGCAGAAGCCGTGTGGATGGCCGGGTTGGTAGTCCATGGTGATGATGCCGGCCCGACAGGATTCCATGATGACACAGCGTCGGCGCTGCGATAGAGCAGGTCGACCCTTTGTCCGCCAACGGACAGCCAGGCACCTCCGATGATCCACGGCCCCATTCCCCTATCTTCGTCACCGCCGTGACGGCAGAATTGTCGGCGATTTCCTTTGCGGCGGCCAGCAAGCGTTCGGTCTCCAGCGGAAGCGCTGCTTTGAAGTACAGCCCGATGTCATAGTCGGACGCGGCGTGCCCGCTGCCGAGCGCGCGAGCCGCCGTGTACGACGGCCGCAACGCCCCGCACCTCGGCGAAAGCGGATGTCAGGCGTGTGAGCAGCGGATCGTGCGACATGGACGGCGGTTGCGGAGTTGCTATTTGGCGGCGAGCGATGGCAGCGGCGGCACCCTGTCGTTCGGCGCGTCCGCCTGCATGGTGATCAGCTTCATCAAGACCAGGTCGTAATAGCCGATCAGGCCGATGATATCCATGATGCCGCGCTCGCCGAATTTCTGCTGGCCGGCCCGTAGATTTCGTGTCCGACACCTTCTTGTCGCGATAGAGCGCCATCGCAAATTCATGGAGAGCGGCTTCGTCGTCCTCCCGTCATGACGGACTCGCGTCGCCTTGTCCGATCGCCAGCTTACGTTGCGGCGCGAGCGAGGGAGGGTGTCGGCGCCGGGCGTGGCTGCAGCATCGGCATGGCATATGCCGCGGCCACGCGCCGGAATCGGAAGATCAGATCCGCGCCTCCAGAATCAGATTGAAGGGCGTTTCAGCGGCGCGGCGGAAGCGCGTCAGTCCGCCCTCTCGCGCGACCTTGCGCAGCCTTGCCTCGCCCGCTTGCGCGCCCAGTGCGAGGCCCACCTCCTGGTCGAGCGAGGCCGGCGTGCAGATCATGGTCGACGCCGCATAATAGACCCGCCCGACCGGGTTGAGATTGTCCTCGAGGCGGTCGCCTGCGAACGGCTCGACCAGCATGCAGGTGCCGTCCTTTGCCATGGTCTCGCGCACGTGGCCGATGGCGCCGACGGGATCGCCCATGTCATGCAGGCAATCGAAGAAGCAGACGAGATCATAGCCCTCGGCCGGATAGGTCTTGGCGGAATGAACAGCGAAGCTGACCCGGTCGCCCAATCCGGCTTCGGTGGCCGCCTTTCGCGCGGCCTCGATCGAACCCTCGTGATAGTCGAAGCCGTAGAAGCGGGAGTTCTGGAAGGCTTCCGCCATCAGCCGTGTCGAGACGCCGTGCCCGCAGCCGACATCGGCGACCTTGGCGCCGCGCTTCAGCTTGTCCACGACGCCGTCGAGCGCGGGCAGCCATTCCTGCACCAGATGATGCATGTACCCGGTCCGGAAGAAGCGGGCGGTGCCGCAGAACAGGCACTCGCTGCGCCGGTTCCAGCCGACGCCCTTGCCGGATTTGAATGCGTCCGAGATCTTCGGCTCGTCGAGAAACGCCGAGGCAATGACATTGCCGAACGCGCCGAGGAACACCGGACTGTCCTCATCGGCAAGCGCCATCGCCTGCTCCGGTAGCATCGAGAATTTTGCCGAAGCGGAATCGTATTCGATGTAGCCGGACGCCGCCTGACTCGCGAGCCATTCGCGGACGTAGCGCTCCGCCGTCCCGGTGGCGCTTGCGAGCTCGGACGAGTTCATCGGTCCCTTGGCGGCAAGGGTACGGTAGAGACCGAGCTTGTCCCCGAGCAGGACCAGCGACGCATTCATCGCCGCCCCGAATTCGGTGACCATCTTGCCCATAAAGGCATTCAACTTGTCGGAATTGACCTCCATGACAGCCTCCGTGCTGACGCGCCCCCTTAGGTGGGTCAATCCGGCATGGGGGAAGTTCAAATTGGCAGAAAAACGTGATCCCGGAACTCAGGGGAAGAATGGGGTCGCTATGCTGGCATTCATGATGTCTGGTGGGTATAATTCGCAAGCTTTTCGACGGTTATTTGAATGTTCAGGCTTACACCCTCTTGCGGTCTCGCGGTTTTTCTTGCCCTGCTCTGCCTCGGCGAAGCGCCGGCTCATGCGCAAGCCGCACCCCTGCAATATTGGATCCCCGGCGGACCTTTCGGCTTCGGCGGTGTTGCCGGCCAGAGCGCCGATAGCTACGGCATTTTCCCGAACTTCAATGGCGGCGACGCAAGCGGCCGCAGCAATTCTGCGAACGGCTTCTTTGTCGGCAGCCAGCATGGCAATCTCAATTGGAGCGGCCTCAGCCCGGCCGGACTGAGCGGCAATTTCAGCGCGCTCTCCTACGACAGCACGCAGTTCGGCTACAACACCAAGACCGCGGGCGGCATGCCCGTCACGTTCTTTGCCGGGTTCGACACCCTGAAATACGGCGGCGGCATTGGCAGCTCGCTTGCGCCGCTCACCTCCAGCGCCTCGCCCGGCTACGGCGCATTTGCGGGTGTCGAGCTCAAGCCGACCTCCAACCTCAGCCTGTCGTTTGGGGCCGGGTTCACCCAGCAGGACTCGGGCCGCATGGATAGCGATCTCAGATCGAACATGCTGCCCGGCGAGTCGCCGGCGTTGAATGGCCTTCGACGCTAACTAGCGCGTGAACTTCGCAACGAGCTCGACATGCGGCGTGTGGCGGAACTGATCCACCGGCACGACTACGTCGATCTTGTACCCGCCATCGATCAGCAGCCGCGCGTCGCGGGCAAAGGTCGCGACATTGCAGGAGACCGCGACCACCACCGGCACCTTGCTCGCGACGAGCTTCAAGGCCTGCGCCTGCGCGCCCTGGCGCGGCGGGTCGAACACGACGGCGTCGAAATCGCGCAGCTCCGGCGCCACCAGGGGACGGCGAAACAGATCGCGCGGCTCGGCCTTGATCGGCTTGAGACCCGGCGTGCGCGCGGCCTTTGCGAGCGCCGCAATGGCGCCGGCGTCGTTGTCATGGGCGGTGACGCGGGCCTTCTCGGCGAGCCGCAATGCAAACGGCCCGACGCCGCAGAAGAGATCGAGAACGTTCTTCGCCTTGCCGATGCGCTCGGCGACCAGCGATGCGAGCGTCTCTTCGCCGGCGACGGTCGCCTGCAGGAACGAGCCCGGCGGCAGCGTCACCTCGGCGCGGCCCATCTGCAGGGTCGGTGGCAGGCGTTGCAGCACCAGTTCGCCGTGCCGTGTCAGCCGCGCCAGGCGGTGCTGCTCGGCGACGCACGACAGCGCCGTCACGAGCGACGTGGGCAGCGGGCCGGAGCCGCGCACGTCGACATCGAGACCGTTGGCGGTCGCGGTGACCTGGATGTCCAGCGGTTTCGTCACCGGCATTTTGGACGTCAGCAGCTCGGCGAGCGCCCAACCGGCATCGAGTGCACCCTCGAGCCCGGGATCGAGGATCGGGCAGCGATCAATCGGGATGACGTCGTGCGCGCTGGCAGCCGAAAAGCCGACCTTGAGGATGTCATGGGTGCCGAACCGGCCGTGCAGCGTGATGCGCCTGCGCCCCGCGCCGTGAGCGTCGACCAGCGGCGTCACCTCGCAGTCGATGCCGGCCTGGGCCAGGGTCTCGACCACGATGCCGCGCTTCCAGGCGTGATACGGTTCAGTCGCCCAGTGCTGGATCGCGCAGCCGCCGCAGACGCCGAAATGCGGACAGAACGGCGCGACGCGCTCGGGACTGGCGACGTCCACTACCAGCAGCTTGCGGCGGTCGGGATGATTGCCGACGACATGATCGACCTCGACGGTCTCGCCGCCGAGCGTGTAGGGCACATAGATGGCATCGCCAGCGTCGAGCGAGACGCCGTCGCCGCGATGGCCGACGTGATCGATCGTCACGCGCTCAACCACGGCGCGCGCCCAGGAAGAATTCGATGTTGCCGTCGCCGCCGGTGATCGTCGACGGGAACACCTCGATATCGGTGCAGCCGAGCGAGGCAGCAAAGGCGGCGATGTCGTCGCAGATCTCGCGGTGCACGGCGGCGTCGCGGACGATGCCCTTCTTGTTGTGCTTCCGGTCCGCCTCGAATTGCGGCTTGATCAGCGCCAGCAGGCTCATCGGCGCGGCGGCCAGCGACAGCGCGATGGGCAGCACCGTCTTGAGCGAGATGAAGCTGACGTCGATCACGACGACATCGGGCCGCGCCGGCAGGCGCTTGCCGTCATAGGCGCGGATGTCGGTCTCTTCCATCGACACGATCTTGGCGTGACCGCGCAGCGAGGGATGCAACTGGCTGGTGCCGACATCGACGGCAAAGACGAGGCTCGCGCCGTTCGCCAGCAGTACCTCGGTGAATCCGCCGGTGGAGGCGCCGACGTCGAGGCAGACATGGTCCTCGATCTCGATCGGGTAGCGCTCCAGCGCGCCGGCGAGCTTGACGCCGCCGCGGGAGACGTAGGGGTGCGCGGGCTCGGCCTGGATCACGGCGTCCTCGGCGATGGTCTCCGACGGCTTTGCGACCTGCTTGTCGTCGGCGGTGACGAGCCCGGCCTCGATCGCCGCGCGCGCCCGCGCCCGGCTCTCGAACAGGCCGCGCTCGACCAGCAGAACATCCGCGCGCTTGCGGGCAGGGGACATCATCTCTCCGAAGACGCCTGAGGCGCTTATGTAGCGATCAATCGCGCGGCCGCCATCCGGACGCAAGCCTCGAACGCGGCCAGATCGTGCCAGACGTCGATCGGCATCTGCGCAGGCGTCACCAGCGGGCAGCCATGCAGCTCCAGCGCGTGGATCATCATGAGATTGTCGACGAGGCCAAAATCCTCGACCGTCAGCCCCTGCGCGTCGACCAGCCGTCCGTCTTCGGACGTCACGTCCATGAAGCGACTGACACGGTCGGCATAGGCGGCACCGTCATTGGAATAGGCGAGGCAGAACTTGCGGCGGCCGGCCATGTAGCCGAGCTCGTAGACGGTGCCGGGATCGGCGCCGGCGCCACGGAACGGCGTGAGGTTGGCGATGATCGCATCGGCCGCGTCCATCATCGCCTCGTTGCCGCAAAAGATCTGCCGCGAGGCGTCGGGCGCGGCGAGGTCGATTTCGTTGTCGAGGGGATAGAGGCCGGTGACGCCGTGCGCGGCACAGACCGCGACTTTGTGCCGGCCGATCTCGACCGCATCTGGCAGGAACACATCGGGGCCTGCCAGATAGATTTTCATCACAGCTGCTTCGCGGAAGGTCGAAGCTCGCTATCAGGCGAGCTTGACCGTCTCGGCCTTGACGTCCTTGCCGAGCGCCTCGAACACCTTGGCGACGATGCCCTTGGCGTCGAGACCGGCACGACCGTACATCGCCGCCGGGGTGTCGTGGTCCTGGAACACGTCGGGCAGCACCATGGTGCGGAACCGCACCAGGCCGCTGTCGAGCGCGCCCTGGTCGGTCAGGTACTGCGCAACATGCGAGCCGAAACCGCCGACTGAGCCTTCCTCGATCGTGATCAGGATCTCGTGGTCGCGCGCGAGCTTGAGCACGAGCTCGGTATCCAGCGGCTTCATGAAGCGCGCATCCGCGATCGTGGTCGAAAGGCCGTGGGCAGCGAGCTCGTCGGCGGCCTTCTCGCATTCGGCGAGGCGCGTGCCGAAGGAGAGCAGGGCGATCTTGCTGCCCTGGCGGACGATGCGGCCCTTGCCGATCTCGAGCGGAACGCCGATTTCGGGCATCTCGATGCCGCGGCCTTCGCCGCGCGGATAGCGCAGCGAGCTCGGACGATCATTGATCGCGACCTGGGTTGCAACCATGTGCACCAGCTCGGCTTCATCGGACGCGGCCATGATCACCATGTTCGGCAGACAACCGAGATAGGCGTTGTCGAACGAGCCGGCATGGGTGGCGCCGTCGGCGCCGACGAGGCCGGCGCGGTCGATGGCGAAGCGAACCGGCAGGCTCTGGATCGCGAC
>NZ_JADPJF010000032.1:1825-18192 GCF_023073295.1 Bradyrhizobium sp. 23 | reverse complement strand
CACGATCTGGTCGTATCCGCGCTGCAGGAACGTCGAGTAGATCGCGCAGAACGGCTTGTAGCCCTCGGTGGCGAGACCGGCGGCGAACGTCACTGCGTGCTGCTCGGCGATGCCGACGTCGAAGGTGCGGTCCGGGAACGCCTTGTTGAAGATGTCGACGCCGGTGCCGGAAGGCATGGCCGCGGTGATGGCGACGATCTTGTCGTCCTTCTCCGCTTCCTTGACGAGGCTCTGGCCGAATACGTTCTGATAGGCCGGCGCGTTCGGCTTGGACTTGGCCTGGGTGCCGGTCGCGACGTCGAACTTGACGACCGCGTGGTACTTGTCGGCGGAGGCTTCCGCCGGGCCGTAGCCCTTGCCCTTCTGCGTCACGACGTGGAGCAGGATCGGGCCGGTCTCCATGTCGCGCACGTTCTTCAGCACCGGCAGGAGATGGTCGAGGTTGTGGCCGTCGATCGGGCCCACGTAATAGAAGCCGAGCTCCTCGAACAGCGTGCCGCCATCCATCATGAAGCCGCGGGAATATTCCTCGACGCGGTTGGCTCGGTTGGCGAGGATCTTGGGCAGGCGCTGGTTGATCTGCTTGGCCACATCGCGCAGCGTGCGATAGGTCTTGCCCGAGTAGAGCCGCGACAGATAGGCGCTCATCGCGCCGACCGGCGGCGCGATCGACATGTCGTTGTCGTTGAGGATGACGATCAGGCGCGAGTTCATCGCCCCCGCATTGTTCATGGCCTCATAGGCCATGCCCGCCGACATCGCGCCGTCACCGATGACGGCGATAACGTTGTTCTTGCCGCCGGAGAGGTCGCGCGCGACCGCCATGCCGAGGCCGGCGGAGATCGAGGTCGAGGAATGCGCGGCGCCGAACGGATCGTAATCGCTCTCGCTGCGCTTGGTGAAGCCGGACAGGCCGCCGCCGGTGCGCAGCGTGCGGATGCGATCGCGCCGGCCGGTGAGGATCTTGTGCGGATAGGCCTGGTGGCCGACGTCCCAGATCAGCCGGTCGCGCGGGGTGTCGAAGACGTAATGGATCGCAGTGGTGAGCTCGACCACACCGAGGCCTGCGCCGAAGTGACCGCCGGTCACCGAGACGGCATCGATGGTCTCCTGACGCAGCTCGTCGGCGACCTGGCGAACCTGCTCGACCTTGAGTTTGCGCAGGTCGTCCGGCGTCCGGATGGTGTCGAGAAGCGGCGTTTTACTATATGCGTTCACGGCGATTTCCAATTTGTCAGCGCCGGAAGATCGTTCCGGCGCGCGATGGGTTTGCTCAATATCGGCGCAGCGCGAGTCCTTAAACCGTCGGAGCCACCTGCATGGGGCAAAGCCCCGTCTTCAAGCTTAGGTGAGCTTAAGTGCTCTCCGGTTCAGTCTCTGTGATCCCTGTCACTTAGATCGGCTTCGTCCATCCCAGCCAATTCATCAGCAGTTTGAAGCGCTTGTCGTCGGTAATCAGTGCCCACGCAAGGCTTACAAAAAGCCACACTCCACGCAGCTTTACACCAAAGCTTGGGCCAAAGCCAACCCGCTGGGCCCGATTACGGGCATGCACCTGCAAACCGCGGGCCAGAGTGGTTAATCCTGGCGCCATCGGAAGGGTTCCAAGCTAGCCCGGTTCCTCGGCGAGGTTTTTCGCGTGGGGAAGCTATTTTTAGGCCGGATTCAGGAGGGCGAGGGGCGCTCTGAGGGAGGTTCCATAATCTCCGGAGCGCCGGTTCCCTGGAATCAAGCAGCAGCAACGCCGACGGCGGCGTGCGATCATGAAAAATTGCCGGTGCGCGCTGCGTGAGATAGGCGGCTTTGAAGGCGGCCCTTACTGGACGTCGAGCGGCGCGGTGCCGGTCGCCTGGCCGCTGGCATCGGTGGTGATCTTGTCGACGCGCGCCTCGGCCTGGCGCAGCAACTCCTCGCAGCGGCGCTTCAGGGCCTCGCCGCGCTCGTAGATCGTCACGGATTCCTCGAGCGGCACCTTGCCGTCCTCGAGCCGTTTCACGATCGTTTCGAGCTCCTCGATGGCGCGTTCGAAGGTCAGCCTGGAGATGTCGATTTGGGTATTTTCGGCCATATAAGTTTCCGATTGCCCGATTCGCTTCACGTCGCAGAAAGCAAAGTTTTGCGGGCGCAATGTGGCGGGTGTGTCAGGCGCCCATCAGGGCGCCGACATGCGCCGTAACAGATTCTTTCAGTCCTTGCAGGTCGTAGCCGCCCTCGAGCACAGAAACAACGCGCCCCCCGGCGGTCTTGTCGGCGAGGTCCATCAGCTTGCGCGTCACCCAGGCATAATCCTCCGCGCGCAAATTCAGCGACGCCAGCGGATCGCGATAATGCGCGTCGAAGCCGGCAGAAATGACGAGCAGTTCCGGGCTGAATTTTTCGAGCTGCGGCAGGATCAAATTCTCGAATGCGATGCGGAATTCCGGCCCACCGTCCTCGGAGGCGAGCGGCGCGTTGACGATGGTGTCGTGGTCGCCGCGCTCGCTCTTGGCACCGGTGCCCGGAAACAGCGGCATCTGGTGCGTCGAGCAGTACATCACGGTCGGGTCCGACCAGAAGATGTCCTGCGTGCCGTTGCCGTGATGAACGTCGAAATCGACGATGGCCGCGCGCTTGATGCCGTATTTGCGCTGCGCGTGGCGCGCGGCGATCGCGACGTTGTCGAAGAAGCAGAAGCCCATCGGCTTGCCGATCTCGGCGTGGTGGCCGGGCGGGCGCACCGCGACGAAGGCGTTGCGATGCTCGCCCGCCATCACCGCTTCGGTTGCTGCGACCGCGCCGCCGACGCCGCGCATCACCGCTTCCCACGTGCCCGGCGACATCGAGGTGTCGCCATCGATATAGACCTGTCCGCTGGTCGGCGCGATGTGGCGCAGCTCCGTGACGTAGTGCTCGTTGTGGCAGAGCGTGACGAGATCGAGATCGCCCTCCGGCGCCTGGTCGCGCACCAGGAACTGGAAGCGCTCATGCGACAGCGCCTCCTCCACCGCGCGCAGGCGGTCCGGCCTTTCAGGGTGTCCCGGCGGCGTGACGTGGTCGAGGCAGGCCTTGTGGGAGAGGAGAAGCGTACTCATCAGTCGGCCTCATGGGATGCGGGCTCTCGACGTCGCTTGGCGCATCCGGCGCCAAAACGCAAATGCAAAACCCAATCTATGCGTTCCCCCGGGAATGGCAAAGGGTGTCCCGAACCAGCCCGTTTGATCCGGATCAATTCACGCGCAGGATGCGGCTCAGCGGCAACGGCCCGATCGGTCCGTGCGCCCTGAAGAACGCGAACAGCGCGTCGGCGTCGTAGCCGCCATATTGCGGCCCCGTGCCTTGTTTGGCGGCCGTAAAGCCGTCGCCACCGACTGCGAGGTAATCGTTGAGGGTGACGCGGTAGCCGCTTCCGGCTTCGATCGGCCTGCCATTGAGCGTCATCTTCTCGTTGATCACGCGCTCGCCGAATGGCTTCGCCGCATCCCAGGCGTAACTGAACCCGTTCGAGACCTGGAGTATCCGCGGCCGCTTCGGATCGAGCCATTGCTGCTCCAGCATATCCTTGAGCTGGCTGCCCGTGAGCGTCATGGTGACGAGCCGGTTGCGGAACGGCTGGCTGGCGAAAACGTCGCCGAAGGTGATCGCACCGTTCTCCTTTGGAACGATGTCGGTGCGGATGCCGCCGGGATTGGTGAGCGCGATGACGGCGCTGCCGTCCTTGGCGTCCCTGGTCGCGGCGAGCTGCGCGTCCGCGATGACGTCGCCAAGCGGGCTTTCGCCGGCCTCGTTCGGCACGCGTGACAGCGTCTGCATCACCGATCCAGCCGGGCGATTGGCGATCGGCGCCGAGAGCCTGTCGTAAGCGTCGATCAGTGCGGTCTGCTCGGGATCCCTAGGCAGCGACGCATTGGCGACGAGGACGTTCTCCGCCCTGGCGCCGACGACGTCGCGCGTCGCCGGATCGAGCTTGAGGTCGATCGCGGTGACCAGGGTACCGTATTTGTCGCCGCTGGTGACGAGCCGCCCGTCAATATCGCAGACATAAGCACGATGGGTGTGGCCGCTGACGACGAGGTCGACGGCGCGATCGAATTTTTTCACGATGTCGACGATCGGCCCCGTGATGGCAGGGCATTCATTGTAGTCGCCGGCCGGCTCGCCGCCCTGGTGGATCAGCACCACGATCGCCTCGACCCCACGCGCTTTCAGCTGCGGCACCAGCGCGTTCACCGTTTCGGCTTCGTCGCGGAATTCGAGGCCGGTGATGCCCGATGGCGAGACGATGCCCGCGGTGTCCTTCAAGGTCAGCCCGATGAAGGCGATGGGGATGCCTTCGAATTCCCTGATCTCGTAAGGCGGCAGCACGCTCTTGCCCGTCGCCGTCTCGATGGTGGACGCCGCTAGATAGCGGAATCTGGCGCCCGTAAAGGAATGCGGCCCCTGACAGCCGTCGACGGGATGACAGCCCCCGTTCTGCATCCGCAGGAGCTCGGTCTTGCCTTCGTCGAATTCGTGATTGCCGACCGAGCTGATCGCGAGCCCCATCATCGAGAGCGACTCGATCGACGGTTCGTCGTGGAACGTCGCCGACAGGAACGGGCTCGCGCCGATCAGGTCGCCGGCGGCGACGAAGATCGTGTTCTTGTGTCCCTCGCGCAGCTGCTTCACCAGCGTCGCCATGTATTCGGCACCGCCGGCCGCCACCATCACCTTCCTGGCCTTGTCCTCGGGATCGCTGATCCGGATGCCGCCCGGCGGCGGGCGCAGATTGCCGTGGAAATCGTTGATCGCCAGGATGCGCAGCTCGACGGGTGCGGCGGTTTGGGCGGACGCGGGCAGGGCGGCGAGCGCGAGCGAGAAGACGGTCAGCCGGAGAACATGTTGCATGAAACCAGACTAGTCGTTCCGCACGAAGATTTCACGAAGCTTTCTTCCTTCTCCCCTTCTGGAGAAGGTGTCGCGAAGCGCCGGATGAGGGGGTGTCTCCGCAAATTCAAATGTGAGTTCGACTCGCGGATAGAACCCGTCACCCGTCTCGCCGCTTTGCGGCGAGCCAGGCTCTCCCGCCATGGGAGAGGGAAGACAGCCTACCGCTTCTTCCTGTTCATAAACGCGTTGAACGCGGCGGTGGCTTCTTCCGACTTCAGCCGCTCGCCGAACAGATGGGCCTCCTGATCGATGCGGCGGGTGAGCTCCTCGGATGCGACGCGGAGCAGTTTGCGCGAGATCGCGACCGCTTCGGCGGGAAGCCGGCAGATATCGCGCGCCACCTTGCGTGCCTCGACCTCGGTATGACCCGGCGAGACCACGGTGTTGACGAAGCCGGCGGCATGCGCTTCCGCGGCCGTAAAAGTCCGTCCCATCACCAGCATGGCGAAGGCGCGCTGGTAGCCCATCGTGTTCGGCATCAAGAGGCTGGACGCGCCGACCGGCACGAGCCCGAGATGGATGTAGGGCGCGGAGAAGGTCGCCGCGTTCGAGGCCAGCACATAGTCGCAATGGAACAGCATCACGGTGCCCATGCCGATCGACGCGCCGTCCACGGCCGCGATCACCGGCTTGGCGTTGAGAGCTAGCGAATAGAGAAACTTGGCGCCGTCGGACAGCGTCTCGGGGCGCGACGTGTCGGCGTGCATGAAATCGTCGATGTCGTCGCCGGCGGTGAACACGCCGGAGCCCCCGGTGATGATCATGCAGCGGATGTCGGGATTGTTCTGCGCGGTGTCGATCGCGCGGCTCATCTCCCGATACATGTCCTGCGTGATCGCGTTCTTCTTGCTCGGGCGGCGCAGGGTGATCACGCGCGTTCCGCGCTCTTCGCTGACGACGATATTGCCATTCGGCATGAGGGGCCCCTGCGGTCGCCGCGATACTGACCTTGCTAGGCTCGCGAAACGGCAGCCTACATCATCTTGCAGGCGTGCCAATGCGCTAGCGCGACCTTTTGGAGACCGAATTCGCCCGAGACGGGCGCATCACGCTCGCCGCCGTGTTCCGCGTTGCAATGATCAACCGCCATTTTCGATTGAAAAACCACTGGTTGTGGTGCACGATCACCTCGCGCCGTTCCATTTGGCCGATTGCCCGATTGATGATTGCCGCCACTCGTGTTGACGAATCCTCGCTGCACTATCGCGGCTGGCGCGTCGTGCTGGCCTGCTTCCTGATGGCTTTCTTCATGTTCGGCTTCGGCCTGTACGGTCAGGGCGTCTATCTCGCGGAACTGCAGCGCGCCCATGGCTGGCCGGGCACGCTGGTCTCCGCGGCCAGCACCTTCTCCTTTCTCCTGACTGCCGTCCTCGTCATCTTCACCGATGATCTGCTCGCCCGCATCGGGCTGCGGTCGCTGATCCTGTGCGGCCTGTCGGCGCTCGGCGCTTCGACGGTGCTGCTGGCGCTGCTGCAGACGCCGTGGCAGCTCTATCTCGCTTATGCGCTGATGTCGGTCGGCTGGACCGGCATGGGCACGGTGGTGATCGCGACCGTGCTGAACTCCTGGTTCGAACGGCGCCGCGGGCTCGCGCTCAGCCTCGCCTACAACGGCGCGACCTGCGGGGGCATCGTGCTCGTGCCGCTGCTGCTGTCGCTGAGCGGCAGCATCGGCTTTCGTTCCGCGATGCTGGCGGCCACGCTGGCGATGGTGGTGCTGGTGCTGCCGGTGGTGGTCATCTTCACCGGGTGGCGAACCGAAATGCCGCCGACGTCGGGTGGGAATCCATCCACTGGCGGCACTGCCTTGCCTGCGGTTCACTCACGCAAGACGCTGCTCGCCAACGCGGCGTTCTGGACCATGGTGCTGCCGATCGCGGTCGCGCTGCTGGCGCAGATGGGATTCATCATCCATCAGGTGACGTTCCTCGAACCGCTGATCGGCCGCGCCAGTGCGGGCCTTGCCGTCACCGTCATGGCGGCGATGGCGGTGGTCGGGCGCCTCTCGCTCGGCCTGTTCGTGGACCGGCTCGATCCGCGGCTCGCCTGCGCGGCATCGATGACGAGCCAGGCGGCGGCGCTGTTCGTGCTTCTGCAAAGCACGAATCCGACCGTGCTGCTCGTGTGTTGCGCCGTCTACGGTTTCTCGATCGGCAACATGATCACGTTCCCGCCCTTGATCATCCAGCGCGAGATCGGCGCCGGCGCCTTCGCCGCTGCGATGGGGCTGGGCACCTCGATCAGCGGCATCGTCAGCGCCTTCGGCCCCGGCATCGTCGGTCTCGTGCGCAGCGTAACCGGCGACTACACGAGCGCGTTTGCGATGTGCGTGGTGCTCGACGTGGTGGCGGCGAGCGTCGTACTATGGCGGCCGGGGCGACGTACGAAGCTTGCGGCTTCGTAGCCCGGATGGAGCGCAGCGCAATCCGGAATTCGTGTCACCAGCAATGATGGCCCCGGATTGCGCTGCGCTCCATCCGGGCTACGCGTCCCAGCTACCCCAACAGCACCGCATCCGCTGCCGCGACCGACTCCGCACTCTCCGTCACGGTGCGCTCGAGCGCGCCGGCCTGCACGGCGATGTTCTCGGCGAAGAAGCGCGCCAGCGAGACGTAGCGCCCGGCGTCCGCGATGCCGTCGGATTTCGCGGCGAGCGCTTCAGACGCCAGCATGCAGCCGCCGAGCGTGGCGCCGAACTGTTGCAGATACGGCGTCGCGCCGGCCAGCGCCTCGTTCGGCGCGGAAGGAAGCCGCTCCAGCAGCCATTTGCTGGTGCGCGTCAGCGCCTCCAGTGCCTCACGCAATTTCACGCCCGTGGTGCCGAAGGCGGGATCGTTGGAGGCTTCGACCTGCTTCACGATTGCGGAGAGTTCGTCGAGCAGCGCCCACACCGACGCGCCGCCGTTGGCCGCGAGCTTTCGCGTGACGAGGTCGATGGCCTGGATGCCGTTGGTGCCCTCGTAGATCGCGGTGATGCGGGCATCGCGATAGTGCTGCGCCGCGCCGGTCTCCTCGATGAAGCCCATGCCGCCATGCACCTGCACGCCGAGATAGGCGACCTCGTTGCCGATGTCGGTCGAATAGCCCTTGGCCATCGGCGTCAGCAATGCCGCACGCGCGGCAGCGTCGGCGCGGACCTTCGGATCCCTGGCACGCGTCGAGACGTCGATCGCCACCGCGGTCGCATAGCAGATGGTGCGCGCCGCAGCGGTCTGCGCCCGCATCCGCATCAGCATGCGCTTGACGTCGGGATGCACGAAGATCGCATCGGAACCGTCACCCTTGTTGCCGAGGGCGCGGCCCTGCTTGCGCTCTTGTGCGTACGACAATGCCTGCTGATAGGCACGGTCGGCAACACCGACGCCTTCGAGGCCGACGCCGAGGCGGGCCTGGTTCATCATCGTGAACATGCAGCGCATGCCCTGGTTCTCTTCGCCGACCAGGAAGCCGATCGCGCCGCCATGATCGCCCATGGTCATGGTGCAGGTGGGGGAGGCATGCATGCCGAGCTTGTGCTCGACGCCGGAGGCAAAGATGTCGTTGCGCGCACCCAGCGAGCCGTCTTCGTTGACCATGAATTTCGGCACGAGGAACAGCGATATCCCCTTGGTCCCTGCGGGCGCGTCCGGCAGGCGCGCCAGCACGAAATGCACGATGTTGTCGGTCATGTCGTGCTCGCCGTAGGTGATGAAGATCTTCGTCCCCTTGATGCGATAGGTGCCGTCGGCCTGCTTCTCGGCGCGGGTGCGCAACGCGCCGACATCGGAGCCGGCCTGCGGCTCGGTCAGCTGCATCGTGCCGGTCCATTCGCCGGAGACGAGCTTCTCGAGATAGATTTTCTTCAGCTCGTCGCTGCCATGCGCGTCCAGCGCCTCCATCGCCGACGCCGTCAGCAGCGGGCAGAGGCCGAAGGCGACGTTGGCGGCGCTCCAGATCTCGGTGCAGGCGGCGTTGATCGCGAGCGGCAGGCCCTGGCCGCCGAAATCCTCGGGGCCGGAGACCGCGTTCCAGCCGCCCTCGGTCCAGCGCTTGTAGGCATCCGGCCAGCCCGGCGCGGTCGTGACCTTGCCGTCGCTGAGCTTGATGCCGTGCTCGTCGCCGACTTTGTTGAGCGGCGCCAGCACGTCGGTTGCGAACTTGCCGGCTTCCTCCAGCACGGCGCTCACGATATCGCCGTCGAAATCGCCGTAATGGCCGGCCTCCATGGCAGCTTTCAGGCCGGCGCCGTGGTTGAGCGACAGCAGCATGTCAGAGATCGGCGCGCGGTAGGTCATGGCTCACTCCCGTGGACAGTTCTTGGCGCCGTATTCCCATGAAACGGGGCAGGTCTCAACTGTCAGGAGGGGTGGCGGAACGCCCGTCGGCAACGGGCTGGCGTAGCGCTCCTGTAAGGCATGGCGCGGCGCCACCGGCGCCTGTGGTATTTTGCCCCTCCGGGCGGTTGAAATGCCGCGCCTCTCCCTATAGACCGGCACCACTCGAGGGAATCCGCGGACGCTCCTGTCGCCGCCGTTTCCCGAGGGCCTGATGGGGCGTAGCCAAGTGGTAAGGCAGCGGATTTTGATTCCGCCATTCGGAGGTTCGATCCCTCCCGCCCCAGCCAGCGCTTAAGCTGCTGAGTTCGTTATGTAAGCAGCTCTGATGCCGCCGAATTTTTTGAACGCGTTTGGAAATGGAGCTTCTGATGCTCGTTCCCGAATCAAACTAAACGGCGTCGTGCATTACATCGACCATAGTGGCCTATCTCCGTGGCTTTCATCTCAGTATATACCGCCGAGGCTACTTGGGGTGGTCTGTTACGCCCTCATCGTAGGATAGGGTACTACAGCGAACAATCGGACAAGCAGTCGAAATAATGCATTGGTGCGGAATTCGCCGTGCTGTCCATCATTTCCTACAACACAGTGGAGGAGGCGATCGAGATCGCCAACGACACTGTCTACGGCCTCGGCGCCCACGTGCAGGGCACGGATGTGGAAACGGTGCGGGCCGTAGCCGGAGAGATCCGGTCTGGTCAGGTCCATGTGAACTATCCTGACTGGGACCCGAACGCACCTTTCGGTGGATACAAGCGTTCCGGCAACGGCCGGGAGTACGGCCTAGAGGGGTTTGGAAGAATATCTCGAGACAAAGGCCGTTCTCGGATTCTACTCATGAAGTTGCTCTCGTCGCATCGGGTCTTGGCGCTCGTCACGACCAGCGTCCGCCAATGCAAAAGTGTTTCCGGCCGTGATGGCACACGCGTCGGAATCCGCAGAACACCTTCTGGCTCAAGGTCGGGGCTTTGACGGCTGGCTGAGTTGGCCCGTGAGTTCAGTTCGCCCGACATGTGGAGCGGTATCTCATATTTCTCCAGGCCATTTCGAAATCAATCTGTCGCGAGAAACCCGTGCGGCCGTGGATAGATGGCTCCGCGTCGCTGAAGCAAACCGATGGTTCGCGCGATCTTGGGTTGGAAGATGGGCACGGCCGTTATGTTTCGATATCGTACGATTGCCGTTGAGCCCGGGAAGTCGATTCCTGGATGCACTGATCGATTCAGGAATTTCGCTTGTGGAAGGTGGCTGCGGAACCTGCGAGACACGCGTGATCGAAGGCATGCCGGATCACCGCGAGCAGTTTCTGAGCAAGCAGGAACAAGAGACAAACAAGACGATCATGATTTGCTATTCGGGTGCAAAGTCGAAAAAGCTGACCTTGGACCTCTAAATAGGCCCAACCGACTGCCAACGTCTAATGACAGAACGTGCGCCTTGTCCGATGAGGGGATTCGCGAGGCGATGCCCGCGGCACGAACGACGGCGGTAACGGCCGAAGGGGACGGCTCTAGCACGGAAAGAGTGCCTACTGCTCCCTCGCGCCCTATTGCGGCGCTGGCGACCGTCTGTCCGTTGGCCATGTCGATCATCACAGAAATGGCGCCACTATGAGGAAAGAGGACGTGCTCGGTCTGGTCACCCGCCTGCGAGACGACCGCATCCCGATCGAGCGCTACCATCTCTAGCTCGGGCGCCAGCAGATCGAGGTCCGCCGCCGGTAGTGCTGCCAGAAATCGGTTACCATTTCGCCGGGAAGCGTCACTGCGGCCTCCTCTAACGATCGCCGCATCGCATTTCGAGCGTCATGGGGCGGCCAACTCGAACTTTGTTTGAATCCGCCTACGCCTCGCGCTCAAAGTCCAATTCAGCTGTGGAAGCTCTCAATCTCAAAAACTCCAACCACACGCGCTCGGAGGCGAATTGTTGTCTCTCAGGGTGATTGAGGAGTTAGGTCCCAGCGCGCCGCTCCGCAATTGTGAAATGCGCATGGGTAATACCATAGGGAGTTCCGCTTTCCGGGACGCGGCAAACGCCGCGGCGATCTCGCAAGAGAGGGCTCGGCTTGACCTAGAAGCTCAACAGCTACGTGATGAAGCCGGGTCATTTCCGCCAGGACAAACGAGACAGTCTGCTTAGGAAGGCCCGGCAGAACGAAATCACGTCTCAGTAACCGAGTGGCTGACCTTGTCAGTAACCGAGTGGCTGGCCTTGCCAAGATGGCAGCCACCGAAATAGGGCGCCTCCGTTGGCGCATGAGTGGCGGCTCAAACGAGCATCCACATCGTAAACGCGGCGCAGAGGCAGATCGTGCCCACGACAGTCATCCGGCAAAGAAGCGCTCGGTCCGGTCCATGTCGATCATCTTCGAGATCGATCCACGCCCATAAACGTTTAAAGCTGCACGCTGGCTCCTGCTTGCGCGCGTCGCAATCTGTCAGAGCTTACGTCCCATTAGATGGTGTGAGCGCTCTGCGAACTGGCATTCCAGCAAATTCGATCTGAGGGGCTTCGAAACCAACTGAATCAGCTGGTTGCTAACCGCTATCTGCAAGCCCGCACCGAGCAGCTCTTGACCCTGAGTACGGCAACGCTCGTTGCGTGTGTCGGGCTCTTAGTGTCCAAGTTGCAGTAACTGATAGCCCTCCGAGGCTCGCGCAATAGCGGGGGTTGTGTTGATCAATTGGCATCGATCGTCGAGCAGGTTCGTGGTCCAATGCGGCGAGACAAAGCAAGGATCAAACGTCGGAGTGATGAAAAGCTAACCATAATCGAAGAAGGATCGCTCAAAAGTTCACTGCTGCTGGTGCGAACCTTATTGCATGCCTGCGCAGAGCGCAGGCGGACGACGCTCTGGCGCTGACACTCGACATTGCACTCAGCGCTGGGGCTGCTCACCTGCTTTGATGGATGGCGGACAAAAGGCTCCAGTCATCGGACTGGAGCCGCCACCTTCCTAAGCGCCTCCGCGAGGGGGATTGCGGGCAGTCGGAAGAGCGGGGTTTATCGATCTAGTCAATGTTTCAACCGGATGCACGCTAGCGGCAAAAGTCAGACTATTGCGCTGTCATAAAACCAGTCAAACACCGGGCTTGTCATTTCAATCTGCGAGACTTTAACTCTGACACTCAGAAATAACAGGTTTGTGAAAAACAAGCCGAAGGGGGTCCGCAGTGGAGAAGGTGCGACGCTTACGCGCGATGGGTTCGCTGTGTCGTCAACAAGCAGCGTACAATGGCGTGAATAAATGGAAGCTCCTCGCGGAAGCAGAATACTGGGAGCACTTGGCTGAGCTTGAGCTGTCGTCCCATTTCCAAGAATGCAACGTCGCTTGTGCAAATGAAAGAACAGAGCCTCAAGCACGCACAGAGGCGAATGATTACTCGCGCCGGGAGGCGATTGCCCCCGAAGCAACGGCGACCACGAATGACGCGCAGTGTGCGCTTATGCCCCTATGAGCAAGATCCTCGTCGCGGCAATCGAAATGTGGGTTGGTCCAGCGCGCCAGTGTCGGCGACCTTACTCTTCTGGCCTATATGTCGCGATTTTGCGCGCGCCTTCCCAAAGCTCGACGTCTTGGCCGTTAACGAGCTGCTTGGCTCGTTCGCTCGCCGTTGGTTCGTCGACGCAATCAAGTTCAAGGCGAAGCTGTATGTGGCCGTCCGATCCAAGAATGTAGGCTCGATACTCCGGCATGAGTTGCTCCAAAACATCAGTTCCGAAGCTGAAACCCGAGAAAATTACAACAACATCAAGAAGCTGTCCATTTAATTAGGACGATACTCCCATCCGTTCCCGACGGATCACTGCTCTGGACATACTCAAGAGCGCCACCGCCGCTGAGGAGGTACACTTTCGGATTCACCCAACCCCGAATGAAGCCGCCTTCGTTGCATTGTAAGCGTAGCTCTGCGGCCCTTTTGAATGGCGCTTGACGTCTATTTTGTTCGCGTGGCGCGTCGCCGCGGTTTCCATGTGTCGGACAACGCGTCGACGGCGGCCTCGAGGGCCTTCCGGTCGATTACGTTGGGATCGAACCGCTCTGGGCCCCAGCGGCGCATATGTTCGTGCTCCGGATGAGCAGGGTCGCTGATGGCGTCGAGGTATTCGGCATAGCCTGGCGCACCGCCGACGTCTTCCGGAGGACAACGACCGGCGGCCTCGAGCAGGAAGGGCATGCCCTCCGTCGTGGTGTTGTCGAACCATTTTTCGAGCTTGATCACATGGTCCCAGCTGTCGCCGAAGTCATAGAGATAGTGGATCGTCTTGGCGCCAGTCTCTCGAACGATATCGCAAAGCCGCGCTTTACGGGCATCCATGGGCTGGTGGCCGTAATCATTGTCGGGGTCGGGAATCCCCCAATGTGCCTCACCAGCGAAGAACTCGAAGAGATGGCTATTCGTCCAGCCAAACGCCGCCTGAAGCGTCAGATGCAGCCGATCAAGGCGCAGCGTGAGCGGCACGACAAGGCATCGCATCACCTCCGGTTTCACGTCCTTGAGAGTCACCTTGATCCGGACCGCGGTCGTGCTGAGGCTCATGCCGCAAGCCTCGGATCTTGTGCATGCATCGTATAGGTGGATGCCCAGGGAAGCAGTTCGTCCAGCCGTGCCGCCGGCCAGCCATTGACGAGCTTTGCGAGAACGTCGGCAAGCCAATACTCGGCGCTGACGCCGTTGAGCTTACAGGTCTCAATGAGCGACGCCAGCAATGCCCAATTCTCAGCACCCTCGTCACACCCGGCGAACAGGGCGTTCTTGGCATTGAGCTTGATCGGCCGCATCGCACGCTCGACTGCGTTGGTGTCCATTTCGATGCGCCCGTCATCAAGGTAGAGCGTCAAGCCGTCCCAATGACGCAGTGCAGAGCGTAAAGCTTTCGCCGTCTCACTCTTCTGCGCGAGGTGACCAAGCTTCGCCTCAAACCACTGCTTCAAGGCTGCAGCCAACGGCCGGGCATGCGCCTGCCGGCCCGCGCGGCGCTCGGCGTCAGATCGGCCACGGAGGACTTTCTCGACCGCGTAGAGCTGGGCGATGCGCTCGAGGGCCTCGCGGGCAACCGGCGCCGGCGCCGGCGAAGCCTCGCGCTCGATCTTCACAAACTGGCGCCGGAGATGCGACCAGCAGAATGCGAGCGTCCCGGACAAGGCGTCCGCACGCGTCTCTCGCATCATGGTCTTGTAAGCCTGATAGCCGTCGCAGTGGATGATGCCGCGATAGCCTTCGAGCAGTCGCAAGCCATGAACGGCGCCGCGGCCTGGTGCATAGGCATAGACCACGCCGGGCGGATCAGGCCCGGCCCAAGGCCTGTCATCGCGCGACAGCGCCCAGAAGTAGCCGGTTTTGGTCCTGCCGCGCCCGGGATCCAGCACCGGCGCCGGGGTCTCATCGACACAGAGCTTCGGAGAGGCGAGCAGAAGCTGGCGCAGACGATGCCACAAGGGCTTCAATTCCTGGGCCGCATAGCCGACCCAGAAGGCGAGCGTGGAACGGTCGATGGCAATACCGTGCGTCGCCAGCATCTGCGTCTGGCGGTAAAGCGGCAAATGCCAATGATACTTGGCATCGATCACATGCGCGACGAGCCGCTCGGTCGGCAGTCCTCCCCTGATCAATCGCTCGGGAGCAGCATGCTGGAGGACGACGCCGTGACAGGCGCGGCAGGCCAGTTTGGGGCGGCGGGTGACGATAACGCGATACTGCGCCGGTACGACGTCCAGCCTCTGGCTCTCATCGTGACCGATCTCAAAAAGGTCGCCTGCGCAGCATGGGCAGCAGGTTGCAGCGGGCATCAGGGTCTCGATGATGCGCGGCAAATGCTCCGGCAGCTTGCCACGATTGGCCCTGCGCTCGGCAGCTCTCTTCTCGCGTGTTTTGGGATTGGCGCGGTCCTCGGCTGCTTCGAGAGCCGCGACAGCCTGATCAATATCCTCCAGAATAAGCTGGAGCTGATCAGCGTCAAGCTTTTCCGACGATCGACCGAACTGCGCGTCTTTTGCAAGCTTGAGCAACCGCTCGAGCCTGGCGCAGCGATCCAGCAGAGCCGCGGCAAAGGCACGCAACTCGGCTGGATCGCTCGGCAGTTCATCAGGCAAATCACTCATTGGCCCGAGTCTGCCATGCTTCGCGCCCCGATGCAGCGAAGATTTTATGTCCTACGCAAGCGCTTTCGGCTGCGGGATTCGAGGCGCATGCATGCGTGTCCAATCCATGCCGGCCAGAAGCGCGGACAACTGCGCGGCGTTCATTCGCATGACGCCGTCAACGACCGGCGGCCACTTGAAGGCGCTGCCCTCAAGCCGCTTCCAATACAGCACGAGGCCACTACCATCCCAGACCACGATCTTCACCCGATCAGCGCGCTTCGCACGGAAGACCACCGCCACGCCCTTCATCGGATCGTGGCCCAGCGTCTCCTTCGCCAACAGCGCCAGACCATCCGCGCCCTTCCTGAAGTCTACAGGTCGGCTCGCAACGTAAATCATGAGGTTAGCGGGAGCCGTCAGCATGAACGTGTCCGGCGCAACGCAACAAACACATCACTCAGCACGGCAAGTCCAGGCGTCCCTCGCACCTCAACTCGTGCCCCATGGAGCTCAACCGTCACAACGGCTGCTTCCGGCGCCCCGGAGGGAGCTGCAGCCGCCGATGGCGACGATTCCGACACTAACGGCACAAACGACAGTGCACCCGCCGCAGCTGGCAGCACCAGTTGACCCAAACGCGCCCGGCGCCGCCAGTCATGCACCTGCTGGGGCCGGCAGCCATGGCGACGTGCGACATCTGTTACGATCGCGCCCGGCTCGAGACTGTCCGCGACAATCTGCGCCTTCAAATCATCTGGCCACTGTTTCCGGCCGCCGCCGGCGTACACTTCTATGCGCGGTGACAACGGTCGTCTTATGTCGTCCGAATGGTCGTCCATTGTGAGCACCCTTGCAGAAGATGACTCTTCTAACGGCGCTCACAGGTCTACGCACAAACAATCTGGTGGGCCTCGCAGCCCCGCTTACGTTGCATTGCATGATCGATTAAATACATCTAACGAATTAAATTATGTCGGTCCGAAGACGTTCGTGACGTGGATGTCATACCTCGACAGAAGATGACGATCGACGTGAATTTTTGAAGACCTGCGGTAGATTTG
>NZ_JADPJF010000032.1:0-1740 GCF_023073295.1 Bradyrhizobium sp. 23 | reverse complement strand
CGTAACGCCGCCCGCCATGACCTTGCTTCTATCGACCTCACTCACGTCAAACGCCATCGCTGCGTCTGGGGCAAAAGGTGTGAACGGAGGTGGGGCAGAGCACCATCACCATGAGCACCACCTCGAACACCATCCTCACGACCGGGACGATGATTAATTGATGAGGGAAGAGGTCCGCCTCAGGCACTCCGGGGCCTCTGCCTTGTAAGCACATGGCCTACTCACCTAGTCGTGAGTTGGGTCGCTATCTCGGTCGGGTTAATCGAGACGGTCTCTCGCCCATGGGCGCGACCTGCGCCGATAGTGCCACAAACAGCATCAATGTCGTTAGGGGCACCATTCCGGCGCATCATGCTCGCGCGCCGAGAGCGTCGTCGGTCGTGGCGACGTGCAGCGTGTTCAGACTGCGGCCATCGGGCAGCGGAACGGATCAGCAATCACGCCGCTGTCAGTCTCGATTGCTCATCATGCTTCGTGCTACTGCAGTTTCTGATTGTTGGCTACTTCTCGCGCTAAACTAAGCTCAAGCTCAGTGAGCTTTTCGATCAAGTGCTCCACGATCTCCGCGCAGTCCGAATGCGTCAGCGAATGCACTCCGCGCGATGTCAGTTGGTTCTTGAGGATAGTCGCCATCATGGCTTTGACGCTCATGGACCGGCCTCGTCTGAAAAATCGGATCGTCACAAAATCAATCTGAAGTAGACGTTGAATATGGGCGACACGCAACGGCAAGAAGTTTGGTTCAACCTCCGTACAAGTACGGGCGGCGCTCGCGCTATGTTGCGTTGCGAAGCACGTTGCCGTTGCAACACCAAAGCAGCGCTTCGCTCCGAATTCGGGAGTTACGAAACAATTCGTTAGCTTTTATCTGGCTTGCTAGGTGCGTGCCGATTACCGCCGATTGCGGCACATAGAATGGGAATACCGGCCCCGGCTGTTCCTCCCAACCTACGGCCGGGGCCGTTTGAACTTGCACTGCACCGTTCAACCCGGTCCACGACAATGTTTAGAGGCATTGCCATCACGCTATTTGGGCTGACCATTCTTTCGCAGCTCGATCAGACGCTCTTCTATGGTCGAAATACTGGCGCCGCGCTCAGGCTTGTGCGGGACATTAGTCGTGGTTCCGGCCTGTAGGTCAGCCGTGCTGCGCTCCTTCGGGCGGGGCATGCGCGAGCTTCCTCGACGGCTACTTCTTCAACAATACCCCTATCGTTCGCGCCATTCGCCTCACTGATCCTGCGTGACGGCCCAGGTCGGCTGCAATCTTCGATACGCCAGCGCCCGTCCGTGCCAGCTTCGACAATTGCTGGACCTCGCGGTCGGTCCATTGCTTTGGCTTCGGCGTTTTCATGGTGCGGTGCTCAACCGCACCAGTTAACCAGCGCGCCTCGTTTCGAACACTTGGGAAATTTACGGGTGGGTCCGTGGGCTGCGATCGAGGTTCACCGAGAAATAGTCGACCACTTCCGTAGCCTGGGCGTCTTGCCTGAAACCCCGCTGTTCTTCGAAATCGACGGAAGGACCATATGAATGAACTGCTGGCGGCGTACAATGACATCACCGCTTCCGGATCGGGCCCTCCCAACCGCAATGCGCGACGCGGCGAAGGCGGAGCAGCGTTCGCTGGCAGCCATGCACCAAAGTTCGGTTGTGCACGCCGATCTAGCCGGCTTGACCTCTTCCGCATCAGCCACGCGTTCGCTGAGAGGGCGGCTTAAACTCCACGACCTCGTGCTG
>NZ_JADPJF010000041.1:24383-34812 GCF_023073295.1 Bradyrhizobium sp. 23 | reverse complement strand
CCCAATCCCTGCAATCTCAAATGCCGCCGCAACCGGAAAACTGACTCCTGCTCAATCGCTTAGTGCCTTGTTCACGGACGACTAAAGATGCTATAGTCGGCTCCGTGGCTCTCAGGCTGCCATGCTGCTTGCCGCGTTTCGCTCCCGACGGCGCGTTCGGACCGTTGGGTAGGGGGAAACCGGATACAGTGAGGACTCCCGCAGCGACGCCCTGATGCCGATGCACACTCCCCAAAATATCCAGAGGTAGTTCCAGTAGTGGACCGTCAGCCCGGTGAACATGAGCATCACGACGGCAACGGTGAACGCGATGCGCAGATCTGGCGCGCTGGGATCTTCCATGACGCCCTGAAAGCGACTCTTTGCCGGTAGGACGCTCGCAATATTCGTCAAGACGAGAAGGATGATCATGGGAAGTCCGAACCGAAGCGCGAATACTAGCCAGACCGAGTCGACCGTGGTGTCGAGAATGTCGTGCTTGAGCGGGCCGAATGCGTAGCCTGTGAAAGGAGAATCCATGATCTTTTGTATGGCTGCGTCCCAGATCAACATTCGAAAGTATCCCGACACCGGATCGAAGGTCAGGTGCGAGATGATCCAGCCAAGCGGGTGATTGGCAACGGCCAGGATCACGAGAACGATCGTGACAAGACACAGCTGCAGCGCGCGCCAGCGTTCAGAATATTGTTTCAGCGCCGTGTCATAAAGGTAGAGCATCATGACAATGACGCACGACAATAATGGCGCGGAGGACAGCGACAAGAGGCAGCCGAAAACAGAAAGTCCCGCCCAAAGCAACTTCGACAATGGGCGTTGCTCCGAAAACAGGAAGATGCCGCAAGCGACGGTGCAGTAGGTGCCCAACAGAATGGGGTGGTCGAACGTCGAGGCGGCTCTCACCCAATAGAGCCTGTAGTCGGGCGAGAGCGTCGCAGAGCTGCCGAAGGCGGCAGAGAACATTTCTTGAACGATGAGCCGGCCCGAAAGGTTATCGAAAAGCGCCAGCACGACTATGTAAGCAGTCACAAGCTTGAATGGTTTAATGAAGCTGTAAATGGCCGCCGGGCCGAAGAAAAATCCGCGCGCCACAAGGTAGCCGCCCAGAAACTCGAGGCTCTCGGCGCCAGTCGATGAGATCGCACCCGGCCCGCCCGTGTAGGTGGCGGCTGCGAACATCCAGGCCGCGACCGCACAGGCAAGATAGTCCGAGACGAGGATGTGACGGCCGGCCCTGACCAGTCTCGCCGCGGCAGGGATTATGAGGAGCAGGATGCCGATCCGCCCGACCGTGAGTTTCGCATCGGCGAGATAAAGCTGGACTTGCGCCGCCGGCAGGATGAGCCCCATCAGCAGCAGCCAGGCCGGCAAGGTGCTGCATCGCTCGGAGGCTCTCGGCAGGGCCGTACTTGTCAAGCCGAACTCGCCTTCAGCAATGATGCTCATGAGAGGACCGCCTTGTCCGGTGACCCCGCTTCGATCTGGACGCGGTCGCTGTGTTCTTCGGTCAAATACCAAGTGAAAGTGACCGAACGCGGCGCCAGTCCCCACACGAAACGCCCGCTCTGGAAGACGTGCGGCCGATAACCGATGTCGGCGACGAATCCCGAAATCTCGTCCGATGCAAAGGCGCACATCAGTGCCGGCTTGTGCCGCCTCAGCGTGTGCTCGGATCCTTGCAGTATCTCCAACTCGGCTCCCTGAGCGTGAACCTTGATCAGGGAGGGTGACATGGCAAAGGAATCGAGCGTGCGGCATTCGATTTTGTGTTCGCCCACGGTCAGCTTGGACTGATCGAAACGGTACATGCGGCCGCCGTCGTTCAGCCAGTTGGTCGCCGCCTCCCGCGAGGTCGCCGCCATGCCGTCGCAAGCCCACCGACCGTATGAGGGGACGAAGAACGTGATGGTGCCCGGCTTGGCTCCCAGAGCGCAGGGGAATATCGAGACGGACCGATCTCCGGAGAATCGGACTTTGAGCCGCGCGGCCGAGAGCGGTTCGGGCTCAAAGGCCGCGATGCTCGCTCGCGGCCTGAACCTCTTGAACGCCTGGATACTTTGTCCGCGATTGGCCCCGATGTCGATGATCAAGCCATCAACGCTGGAGGTCCAGGCCGCGCCCCTGTACTCGGGTTTTGCGAAATATGAGGCCGCCGCGTCCTTGAACGCAAATCGAGCGGCGGCAACGCCGGGGATGTTCGCATATGCGAAACGGGCAAAAGGCTTCAAGCTCATGACGATAGGACCTTGCCCACGCGCAATTTACGGCGGCCATTCAATGGCTTTAGATTAAACAAAATAAATGAGATTGCAATATCTGGCATTTAAAGATAGGAAAAAGTATATTATTTATTAAATCGTCGAACGGAAGTTCCCCATGGCCGGGTTGAAGGTTGGCGAAACGGATGCTTCGTATGGGCTGGCGGAAAGCCTCGTTTGCGAGGTGGCGGTGCTCATCGTCGGTTACCGCAACGCAGAGGACGTCGTTGACTGTCTGCAGGCATTGTCACGTGCGACCACTTCGCCGGCTTTCGACATCTTCATTTGCGAGAATGGCGGTCGTGATGCCTATCTCCAGCTTGTAAGCGCCCTGATCAGCGAAGGAGGGCCCTGTCGGCGCGGCCAGTCCTATGGAACCGGACTGGACGGCGACATCAGCCGGTTTACGGACGTTCAGCGCCTGTCTCTCCGAGCAAGGTCGTCAAATGTCTGGGTTGGATGCGCCTTCGACAATTTGGGCTACGCAGGCGGGATTAACGCGTGGCTGCGCCTCCTCTCTGCGATACCCACCTGGCGTGCCATCTGGATCTTGAATCCAGACACCCAGCCGACAGAGTCTGCGTTGGCGGCGCTACACGAACGGGCGGAGTCCGGCCGGAAGGCGATGGTGGGCAGCACTATTCTCGACAGCTTGGACGCGGACCATGTGAGATTTCGCGGCGGTCTTTCCTGGCGGAGGCTGGCGGCCAGAGACGTTGCCATCGGCTTGGGAGAGCTTCTCGACGTGTCCTGCAACGTCGCCGCGGTTGAAGACGCGATGGATAGCCCGTCGGGGGCATCGATGTACGTGACCCGTTGGTGCATCGAGCGGATCGGCCTCATGGATGAAAGCTTTTTCCTGTTCTACGAGGATATGGATTGGGGGCTTCGCGCGAGACATTTGGGGCTCGGTTATGCGGCCGAGTCAATCGTCGTTCACAAGCGAGGTACGACGACGGGATCGGGAAGGACGTCATCGGCCATACCGGTGCTCTCCGTCTATCTACAGCACCGCAATTGCATTCGCTTTGTGCGACGACATTTTCCGTGGTCGGTGCCTCTTAGAATTGCAGTTTCGCTCATGTATGCGTTCCGGTTCCTGCTGCAGGGAGCACCAAACAACAGTCGCGCGGCGGTGGAAGGACTTGTTGCTGGATTGAAGGGTGAGATGGGCCGGCCGGAATGGCATACTGAGCAAGTAAGCGGCTAGGGGCTGTCGTATGAGTGCGCATGTGGGTGTGTTCATGCCTCTGCCGGTGACTCCGAAGGGGCCCGCGTATACTTGCGGAATGCTGGCCCGCGGGATGACAGATTCTGATTTTGCGGTCACGATCGTTTCGCCTCGCGCAGCAATGGATCTTGTATCCCCCGCAAAGGTTGTGCAGGTCCTTCCGATATGGGCTCGATATGTGCCGTACAAGTGGGTGCGATCGAGATCATCGAGAACGATTGAAGGTATATTTCTTAAACAGATGACCAAGGAAACATCCGGAGATCGCATTGCGTATATCTGGCCAGATGCATCGTTGAACACTATCCTTGAACTTAAGCGCCGTAACATACCAGTCTTTCGAGAGATGATTAATTGCCATCGAGGTTCAGCCAAAGTCATTCTCGATGAGGCGTACGAACAGTTGGGCATCTCTCCTCGTCACGGAATTACGGACGAATCCGTCGATGCCGAGCAGGCCGCTCTGGATGCTGTAGACTTTATCTTTTGTCCAAATGCTATGGTCGAGGCATCGCTTCTTCGCACCGGCCTGCCTGCGTCGAAATTGGTGAGTACGAGTTATGGGTGGGACCCGCAGCGATTTAGCGGGGCCAACAGACTCCTGCCGCCGTGCGACGGCATTACTGCGGTATTCGCTGGCTCCATTTGCGTCAGGAAGGGCTGTCATCTGCTCCTGGATTATTGGGCGCGGAGCAACGTTCGTGGACGACTCGTGCTGGCGGGCGTGCTTGAGACCGCCATAAAGGAGCAGTGCGCCGCTCTTCTGGCAAGGCCTGATGTTGTTGTGCTTGACTACGTCGACGACATTGGCGGCCTCTATCGCTCTGCTGACATCTTCGTCTTTGCCTCCCTGGAGGAGGGGGGGCCACAAGTGACCTACGAAGCGTGCGGATGTGGCTTACCGGCCATCACGACTCCAATGGGAATGGGAAGGATTGTGCGCGATGGTCAGGAAGGGCTCATCCTGAACGCCTATGACCGTGATGGGTGGGTAATGGCAATTCGCACTCTTGCAGAGGACGCGAACCGTCGAAGGCGCTTGGGCGCGGCAGCCGCGGAACGCGCGCGCGCATTTGGTTGGGATGAAGTTGCTGCCAAGCGAAGGCGACAGATCTTGGAGCATGTCGCGGCCGTTCCGGCCGCAGCTTTTGCTTAAATGCGGCCAGCGGCTTAGGCTAGGAGCGTGAAGGTGAGGAAGTTGTGGTATTTGCTTCAGCACTACCGACCCACTAAGCGCCGCGCAGGGGTCTGCTCGGCCATTTTTCAGATTCTTATTTCGTCCGCGTCTGACGCAGAGACAATTAGGTTTCGCGACAAGGCGATTGATTTGACCGGCTTTCCGGATGCGACGACCACCGGCGTTCCTCCCGGCAAGTTTCTGGCCGCCTCTTCTGGATTCGTGATTAGTACTCCAGGTACTGTAATCGAAGGTCTCGATATTACCGGTGCGGTGGTAGTCGAGGCTCCGGACGTCAGGTTGCAGGATTGCAAGGTTACCCATGCGGGACACAACGTCATTGTGATTAGGGGTGAAATTTCAGGGACAATCATCCAAAATTGCGAGATTGATAATCGAGGATATGGCGGTCAGTGCATTGCCGGCCAAGGGACGTTTCTCAGAAACAATATCCATGGTTGTGCCGACGGAATTGATGTCCGCGGCGACAACACGCTAATAGAAGGCAACTACATCCATCAGATAACGGGGCCTTCCGACTCTCACTTTGATGGGATCCAAGCCGACGGGAAGTTTTCTCATCTGAGCATTCGGCGGAACACTATCATCAACGAGAATACCCAAACGTCGGCGGTCATGATCGATAATTATACAGGGCCGATCGACGATGTCATGATTGACAACAATCTGCTGGTCGGCGGCGGATATACCATCTACATAAACGAAGTTGCGAAAGGCCAACCTGGCGGTGGGCCGGTGACGAACGTAGTGTTCACGAACAACCAACTCGCCGGAGGATATTGGGGCCCTCTTGATCTTAGAACTGAGTTGGGCAACGTGCCGATTATCTCGGGCAACATTGACAGATTCACTGGTCGACCTGTTCGGGGGCCGAGAAAACCAGCCTTAAAAAGGTGACCTCGATTCAGGGAGTAATCGAACCAAGCAACGAGTGCGAGAATGCTAAGAGGAGGATTTGCCGCAATCGAGGCATCGTTTGGCGCTTATGATTTGGGAAAGCCTGAGGCGTGATCCTCCTGCTGGGCTCGGCGAGCCATGCTGTCGCTGTTGGCCAACGACGTGCTGTTTTTCTCACGGATCTGTTGAGAGATCTCATCATAGAGAAAAGATACGAACGCGTAACGGCGATGACGTGTGACCGGTGTGACTTCGTGCAAAAGAGAGCAGGAAAACACGATCGCGTCCCCCGGTCGAGTGCGATAGGTTTGAGAATTGAATTCGGGGAAATTGAGGTAACCGCCTTCGAAAGTTTCGTTCAAATTGATGGTGACGGCGAAGCGACGGTGAGCGACCATTGGTGCCGTATTGTCGCGGTGTGGCTTGAAATGTCCCCCAGTCGTCGCGTCGTAGCACGCAACCAGATATCGCTCGATACGCGTCGCAGAGAATTGGAATGCGCGATAAACCAGGGGCAGAAGTCGCCGCGCCAATGATTCTCTGGCTTGCCGAAGTGCATCCTCATCTACGATGTAGTGATCCAAGCGTTTCCTAAATGTGGGATCGAAACGCCGGACGATTTTTCCTTCGTTTTCTACCACTCCGATTTCGCGCCCACCGTTCGCCTCGTGAAGGTCGACAAGCTTACGACAAAACAGAGGATCGAACACTTGAGGTATGATGAGCACTGGTGCGGCTTGGCCACTTGGTGGGCTATCCAGCTGGTCTGTCAACTTGGAAACGATTTGCCCGACAAAGCCAGTCGGTTGGGCTAGGCGCACAATTTCAATAATCTGTAGTGCCGGACTTAATATGAAAGCAGCCGGCTCGATTGTTGCGAGCGCCGTCGGTTCTTCTGGCGCAACATATCGTCGCAGAATGGCTCCGGTTGAATCAAATAGAAAGAGCTGACCGGCACGATCATGGCGGACTCGCTCCAGACGGAAGTCATCCGGATCATTGCTCACCCCAACGAAAAGGGCGCGTTTCCCGTCAAATAAATCGTCATGCTTCTCGAAGGCGCTGAGCGCTTCGGCGACACTGGGGCGAGCAGCAGTGCCAAAGAAAAACAGCACGATGAGGCGACCGGCAAGTTCGTCGAAAGCAATGGTATTGCGAAGCTGTGTGCCGGTGGATGCGGAGAACCACGGGGCTGGTTCGCCAACATTTAGAGGTAAGTTTCGAGTCATGCTGGGTCCTATTTGAGCCGCCCTAGCCAGTATCGAGGAGCGTTCTTTCAGTCGGCCGGGGCTGAATTATGGTGACGTGGCCCTCGTTGTTGTGTGCGGATGATCGCCTGCAATGCAAACGATCTCCTTTTGGCTGCGCATCGTCGTGGCGTGGGTTAGTGTTTAATGCAGTCTACTTTATTTAATTGTCGAGCCGCGCTGCGGATCCAGCTCAGTAGCTCGATGCTTGCTGGCGTTGCCACACACTTTCAAAAAGCGTGAATAACTTTCAGTGTGACCTTGCGGTAAACTCCTGCGCTGCGCACCCTATTGCCGGCTATGCGGCGGAATTATTTGGCGTTTTTAAATATCGAAGCGATCTGTGTGGTGCGGGCCACCCAAAAAATAACCCTAGTCACGCCGCCATCTGGTCTAAAAAAAGTACTCGCCGACGGAGCATGAGACAGCGCATGGCGCGCGTGGGGACAATAATCGCGGCCAGAAACTCACTGCACATTTAAACTGCGAAGGAGAAGTCTCTTGGCAACTACTACTGCTTGGCCTGATGCGACGAATACGGGGGTGTCGGCGGGCGTCACCCTAACTCCATCAGGTGGCATGACGATCAACACACCGGGGGCGGTGATCTCTGGACTCGAAATCACTGGTATGGTGGTCATCAATGCGCCGAACGTGACCTTGAAAGACTGTAAGATATCGGGCGATGGATGGACGGTCGTCCGGGTCGCGGACGGCATCACAGGAGCCGTTATCGAGAATTGCGATATCAACGGGATGGCGTCCGGTGGCCAGGGTATCACTGGACAAGGAACGTTCCTGAATAACAACATCCATGGGTGTGCTGATGGTATCGGCGTCTCAGGCGATAATACCGCTATTCAGAATAACTACATCCACGATATGCAGGGCACTTCCGATTCGCATTTCGATGGGATCCAAGCCGATGGCGGCTTTTCTAATCTGACCATCAGTCACAACACGGTCATCAACGAGCACACCCAGACAGGGGTGATCATGCTCGACAATTATTGGGGGCCTATCGATAACGTCAAAATCGACAACAATCTACTGGTTGGCGGTGGCTACACTGCTTACCTCAATGAGGTGGCCAACGGCCAGCCCGGCGGCGGCTCGGTCACGAATGTCTCCTATACGAACAATCACGTCGGGGGTGGTTATTGGGGTGACATGGATCTGAGGACCGAACTTGGTCATGTTCCCGTCATAAGTGGGAATGTGAATGACGGAGTCGCTCTGGCCTCCACGCTCAACACATCGGCGAACAGCGGTACCAACACGGGCGGGACTGCGCCAGCCGCACCATCCGCTCCCGTCATCGCGTCGTTCTCGACCGATAGCGGCACCGCTGGTGACAAGATCACCAGCGACAACACCATCGAGTTGAAGGGGTCCGCTGCTGCAGGCAGCACGGTCAAGTTCTACGATGGTACGACCCAGATCGGTTCGGCCACTGCGGACTCGAGCGGCAATTGGGACTACATCACGAAGGTCCTAACTGACGCCAAGCATACGCTGACCGCAACGGCGACCAACACATCGGGTCAGACCAGCGCGTCGTCGTCTGCGTTGGCAATCACCGTCGACACCAAAGCGCCGACTGCGCCGACCATGGCGAGCCATACGGTGAACAGTGCCAATCAGGTGGTGTTGTCCGGCTCGGCGGAAGCGACCAGCGTCGTCAAGGTATTCGACGGCACGATCCAGATCGGGTCCGTCACGGCCGACAGCAGTGGCGCTTGGGGCTACACCAGCGCTGCCCTAGCAGCCGGTTCGCACAGCCTCACCGCCAAGGCAACGGACGCGGCAGGCAATACCGGCACGGCGTCCACCGCGTTCGCGGCGAGCATCACCAACTCGGCCCCGACGTCACCGACCGCGCCCACGCCGCCGACTGCCGGTACGGTCGTCGAGTCGGCTGGCTCGACAACTCTCGTTGAGAGCAGCGGCAAATTTGACCTCAACGGCATCACCGGATCGGGCCCCACGCTGAAGTATAACGGCGTGGCGTTTGTGAAGGGGTCGGATGGCACCTGGGCACCAATTGGTGCGGAGAAGACCGCGACTGGCTATGAGGTTGCGTGGAAGGAGGCCAGCACCGGTCAGTACACGGCGTGGAACACCGACAACAACGGCAACTACGTTTCCCATGTCGACACCCTGACCGGGTCAACGTGGGGCGGCTCCGTGTCGGGTACGGACTCCGGCCTCAAGTCGCTCGAGACCAGCTTCCATCAGGATCTGAACGGTGACGGGCAGATCGGTACTTCCACTGCCACCGCACCGACGTCGCCAGCGCAGACCACTGGCAAGGTGGTCGAGGCGGCTGGTGTGACAAGTCTCGTTGAGAGTGGCGGAAAGTTCTACCTCAATGGCAGCACCGGAACGGGCCCCTCGCTGAAGGATAGCGGTGCCGATTTCGTCAGCGGGTCAGATGGCAGCTGGGCACCGATTGCTGCGGAGAAGACGGCGACGGGCTATCAGGTCGTCTGGAAGGAAGCGAGCACCGGTCAGTACACGGCGTGGAACACCGACAACAACGGCAACTACGTCTCCCATGTCAGCTCCCTGACGGGCTCCACGTCGGGCGGCTCCGTGTCGGGTACGGACTCCGGCCTCAAGTCGCTCGAGACCAGCTTCCATCAGGATCTGAACACTGACGGGCAGATCGGTACGTCCACCGTAGCTACGTCGTCCACTGCAACCAGTAGCACCGTTGCTGCTGCGGGCAGTACGTTCGTCGCCTCGGCTGGCAACACGACCCTGAAGAGCACGTCGGGCGATGACACCTTCGTTGGCAGCAGCCAGGCCGACACCTTCGTGTTTGGCGCGGGCTTCGGCAACGACGTCATCAAGGGGTTCGTTGCGCGCGGTCCTGCGCACGACACGATCGAGTTCAGCAAAAGCGTGTTCGACAGTTTTGCGAGCGTCCTCTCCCACGCGACCCAGTCGGGCACCGAGGTCGTGATCGCGACGGGGAGCGATACGCTCACACTGAAGAACGCCAAGCTCGGCGCGTTGACCAGCAACGACTTCCACTTCGCGTAAGGTACGGACTTCCACACCGAGTAGTACTCAACAACTGCCTTGGGGATCTCTTGGGGGATCTTCCGACAAGGCATGGCTCAAGGGCGGCTACCATGATTGACTTTGGACGGCGGGGGGGATTCCCCCCGCCCGCGAATCTCTATCGAATTCCACTTCTGCACATATCAGGACTCTGGACGGCCGGACGGCAGTGGGCGGAAGAGGCCGAACTGCGGACGCCGCAACTGATCGACCGGGCCAAGGGCCTGATCGAAGCGTTGCGGCAACGGATATTCGCCGGTCGACCTCGGCCGGTGGATCACTACGACGAGTCGCAGTCGGAGTTGTCGGCTTTCCTGCGGTCTTGCCGCCGGATTTTCTGGGCACTCGCGGCCTTCAGCGGGATGAGCAATCTGCTCATGCTCACCGGCTCGTTTTTCATGCTGCAAGTCTATGATCGGGTGCTGCCCGGACGCAGCATACCGACGCTGATCGCCTTGATAGTTCTGGCCACGGTGCTTTACCTGTTTCAGGGCGGGCTCGATCTCGTCAGGAGCAGGATCAGCGCCCGGGT
>NZ_JADPJF010000041.1:18448-24306 GCF_023073295.1 Bradyrhizobium sp. 23 | reverse complement strand
CCGGTATCTCGACGAAAGCCTCGGCGTTCGCATCTTCGACGCGCTTGTTCGCCTGCCGTTGAAGACCAGAGCGGATGGCGACGGCCTGCAGCCGGTGCGGGACCTCGATCAGGTCCGCAGCTTCCTGTCGAGCGGAGGGCCCACGGCGCTCTTCGATCTGCCCTGGATGCCGATCTATCTCGGCGTCTGCTTCCTCTTTCACTTCTGGATTGGCGTCACTGCGCTGATCGGCGCACTGGTGCTGGTCGGCATTACGATGCTCACGGAAACGCGCACCCGAGGCCCGGCAAAAGCGAGCTCGCGTCTCGCTGTTTCGCGAACTGCCCTCGCGCTCGAGGGGCGGCGCAATGCCGAAGTTCTGCAGGCCATGGGCATGCGGCACCAGGCGGCCTTGCGTTGGCGGGATGTCAATGCGAAGTACCTCGCGGCCCATGAACGGGCCAGCGATGTCGCAAACGGACTCGGTGGTGCCTCCAAGATTTTCCGGTCGATCTTGCAATCGCTGGTTCTCGCCGTTGGCGCCGTCCTCGTCATCAACCAAGAATCGACGGCCGGCATCATCATTGCCGGATCGATCCTCACCGCGCGGGCCCTGGCTCCCGTCGAAATGGCCATTGCGAACTGGAAGGGATTCGTCGCCGCGCGACAATCGGGACAACGGCTCGATCACTTGCTGAAGCTTCTGCCTCACGAGGAGGAGCGGTTGGCATTGCCTGCGCCCGTCGAAACCCTCACCGCCGAGAACCTCTATATCGGCGCGCCGAACACCGAAAGGGCAACTCTGAGCGAAGTGTCTTTCCAGCTGCGGAGCGGGCAGGCGGTCGGAATCATTGGTCCGAGCGGATCAGGCAAGTCGACGCTCGCGCGTGCGCTGGTCGGGGTGTGGCCGTGCATTCGAGGCCGGATCCGGCTCGACAACGCGGCCCTCGATCACTGGTCGTCGGACGCCCTCGGCAAGCACATCGGTTATCTGCCCCAGGACGTGGAATTGTTTAACGGCAGCATTGCAATGAACATTGCGCGCTTCGACCCGCACGCAACCGCCGCCGCTGTTCTGGAAGCCTCGCATGCCGCGGGCGCGCACGACCTCGTCCTCTCCCTTCCGGACGGCTACAGCACGAAGATCGGCGAGGGAGGGCTGGCGCTGTCGGCGGGGCAGCGGCAGCGTATCGGGCTTGCGCGCGCCTTTTACGGCAAGCCTTTCCTGGTCGTGCTTGATGAACCCTCTTCCAATCTCGATGCCGAGGGCGAGGAGGCGTTGACCGAGGCGATCCTGAACGTGCGCCGCCGCGGCGGGATCGTCGCCGTTGTCGCGCATCGGCCGAAGGCGCTGGAAGGCGTGGACCATGTCTTGTGCCTCGGCGAAGGCAGGGTCCAGTCCTTCGGCAAGAGGGAGGAGGTTCTCAAGCGAGTGTTGCGGAATCCGGTGCCGCTCAAGGTTGTCGCGGATGCTCAAGGAGGCGGCCGATGAGCGGTCAGGTAGCACCGGCGTTGCAGTCCATCCAGCGTTACATGATCGTTGGGATGATCATGTTCGCTCTGGTTACCTTTGGGGTCGGCGGCTGGGCGACGACGACCCAGTTGTCGGGCGCGGTGATCGCCCAGGGCGTGGTCGTGGTGGATTCGAACGTCAAGAAGGTCCAGCACGCCACTGGCGGCATCATCGGAGAGTTGCGCGTGCGGCAAGGCGACCGGGTCAATGCAGGGGACGTTTTGATCCGCCTCGACGAGACCCAGACGCTCGCCAATGCGACGATCGTCACCAACAGCATCGATGAGCTGTTCGCGCGACAGGCTCGTCTCGAGGCCGAGCGCGATGGCGCCGACCAGGTCGTGTTTCCCAAGGTGCTGCTCGATCGGGCCAAGGAGAGCAACTCCGAGGCCAATCGTGCAATCACCGCGGAGCGGAAGCTGTTCGAGCTGCGTCGTCAGGCGCGGAGCGGCCAAAAAGCGCAGTTGCAGGAGAAAGGCGCGCAGCTGGAGAACGAGATTAAGGGCTACACGGGCCAGACCGAGGCCAAGCAGAAGGAAGTCGAATTCATCCGCCAGGAGCTGGAGGGCGTGCGCAGCCTCTGGCAAAAGAATCTGGTGCCGATCACGCGGCTTAACGCTCTCGAGCGCGACTCAGCCCGCATCGAAGGCGAGCGCAGCCAGCTTGCGGGAATGATTGCTCAGTCGAAGGGCAAGATCTCGGAAATCGGACTCCAGATCATTCAAATCGACCAGGACCTGCGGACGGAAGTCGGCAAGGACCTGATCGAGACGCGCTCCAAACTCTCCGAACTGGGCGAGCGCAAAACCGCGGCGGTGGATCAACTGAATCGGATCGAGATCAGGGCTCCCCAATCGGGCCGCGTCCACGAGCTGAGCGTCCACACGGTCGGGGGTGTGATCTCTCCCGGCGAGCAGATCATGCTGATCGTGCCGGATGCGGACTCGCTTGCGGTCGAGGTCAAGATCGCACCGCGCGACATCGACCAGGTCTATATGGGGCAGATCGCGACCATGCGGTTCGCAGCGTTCAACCAGAAGACCACGCCCGAAATCGACGGCGAGGTCAGCATGGTCTCGGCAGACATTACCCAGGATCAGCGCGCCGGCACGAGCTACTACACGGGCCGTGTCCTGCTGAAGCCGGCAGAGCTGGCGAAACTTGGGTCGGCCAAGCTCCTGCCCGGCATGCCGGTCGAGGTCTTCATCAAGACGGCAGGCCGGACCGCGCTGTCCTATCTGCTCAAGCCGCTGCAGGATCAGGCGGGTCGCGCGTTCAAGGAGCGCTGAGTCTACGCGGAAGAAAGCAGCGCTCGACCGCATGCATTCGGCGCCGGCGCCCTGTCCCTGGGCGCCGGCGTTGCGAACAGCCTCTGAAAGCAGGGCTGGGCGGCCGGACGCATCGGCAGCGGGCGTGCCCGACCGACGAAAGCGCAACACGCGCCGAGACAGAGTCGCTGGTTTGAACGCTCCACCGCAGCGTTCTAGCGATGTCAGGTCGCCGCAGCAGATTTAGCGGCGCGAACGCGAACGTTGTGAGGCCGCCCCACCTCCTGATCAGTCGCAGCAAATCGCGCTGCTTGCGGCGGATCGACCGTAACGGATGCCTGTTGCCCGTAGGCGAGACCACCGATCGCTCGAACGAGCGTCCGCTCAGAACATCCATTCGCCTGGCGTACAGGGTCAGGCTTGACGGGCCATCCATCGGGACCCCCGAGCCGATCGGAACTTCTTGCTCCATTTCATTCACTTCGGCAGGCCGCAGGCATCCGGTAGCTGTCTGCGTGCGACATCTTCGCTGAGTTAACTCTCAACTTATTATTGCCAGTTAAAATTTAACTGGTATTAAATAATAAACTACAGGCGGTTGATCGTTCCCATGACCGGGGCGGCAGCGCTGAGCAGTGAATCCGGGCTCGGTTTGGCGTTCGCAGGAGGATCGGCAGATGCAGCGAGCCTCGGGACCAGTCGTCGCGGCAGTCTTGGCTGTCATGATCGGAGGCGTTCAGTGGGCGGGTGCGGCATTGCTGACCGCACCAGGGACTTCGCAAGCGGCTCTTGCGCATATCGAGCGGGGACGCCCGACGCTTCCGCCCTTCAGCTATACGATGTTCTGCATGCGCTATGAGGCCGAGTGTCGCCAGCGGCGCTTCTTCCGCGGCGGGCCGGTCCGTTTGACCAAGGAACGATGGGCAGAGCTGAAAGCAGTCAATCGCGCCGTGAACCGCGCCATTGCTCCGCAGCCCAATGAACTCGGCCTTGCAGGTGAGCAGTGGATCGTTAACCCCGATCGCGGTGATTGCAACGACTACGCAGTGAGCAAGCGTCACGAGCTGCTGCACCGCGGCTGGCCCGCGCGGGCCCTGCTATTAAGCGAGGTGGTCACCAGTTCTGGAGACCATCACCTCGTGCTGCTGGTGCGCGCCAGGACCGGCGATCTGGTCCTCGATAATCTGGCGTCCGAGATCAAGTCCTGGTCGCAAGTGCCATATGGCTGGGTCCGGATGCAGATGCCGAGCGACAGCCGAATGTGGGCGACGATTGGCCGCCCGGGAGCATGACTCCTGTCATGTGGCCGGAATCATGCGGAACTGCGCCGGCGGGACGACCTGTCACAAGCATGCAAGTGCGGTGAGGGCATCGGCTCTGTCGTGCCCCACAGATCTATACAAGTCTCACAAGTGGGGCACCTTCTCCCGGCGCACTCGTGGTCATGACGCCGCGAGGCCCACGTTGCCGGCGGCCGAGGGGTCCACCCAACGTCGGATCGTGCCGTCATATATATCGGCACCATAGACCCAACCGTCGGGCCCCTTCTGCATGTCCACAATGCCTGGCACGTTGTCCACCAACTGGACGCCTGCGACCTGCCGGTTCGCATCCAGCGTCGCGGCGAAAATCGTTCCATTGTAGACGTCGTCGAAGAACATCGTGTTCTGATTGTAGAAATCGCCCGCGGTGATCACATGGAAGCCGTCCGGTGCGCCGTGGCTGAGAGGCAGGATCGGGAACACCGCAGGCGGGTCGGACAAATTGTTGCGGTTGCCATTGTTGTAGAAGGTGATCGCCTGCGAGAGGTTCTGGTAGCTGGCGGTTTTGTTCGGACCTTCAAAGTAGGGCCATCCGAAGTTCGAGCCCGCAGGCCCCGTATTGAGCTCTTCCCAATTATTCCAGCCCACGTCTCCGAGCACAGGCAGATTCGTGACGGGATCGAAGCTGAAGCGGTACGCGTTGCGGACGCCGTAGTAGAACACTTTCGACTGATTGCTGTTTGGATCGCCGGCCTGATAGTACGGATTGCCCGGCGCTCCCTCGCCCGTGACAGGATCGATCCGCAACAGCTTGCCCGAGAGATTGTGGATGTCCTGGACCCGCACTGCGCGGGGATCGACGAAGTTGTACGATGTGCCATCCCCGACCGTCATATAGAGGTAGCCGTCGGGGCCGAAATGAATGGCGCCGATCGAATGCGAATCGCTGTCGGTCGCAAGATAGTCGCGGATGTTCTGGTTCTGGATGCCGGCTCTGTCCGGATCGTTGTCCTGCGCTCCTGTCTCGATCTGGCTGGCGGGAGCCGTGATCGTGGTGCCGTTGACGATCCCGGAGGGAACGATGCTGGGATCGCCGCCGCTGTTCGCGTCGGGACGGCTGGTATACGCCCAGGTGCTGTTCTTGCCGACCAGCACCACTTCGCTGGCCGGATTGGCGATCATCGTGGTGGGGTCGACAGTAACCCTCACCAGACGACAAGGCCGGTTGCCGCCCTGATCAGCGGCAGCAAGGCCGCTCTGGCCCGCCGTCTCGGGCGGATCGTAGGTGTAGAGCAGGTAGACATAGTGGTTGCTTGCGAAATTCGGATTCACCGCGATCCCCAGCAGCCCGCGATCACCGAAATCATTGACCTCGCTCGAAAGGTCGATGAGCGGAGTCGATCGCAATGTGCCGTTGTCCACCACCCGCACCACGCCGTCCTTCTGCGCGACCAGCATGTAGCGGCCGTCGGGAGTCCAGTCCATCGCCGCAGGCTGGTTCAGCCCCGAGACGGCCGTCTCGCCCACGAGATTGCCGAGAGCGGGGTTGTCGTTGTCCAGGATCTTCACGGTCGTTGTCGCCTGAGCGCCAAGCGTGGCGCCCGTCGGATTGCTCAAGGTGATGGTGAAGGTCTCGTCGTTCTCCGGCGTCGCATCATTGATGATCGGCACCGAGATGGTCTGGCTCACCTGGCCGGCAGCAAAGGTCACCGTGCCGGATGTGGTCGTGTAGTCGGATCCTGCGAGTGCGCTGCCGCTGCTCGTCGTGAAGCCGGCCGTGGCTGCCTGACTGACGTTGCCGCTGCGGAGCAGCGTGATCGTCGCCGTCGGGCTGCT
>NZ_JADPJF010000041.1:7648-18361 GCF_023073295.1 Bradyrhizobium sp. 23 | reverse complement strand
CGACACTCATCACGACGTCCGCCATAGCGATCGAGGCGGGTGAGTCTTCGTCGACGATGGTTACGAGCACAGTGCGTGGAGCCCCGAGGGAGCCGGAGCCGGGATTTTGAAGGCCGATGGCGAACGTTTCGTTGCCTTCGGTCAGTTGATCGTTGACGATCGGGATGGTGAAGCTCTTCGTGCTCTCGCCCGGTGCGAAGACGATCTGGCCGGTGTTCGCCCGACCGTTGAAGGTGGGCTGGATGAAGTCCGATCCTGCCGTCGCGCTTCCGCCGGTGCCGATTTCGTTCGTCGTGTACTCAACGGTGTTTTGAGAACTGAGGTCGCCGGAGCGCACGACGGTGACGGTGGCCGTGCCGGCCGCTTCACTGACATAGATCGTTGAAGTGTTAAAGAGTGCGATGACGTTGGATGGGGCGAACACGACGTCGCGGAAATAGTTTGCATTCTGATAGACGTTGGTGGGGAAGACGCCCGCGGTGTAGTCGAAGACGCCGGCGCCGACCGGAGCGTTCAAGCCACCATTGTTGGCGCCAAATGCAAAGCCCTGCGTGGTGGAGACGTAGTAGCTGTTGATATTGACCGAAACCACATAAGTCGTGCCGGCTGTGATGGTGAGCGGCGTGGAGAGCGCCGCCTGCTGCCAGCCCGATGTGCCTTCGTTGGTGAACGTGACCGTCGCTAGCTCCTGGCCCGTTGCCGACCAGATGTGGCCGACATGGGTGCCGGTCTCGTTCGAGGCCTTGTAATATCGGATCGCCTGGATCACGCCGGAAGTGTCGCTGGTGAAGCGCATCCCCAGCTCGTAGTCCGCGCCGACCCCGTCGGTCGCGTTGGTGATGGACGGCGTCTGGGTGGTAAACAAAGTGGTGGTGGTGCTCGCAGCTGTAACCGTCGCCGTGGCTGCGCTGGTTGGGGTCTCGCTGCCGCCGAGCAGGTCGGTGTAGGTAGCACTCACACGGATCCGCTTGCCGACCAGGCTGCTGTCGAGGGTGAGACTGGAGGTCGTGGCAGCGAGGTTCGTCCAGGTGGTGCCGTCGGTGCTGCTCTGCCAGCGATAGGTGATGCTCGCCGGGACGCCGTCAGGATCGGTGACGCTGGCCGCCAGTGTCTGGTTCTGGGACGCCGTGCCGCTGATCGTGACGACGCCGACGTCGTTGACATTGGCCACCGCCGTGGCGGTCGCGGCGCTCACCGGGGTCTCGCGACTGCCCAGTAGGTCCGTGTAGACGGCATTGACACGGATGAAGTTGCCGACCTGGGCTTGGCCGAGGGTCAGCGTGCTCGCCGTTACGCCGGCGATGTTGCTCCATGTCGTGCCGTTCGTGCTTTGCTGCCACTGATAGGTGACGGCGGCCGGCACTCCATCCGCATCGCTCACCGTCGCCGTCAAGGTCTGGTTCTGCGTCGGCGTCCCGCTGACGCTCACCGTACCGGGGTGATTATTGGGATTCGCCGCGCTCGCAGCGAACACGACGTCGCGGAAATAGTTTGCGTTCTGATAGACGTTGGTGGGGAAGACGCCCGCGGTGTAGTCGAAGACGCCGGCGCCGACCGGAGCGTTCAGGCCGCCATTGCTGACGCCAGACGCGAAGCCCTGCGTGGTGGCGACGTAGTAGCTGTTGATATTGACCGAAACCACATAAGTCGTGCCGGCTGTGATGGTGAGCGGCGTGGCGAGCGTCATCTGCTGCCAGCCCGATGCGCTTTCATTGGTGAACGTGACGGTCGCCAGCTCCTGGCCCGTCGCCGACCAGATGTGGCCGATATGGGTGCCGGTCTCGTTCGAGGCCTTGTAGTACCGGATCGCCTGGATCACGCCGGACGTGTCGCTGGTGAAGCGCATCCCCAGCTCGTAATCCGCCCCTGTTCCGTCGGTGGCGTTGGTGAAGACCGGTGTCTGGGTGGTGAACAGAGTGGTGGTGGTGGCCACGTTCTGTACTCCCGGGGCTAGTCAGCGTAATTGCTTGCGATCTAAACTTGCCGCCGACCTATGCGGGTTGCAGCGTCAGCGCGGAGTATTCGTATTAATAAATCAAATAACATAAAAAATAATTAAATAGAAGCTGCATTTTTGCTGTTCGAGAAAAGCCCTCGCGTCAACTTCTGTTGATCTTGAAGGGAGCTGGCGCGTGTCACGAGCGCAGTTCACCACTTTCGCGTGTGTCAATCAGGAGGCAAGCGTGGCCAAAAGCTTCGATGAAGCAGGCGCGTAGCTCGCTTGCCAGCCTCGAACACGCGCGCGATGTTCAGCTTATGACTCCATCCGCTTTGCGATCAGATCGGCGAACTCACCCAGATTTCGGGCCGCCTCGACTTCGCCAACGCGGAAACGTACGCGAAACTTCTGCTCGATGGCGATGACGAGCGATATCTGCATAAGCGAGTCCCACTCCTCGACGTCGGCCGCCGACAGCTCGGGTTTGGCCGCGACCTTCTCGAGGAAGATGCCGTCGAACACCTCCTGCAACTTCCCCAGTACTTCATCTTGCTTCATAAGCCCTCCTGGTCATGCGGATCTTTGTCGAACGCATCTGATACTTGTCCACCTCGAGCTCGAATTCCTTCCGGGCGGCGGAGTCTTCCGTACGTACGAAGCCAAACTCCTCGTAGATTCCGGCAACGATGCCATTTTTTTCCGTCGGAAGATAAATGCCGCGCACTTTTGCGCAGCCGGCGATCTCTGCAAGCCGAAAAATCTCGTTCACGATCTCGTCCTCGACCTGGCGCTTGAGCACGCGGCAGCTCATGAGCCAGGTATCCAGAACGAAGACGCCGGCCTCGATCTTTGCAATGACCACGGAGATGAGCCCGGAATCACCGAACCGATCCTCGAGCCGCATCGTGAAGCTCCGGTAGTCCGGCTTCCCTAGGAGACCGTGGATATCAGTTTCGGATCGACGGACCGTGGTCAGGTTGAACTGGTTGCTGCGCGCGATCAGCTGGGCAATGCGGGGCAGGTCGAGCGAGTCGAACTCCTTGATCGTGCCTCGCATTTCAAGCGAGGCGAGGTAGGCTGGCATGTCGGTTACGCTCGCTGCGAGCTCCGTACGTCGCTGTTCCTGCCTATACTGCGCCGTCCGCCCGAGATCCTCCTCGGTAACGTTCCGTGGCTCGAAATGGCGCCCGGCCTGGAGGCGACCGATGAATTCGGCGGGATCCGGTCCGAGCAGCACACCTTCGACCTGGGGCTGAAACTGGCGCACGATCTCGATCTCCGCCGGGTTGTCGTCGACGAACACGAAGCTGTCGAGGCCAAGGCGGAGTTCATCCGCGATCTGCTGCAGGTTGTCGGACTTCGGGTTCCAATTGGCTTTGAAGGCCGCGCAGTGCTCCAGCCGGAGAATCATCTCGGGATGCTTCTCGAATACCTCGACCGCGCGCGCATGGTCGTTCTTGCTGCATACCGCAAGCAGGACACCGCGTTCGGAAAGCGCGAGGAGGTACTTCTGGAAAGCCTTGAAAGCTTCGCCGCGGGGAGACGAGTCGCCAAGCTCGATTCCTTCGACGCCATCCTCCGCAATCACGCCGCCCCAGAGCGTGTTATCGAGATCGACTGCCAGCACCTTCTTGGGGTCTTGCTTACGGGAGGCGACCAGAAGGCTTAGCTCCTGCGCGACGTCCACCAGAAAATCCGGCGAGCCGAGCTGCTTCGATTCATACCACGCTCGCGCATCCTGTGCGGCCGTGATCCCTCGGCGCGCCGAGAGGAACTCGACGTCGCAGATTTGCACCTCCGCCGGGGCCCGGAGCCCGAGCTCAAGGTTTACCGCCTTGCGGAAACTCCAATCGGCGCCAAGCGTGCGTGAACGAAACGAGCCGAGATCCGGATCGCCGGGCAGCGCGAGATTGGCGAGAATCACCGCCGCACCCGAGCGTGCGATGAAAGTCTGCGCGAGGTTGAGGAGGTGCTCCGCGGCTCCAACTGCAGCTTCCCGCTGGAGTTCCACGGCATCGAGGAGCGAGCCGGAAAACCGGCAGTTTCTCGCGTTCGGCAGAATAAAGGCGAGATCCGGCTTGAAGGCGTATAGCGGGCTCGAGCCGTCGAGTATTTCCGAGACGAAGTTATCGTACTCGCCGAGGAAACGTTCGGACGCGACTCCACGAATAGCCAGGAGATGTTCCACCAATTCGTGCAGCGGATAAAGATTGTAGCCGCCAATCAAGGCGAGGCGGAGTCTTGGCTGGACACTTTCGCCCGTCCGTAGCTTCGCCTTTTTTCGAAGCGTAGAAAGAAAGAACAGCTCGGAAAAACTCGCCGCTTGCCGCGAGCGGGCGGCGAGATGTCCCCAGAATGCGGCGTCGCCTGACAGCGCTAGGGACTTAAGTTCGGCATCATTTACGGGCCGGTCCGGCAAGACGGGTGCAGCAGCGAGAATAGCGAGCCTCCCTCGAGGAGAGCAGCAGCATATGATTGCCTCTCATATTAAATAATGATAACGTTCTGGTCAATTAAGTTAAATATTAAAAATACGGTGAAATCAATAGATGGCGGGGCATATGAAGCTAGAGTTGCCGAGCGCGGGCACGCTTTCCACCAAGGCTGAGAATCTCAAACGACTTCCTGAAGGAAACAATCTTGTCCTCCGCGAGGTCCGGCTGGAGGACTCCCCGCAAATAATCGCTTGGCGAAACGATCCCGTTCTCGGCAAGTTCATGACCCGGGAAAAGCTGACCCTGACCCAGCAGGAAGAGTTCTTCCGAAACTATCAGGCCAGGGCGGACGACTATTATCTCATTGCCGAGTTCAAACGTTCGAGAAAACCGGCCGGCACGGTAGCTATCACGAATCTGGATTTCGCGGCGAAACGCGGGGAAGTGGCGCGGCTGATCGTCGATCCGGGCGCTCGGCTGTTCCTTGCCGAAATATTCGATTTGCTTTTCACGTTCGCGTTCGAGCAACTAGGGCTTTCGGTGGTTCTAGCAAAGGCGCAAAGCAAGAATCGTTCGTCGAAAAACTTTCATATCCGGCTCGGCTTTCAGATTGAAGAGATCGCTCACAACGCGTGGTGGAACGGTGACGACGTAATCACGTTTCGGATGTCGCGCGAGGATTATCCGCGGTTGAAACAAGCTTGGTCGGCGCTCCTCCTCGATGCACGCGAAGACTAACTCTGTACTGGCACGGGAGCTACAATATCGCCCAATTTAGGAGTGCAACGATCTCGAATCAGAGATTGCTTACCTGATGACGATTCCCGGGCTCGCCGACCCTCCGGCTGACTAAACAGCCTCTGCGAGGAAATAGATTGCGGCAGCATAATCTATGGGCAACTCCAGACCAAGATCGAAAAGGCCCTTAAGCTGTCGATCGTCACAATTCGCGAGCAACGCGTTGGGCAACGCTTTGGTGAGCATCCCTTGACGTTCTCGAATCCTGAAGCCGGCATCGATTAGCAAAGTCTCCATCTGGGTATGGGTAAAACAGTGCTTATGGCCGAGCCTACGATCAGAATCCCCAAGCTCAGCCGGGTGCTGAGCCAAGCCCATATGAACCGCCAGCCGGCGATGCAGGCTGGTTGCTTGGGGAACCGCAACAGCCAACAAGCCTCCTCTGGTCAGCCAATGCTTTCGCGCGCGCTCAATCACGGCCTTCGCATTGTCCACGTGCTCGAGAACATAGGTCGCCAAGACGAGATCGAACGGTGTGGCAGGCGTGAAATCCTCGAACATGCTAGGGACGGAGTGCCAGCGTAACGCGCACTCCAATCCTGCAAGTTGGTTCTTCATTCTGTCGAGCAGCGAGGCGGCGCCGTCTACGGTAGTGACATCGCTGTATTTCGCCAACAACATTGGGGTCCACACTTGAAGGCCCACCCCTAGCTCGAGGACACGCCCCTCGACGCTCGGCAGATTCCGAATGACGTGATCGGCAACGAGCATCATGAGTCTTTGATCTACCGAGAGATTGATGGAAGGCGTCAAATACTCGCCGCTGATCTGCTCCAAAAAATTTCGAGAGTTAGCCATAGAAGGTCATCCTTATTGAGCCGCTGAGGAGACTGGAGCTGAAACGGGTGTGGGCAAGACCGGGCCTGCATTCGTAAGCCGCCTCCGGTTTCTCGCATGATTTGATATTCGATTTAAACAATTTGCGGACTGATCTAAATACACTGCCCTCCGATTATTGCTTGTGTAACTGAATCGTGGGCGCCTTCGTATTTTTGCGTGATGCACGACCGTTATTCCGCCCTGATGTATCAGCTTCTTGCAATTCTATTTAGAGCTGTAGTGCTTGCTGTCCGCCCTATGTAACGATCTGCGCGAATCCGTCAGACGAAACAGCTCTGCTGCGCCGAACCCACTCGGCAGCGCGAAGGCCGCCTGCCTGCAGCCTCACGATCGGATCAGGGCCAATCTCCGACAGCAGAATGCCCATGTGCCCCAATGCCGGAGGCGTTGTTGGCCAAGCGCCCAATCCATTTTCTGACAATGCAGTCCGATCCATGTCGCCCCAGAACTGCACAATAATGGCACGACCGGGTGCGCAGGCAGCGAGGTGCGTTGCTTCCGGCGAACGGATGCGCGGCTCAGCCGTCGGACGTAGCGCGACGACGATTGCGTCCCACTCGTCGCAATACACATCCTGGACGTTGTCGAAGATGTCCACGCTCGCTCCGGAGCTCGCGAGACCGGCGCGGAGCGAGTCAACAAAGTCGTTGTCGCACAGCACCGCAATGCGGTTCCTGTAAACGGACAAACCGCAATCATGGAGTTGCTTCACGCACAGCGGACCGAGAAACGAGAAGACATCCACTGACGGGTGACGCTCGTTCACGCCGACAATTGGAATTCCGCGCCGTAAGCATGCTTCCATGTCGAGGTCCTTGGGGCGGAATTCCCAAGCCTCAAACATCAAGGCGATGACGGCCTGCCTTGGCAACTTATCAATGAGCGCGGCGGTAAGAGGCCGAAGATGGCCGCTGTTGGTTACGATATCCGTTTGATGGAGGATATCCGGGGTGATCTGCTCCAAGACGTCGATGCGATCGGCCACGCCGACCGAATCTGCAAGCTCCAGAGTCTGCTGCCTGGCGTCAGCCGGGGTGCCGTGCCGTGTAGGTCTCGTGAAGGCATAGACGTGTTTGGCCCCAGCCATCGCTGCGAGGACGGCCGTCACGGCGTACGCGCCGGTCGCAGCCTCGGTGAGAACTGTTAGTTCCGAAAGGTCCAGGAGAGTGTCCGTAAGGGCCCGGCTCATCAGGGCTCCCAGACGCGGCAGCGAGAATCCTGGGCGGAAGGCCGTATTGAAGCCAGACCGCAATTGCCTGAACGCTGCTCCAGCCTCGATTTGGGTCATAAATTGCCTTTCGCTTCCTCTATTTGGAAAGAGCGGAGCTTTGGTGCGCGGTATGTGTGGCTGCCCAGGGCTCGTTACGCGCTGAACAGGCTTATGAGCGAAGTTAATTCAAAACTAAGTAATTTAAAATTATACTGGATTTATTTTTAGAATGTCAAACGTGCGGATACTGTATTATTCCCGAAAGGGAGGTGGCCCGCTCCTGATGGGACGCAGTCGCGGACATTGGTGCGCGTCGTGTCTCCGTGCATGGCCGCCAGCGAACGCAACGTTGCCACGGGTAGGCTGGTAATTTTCATTGACCGATGATTGCAGGATCACGCCGATGAGCCGCCTTGACAGTGAAGACCTTGAAGAGCTGTGGAAGATTTGCCGCCGTGAGCCCGCCGGTGATGACCTTGTTGCTTTCCACCTATAGGAACTCAGCGGCCATTGTGGTTCGAGCGGAGATTGTGCAAGGCAAAACGGCAAGTGCAGCGGCGGCGGGGGACGGCGGTCCCAACGGCAAGGAGGACGGCTGAAAGTGGCGCCGGCGGCCATAGGCGACCGCCCGCCAGCGCCCGGACCCGTGGCTAGCCAGTCTGGCGGGCTTTTGCCCGGATGAGCGGTTGATAAACAGGTCGTTTAGCTTCTTGCCGGCGCGAAGCTGCGCCTTCAGCCATCGGGCTGCTTGCCGCGGCCGACCCGGTTTCGGCTGGATTCTTAGAGCGTTCAAGTTTGTGGTATTCGAGAGCCTGAAGTAATACGCGCGCGTCCTGCGCTTTTTGGCAGCCGTCCTAGCGTGCGCGGTTCTTTTGCGTGACCCGTACCGGATCTGGAGACGGCGAACCAAATCTAGCGCGGCCGCGCATCGTTCCACCTCCGAGGCGTGGATTCCCGATCTCGCGAAGGAGCAGCATGCGCTTGGTTTGTGCGGCGTTGAGCAGCCCCTCGAACAGGACCAGGACCTCGCGCGCCTGAACGTAGACTTCGGTGGTGATGGCGTGTTGGTCGAAGCCATAGGTCGCAAGCCGCGCGTCGATCTCGGTCGCAGCGACGGGATCACACCGCCAGCTCAGTGCATTCTGCCGCGTGTAGGACTCGGCCTTCGCTTCGAACTCGGAATCGATCCCGACCAGATCGATGCGCCGCAGCGCCGCCTCAACCGCCTTTTGGCGATAGGTCTCGAGCAATTTATGCCGCAACATGCGGTAGCGCTGGATGTCCCAGGACTGTTCGGCGACGTCAATGGCGAGGAGCCATTCGATGGCGGACCGCGGCGCGAGATCGGCAAAGATCGCCTGCCGGAGCGCCTGGTAGTGTTCGAGGTGTTCGCCCGGCAGCAGCAGGGGCGGGGGCGCCAAGGCCTCAAACTCGACCGGCAGCGACGTGACGGTGAGCTCGCGCGCGGTTTGGAACAGACCGTTCATCCGGCGGCCTCCGAATCCAGGTTTGCCGCAAGCGACGCGGCGCTGACGGCGACGTTGGCGGGATCGTGGACGGGGCTCGCCGCCCACAGTTCCTGCGCCACGGGCAACGGCGCGATCTGCAGATTCGCCCACCACGCCCGTTCATTGCCGTGCTGATGCAGCTCCTGGTGATGCGCGCGGCACAGGGGGACAGTGAACTCATCGCTGACCTTGCGGCCGAGCGCCCGGGCTTGAGCGAATTTCAGATGATGGGCATCGCACGGGGTTTGCCGGCACACCAGGCAGGGCTGCCCGCTAACAAACAACAGGTGCGTCTTGCTGCGTTTGCGGGACGGCTCCTTGGGATGGGCGAGCCCGGCCTCGGGTAGCGCTGGCTGCAGTGCGGTCTCGGCGTCAGCTGCAGGCGCTGCTGGCAGGCTTGGCATGCCAATCAAGTCGGCCGTCTGCTCGGTCTGAGCGCGGCCAACGTCCTCAAGCTTGGCCTGATAAGCAGCCTCGACCACCCGGGCATCCGGCTCCTGCAGGCTGTTCTTGAGCGGGAGGCTCGCCATGGCCCAGCTGAGCAGATCGGTACTGGCAGGCAGCGCTTCGAGCTGGCGCAACAGCTGCTCCCGGAGTGCGGCGGACTCGCGCGGCCGCAGCACCGGGGCACGGTTCAGAGCGCCCTTGCCGGGCGAGGCCTTGAGGTTAGGTGGTGCGGGGGGACCAGCGGCCGCATCAGGGGCGTCAAGATCATCCTCGCCGGCGATCCCGACCAGCGCGAACAGGGCATAGCGTCGGGCGTAGGTGAGCGCCGCGCCCATCCGGTGCGGCGCCTCGATGTCCCGTGCGGCGCAGACCGGCCAGTCCGAGGAGATCCATTCGCCGGAGGAATGGGCGAGCAGGGTGGTGAGATGGATGTGGCCGGTGCTGCCCTCGACCCGGGTGCTCTGGATGGCGGCGATCTCCTGCTGGCTTAAGGTCTTGCGCACGATGTCGAGGCCCGAGGCCAGCGAGGCGTAGCGAAAGGTGCGGTCGTCATCGCGCAGAAATGGCGAGCGAATCTGAGCGGTCAGGGTTTTTTCCGGATTGGTTAGTTCGGCTTGCGCGCGGGCCAAGGCTGCTGCGATCGCTCCGATATGCTCACTGGCCCGGTGCATGGACGGCCTCCATTTCAACCGGATCAAAGCTGATCGCGCCGGCCTTGGAGCGCTTGGCGCGAATGCCGTGGCCGAACGCTTCCTTGGCATCCTCGGGCAGCAGCTTCTTGAGTTCGGTCTTGGCCAGTTCGTGCTCGCTATGGGCCTCGCGGGTGCGCAAATAGGTCGCCGCGCATTCGGCCCACAGATTGGATGCGGTCATGTCGACCACCTTCACGGCGGCCAATCGCGGCCGAGGCGTCTCGATCCCGAACAGCAGCGGCGGCTCGCCGCTCTGCACGCAGCGCCAGAACTTCTTTTCGGCCGTGAGCAGCAGGTGCTGGTACAGCGGATCGGCAAGCACGGTGATCTCGACCCACTTGCCGCCGCCGGTGATGATCGAGAGCACCGCGGCGCGGGCGGCGACCACCCACATGTTGTGCTGCAGCTGCGCCATGTGCTTGTCGGCCGCGGCCTCTTCGCTAAAAGCCCAGGGCAGCATGAACTTCGCCTCGAACACCGCGCCGGTCGGCGCGACGATGCCGTCCAGGGTGGCCGCCATCCAGGCATGGACGGGGTGCTGCACCCGCTTCTGGATGTCGGTGATCACATACCCGGTGGCGTTCTGGTACCAGCTGCGGTTGAGGTCTTCGGTGGCACTGCCAAGCTGGACGATCAGGTTGCGCGACAAATCTTGCGGCAGGACCTCGCCGCGTTTTTCCTGCCACAGGCGCATGAGCTCGTCCTGGTCCTGGCCCATGATGATGCGCACATCCGAGCCGCCGATGAAGGCGCGCCGGTCGTGGCGGTTGAATGTGATGACGGAGCGGGGCGCCGCGGCGCCGTCGGTTGCAATCGTGGTCACCGGTCTCTCCTGGGTTGACGC
>NZ_JADPJF010000041.1:0-7554 GCF_023073295.1 Bradyrhizobium sp. 23 | reverse complement strand
ACCACCAAAACCCCCGCCACTGCGAGGGGAGAGACCGGGGCCAAGGACCCGCCGGCCGGTCCAATGATTAACGCTCCTTTTGCGCGGGAATGCCAGTCCTTTCTGCAGCAAAATTGCTGTTCTTTGGGCTCGAAAATCCTCGATCTGTCAATGCGTTGGAGCGAGCTTCCGGCCGCCACCATCAGCATCAGCCGAGGGCCTCGGACATGGCGTAAATTCGACAAATCGAAGCCAATCGCAGCAACGCCAAGCGCAGCACGGGGCCGAAAACGGCGGATGGAAAGACGAGGCCGCAACGCGCTGCGTCATGGGCTGGCGCGCAGCGCCATCAGCGATCCTGCCGAGGCGGCGAATCTCGCGGTCGCGATTGCTTCGGGGCTGGGGCATCAAGTTTTGCCGGACCTACTGATGGCCCTTGCACGTTCCAAGCTCGCGCTGCTACGCATCCGCAGCCTCCGCCACGATCTGTTAGCCACGCTATTGAACTGGCCCGTCCCAGCCGGCGTGAAACGCCTTAACAATCTCGAGCGCTATGAGCGGGCGGCATTGGCGAAACACAAACGCGCACTTCGGGCCCTCTGACCAAGCGAGGGAGAGGGCACGCGAGCAAATTGGCTTCGTTCCGGAATTTTCCGGACGGACTGGTATACATCCCGGCTAATCCAGGTATTCGCCCGACCTTGCGAACTGCCAGAGCTCGCAAGAATTCGCGCGCGAAGGCCGAGCATTGGTCCAAATTGTGATCAGACATGCTGGGATCGAGCTTTGAATGCATCAGAAAGCCCATTTGCGCCGTCGTGAATGGACCCGTACGGCGTCCATCAAGAAATCGACAGCTTTCGCGGAGTGAAATGAGGTGCCTGCCCGGGTGAACCACCGTTTTCAAAAACTAGAATTATATTTTGGTGATTTCAATTATTTAAGTTCTCATTTTCGCGGTCCCGGCCTGCCTTCAATCAACCGCCTTGAATCGAAGAACGCTCGGCCGCTCGCCGGCATCGGTTTTTCCCTGTTTAGCGCGCGCCCGTTCCCTGATCACATCAGAGATTTCCCTGATATGGATTTGCCATAAATTGCCGCAATAGCTTGGAGGCGCAGGTGTTTTCGTCGGATTCCGTTGGCCAAATAGCCCCCGCGACATGGGTTTTCCATGTAAAATTCCCTGTTCCCAGGGAATTTTAGGCCATGGATCGCATGCCGGGTCGCCCCCCGGAAATTAAATCACGTGCGTAGCTTATTTAATTTGAGGGAATCATGATTCGGGTTTACCCTCTGGATCGGGCTTTGGAATGCAGTAAGGACGAGCCGATGACCCAACTCGACGCGAAGGCGAAGATCGTCGTGAGTTCTTGAAGAGCTGCGGAAAATTTGCCGCCGTCACCCCTCCTGCCATGACGCTGTTGCTGTCCACCTCTCTTACGTCAACCGCGATAGCCAGTTCAGGCGGTCATATTGTTCATGGCAACAATGGCTACGGCAACGGCGGCGGTGACGGCAGTCCGAACAATAAAGAGGATCGCGATCGCTAGATGTTGCTGTGGACAGCCGCGCCATAGCAGTGTCTACGGCGTCGCGACCGTCGCGGGGCTCAACCGGTGCGGCGGCGCTTGTGGCTGGATGAACGGTTGATCAACAAATCGTTCAGCTTCTTGCCGGCTCGGAGCTGCGCCTTCAGCCAGCGGGGTTGCTTGCCACGACCGGACCAGGTCTCGGACGGGTTTTTCGGATTTTGATACTTCGGCAGCACGGGCGGGTAGGGGCGGCGCGCACGTTCCCCGTTGGGGGCCCCGGAAGTTCCCTCGATCCTGCGAAGCCGCTCTTCGAGCTTGGCTTTTTCCGCAATCATTCTCCGACTAAGAACAGTCGTCACTTCATCGTAAAGCCGCCACAGCTCAGCTGTGGTCGCGGATGCCCACTCTTCGTTCCCCATGGAAGCCGTCCCCACTACTTCCGATTTGAAATAGGAGGGGGGCTTATCAGGTCGAAGCCCCGTCGGGCAAGCCTGATCGGCCCGCGCACAGAACTCTAGTGTGCAGTGCGGTACTTCTTGGCGCTACCAGCCGGGCCTGTGCCTTCGACCGGCCGGTCGCCTCCCAGCCGGTCTCCGCCGGCGGACCCTTCGCATCGGGCCGAGCAAGCGCTGCTCGGCCATCGACACGCGACTACGTAAATTCTGCAATTCGGTGAATTGAACGATCAGAGATTCATGCGTTTGGCGCAAAACAGCCGAAGAATACATATGACCACCTACTCATTACCAGCGATGTCCCGTGACCGCAGATTGAAGTTTGCCGGGTTAGCGAAAATGTCGCCCGAACTTTGCTGACCAGGTTTTCATCGGTGCTACTGCCGAAGCAGAGCCGTTATCGTTCGCGACGTCTGATTAATGGTTGGAAAATTTCCACTCCTCATATTGATGTTGGATGAATAGTATTACTTTTTGAGCCTCCTCTTCGTGTTATGGGGCGAGGCTTTCAGCTGCCTCGCTCCGGTCAAGTTTGTCGAATGTTAGATTCGAATCGTGAATGTGACTATATATCGTTCGTAATAAGTGGTCGGTGATGAGCTTGATGGCGGTTAACCAATCCTGACAGGCAGCCACATACTGGACCGCCAGATCTGCGGGAGAGTTTTGCAGATCATAGCCAGGAGAGAAGGCGCTGTTTTGTAGATGAATCGACTGCTTCGGATTTTCCATGGAGGACCGCAATCCTACGGTGCTGCACGCATTCTCAAAGCGAGTTACAGTGGTGTGGCCATCATGCGTTGCCGATCGCCGTGACGAATTGACAGTGCGGCATTTTGGCAGAACGGATTGTTGTGCTTCCCGCGCGTCTTGAGGTGAATGCAGGAATAAAAACTGCCGCGCGGGGTATCAGGAATAGGCAGGGGAAGCATGCGCCGCATCAGAGTCGTCATCGCGGATCGGCACCCGATCGTCTTGCAGGGGATCAGCAGCGTCCTTGCGGCGCAGCGCGATTTCGCGATCGTGGCCGCCTGCGGCGATACTGCAAGCTGCATTGGGGCCATCCGACTTTTGGTGCCCGACATTGCACTGGTCGATATTGCAATGCCCAGTATCAGTCGACCTGACATTCTGGCTATCGCAAACACCGCTGGCCAAGGTACCCGGGTCATTTTCTTCGCTGAAAAGGCCGGCGATCAAAGGTCGCAGACGCTGGCCGCGGGCCGCGCCTGCCTCGTCCTCACGAGGGATGCTGAGCCGGAGATGCTGGTCGCGACCCTGAGGAAGGTTGCGGAACGCCAGGGGCCGGCATCGCGGTCGCCGTGCACAGGTGGCGAGGTCCGTGGGGAGTCTCACATCGGTGAGGAAAAGGCTCCGACGCAGCTGACCGACCGGGAACGGCAGATCATGAGACTTGTATCGGAGGGGCTGTCGAACAAGGAGATTGGGCGTTTCCTGAACATTACCGATGGTACGATCAAAGTCCACCTTCACCACATCTTCCAGAAGCTCGATATCAGCAATCGAACAGTTCTCGCGGCATTTGCAATTTCGCAAAACGGGCAACATGCGGCCGCACGTGAACTCGCCCCTTCCGGCCTACTACAGCAGGATTCGTCGGTTCGAAACGACGAGGACGTCAAGCGTAGCAGTGTCCTTCCGGAACGTACGCGTTAGCTGGACATCGCATCATGCTGGGCGGTGAGCATCGGTTGCGGCGCGCAGATGCTCGGCCATGTTGCGGCAGGCTCCTTCGGCCTCAGCCAATGTTCGGAAGGGCGACCCGCTGATCTTGATCGCGCCGTTGTTCTCGTAGAGTGGTCGCCAACTCGCCAGGTACCCGAAGCGTCCGTGAAAGCCTGGACCGGTAGGGCTCTCCAGGCTGATCACAAACGAGAAGCCATCGCCGCTCGCGCTCCAGATCTCCATGTTTTCGATTGGCCGGTGAAATTGCAGTGGCATGGCAATCATCCGTCGTGCGCTGCTCTTGACCCAGCTAATCAGATATATGCATATTAAATATTAATTTGATACTCTCGATTGGGGCTCCGGCAACGGGCTAGCAAGCCCGAAAGGCCATGGAAATGCTGGCAGTCCGCCGGCGGCGCACGCCTCGCAATCTCCATTTTTCAAACAAAATTTTGGTTGAAAGTCTATTTAATATATAATACCAATAAAGTAGATTTAAATCAAGGGGAGCGCATCGTGAGCCAAAGTGGCAATGAAGATGACGACCGGCGGGCGTTCCTGAAAACCTGCGGAAGATTCGCGGCCGTGACACCCCCCGTCATGACGCTGCTGCTGTCGACCTCGCTGACCTCGACAGCCATCGCACGTTCAGGCGGACAGAACGGAGCAACGCAAGGCGATGACAGGGACCAGTCATTCTTCGACAACGATCGTCCGTCCTCTGGGGCCTCGGGGTCCTCTGGCGGCGGGTCACCTGGAGGTAGTGGCGGACCTGGGGGGCGCCGTGGTGGCTCATCTGCTGCTGGAAAGCCATCCGGCGGGGGCGGCAGATCGGGCGGAGCGACCGGTGGCGAAGGACCTTTCGCGACGGGAGGGAACTCCGGAAATCCGGCCGCATATGGAGGGGTCGATTGTGCAGATGAAGAAGACGACGAGCGGAGGCACAAGCCCGAGTGCGAGCGAGCCGCCACTCGACTTTCGAGCGCAACCCGCTCCGAGCCTTAACAACGGTTCGATCCGCTGTTGTTGCAAGCTGAGCAGCCAGACCCAATGGAGCGTGCCGCGCGCCGGGGCACATGAGTACTTTTTTAACGCGCCGCCGCATCGTCATCGGCAACGCAGCATGCCGAATTAGTCGCGTTTTCCTTTGATTGCATATTTTTTTTGCCCACGTCAAAGCTGGCGGAATTCTCGCGGACATATTGCTAGGAGAACTCACATGAAAATCTGCGCTCGAGTGGACAACCCTGCCGCTGTTCTTCGCCAGCGTCTCGAAGCCCTTGCCTCTCAACTCGCAGAACTTGAGAGTCTCAGGGACCGGGTGGATCGAGAAGAGAACCATCAGCGCGAGCGGCGCCAGTCCGGCTATCTCAGACGACGAGCAAGCTCAGAGTGCAACCGAGCGGTCGCTGCAACGTCGCAGATCTAAAGCTCCGCCTGGTCGCAACCCATCAAATTATTTCAGCGAGAGTCCGAAAGCGAACGGATGTTTCGAATTTAATCGATCATATTGGCTTCGGCAGGGGGCGAGCGGTTCATCCGCAGCAGCCTCCGGTCACGCCGAGAACAGGGGCGCTGGTTTTCTGGCGCAGTACGTGCCGGGAGCGGGGAGTCTTCAATCCATTAACTAGTTTCGCTTGAAAGGATGAAAGCTCGTGAATGATGCCAATGTGAAAGTCGAAACGCAGGCCGATCCGGTGAATGAGAATACGAATGGTGCAAAACCAAGGATCGATTTGCCGCTTTTGAATTTCCAGGAACTCTTCCGTGGATTCGCCGAGCAGGGCGCCGCGCAGACCAAGAAAAATATCGCGAGCATGAAAGCGACTTCCGAGGAGATCAGCGACATTCTCCGTGAAGCCTGCTCAATGAACGCCAGAGGGGCCGTCGATTACGGTGCCAAGGTCATCGAGATTTCCAAAGACAATACCAGGGCCACCCTGGAGTTTTTATCCCGGCTCGCTGAGACCAGGTCGCTGCTGGATATCGTGCATCTTTCGACCGCCCGAAGCCGCGAGGCTTTCGAAGTCGTCTCCGCACAGAATCGGGAGCTCTGGGAGCTCGCGCAGAAAGTTGCGATCGAGACGACCGAGCCCATCAAGACCAGCTTCAATAGGGTGTTTCACAAGACCGTCTGAACCGAGGCTACCGGCCGCGCGGTTCGACTGGACGGACATCTCCGCGACGAGGGGACGCTCGGTCCAGTCGATGGCGGGGCAGCGTGCCCTGACCGCACAACAGGTTGCAGGAGATCAAGATGGGTGTGGTGATGATCAAATGCCCGGAAACGGGCGACGCCATTTCGACGGGTATCGAAACCGATCGCGAAAGGTTTCGTTGCAGCGCGGTATTCTTTCGCGCACCTATTGCCGGGTCTGCGCGGCTACACACGAGTGGTTCGCGCGAGAGCCCTGGGTCTACGAGCCTGCCCTGGATAGTCGGTTGCCGGGCGGCTGGCAGGCGTCTCGCGCCGGCGCGGCGTGAATAAGTCCTGCTGCGCCACGCGAAACGATCCGATCGATTCTGCGGCTCATCACCTTGTAGCACTCGCATGCCACGGCTTCGAGCCGCGGCCGGTCAATCTCGAGCTGACCGCGGCGGTTGGATTTCAAGGCTCGTGACGCGCGCAATGCCCTCACAACATGCGTGACCGTGGTGCGCCGGACCCCCAGTAGCTCCGACATAGTCTCCTGTGTCAAAGGGAGGGGATTGCTGCTATTCGCCCGGTCGTGAATTTGAAGCAGCCAGCAGGCCATCCGGGCTTCGACGGAATGCAGTGCATTGCAAGCCGCGACGTGCTGAACCTGCGTCAGCAGCGATCTCGTGAAAATCTGCGCCATGGATGCGATGGCGGGGCTGCGCCCCAGAGCTGACAAAAATTGCGCCGCCGGAATCTGCAGCACGGGCCCTGGTACGCGGACGACTACCGTCACAGATGAGTGGGATGTGCCAAGCGCCAACGTTAGACCGATCGCACCTTCACGACCGATCACCGCTGTGGCGGCAGTCTGCCCGTTCGGCAAGTCCACGATGAAGGCAATCGCGCCGCCACAGGGGAAGAGAAGGTGCTCGATCCGATCTCCCGATCGGACCAGTACGGCGTCGCGCTCGAGCACGACTTTCCGCAGGTGAGGCGCAAGCAAAGCGAAATCGGCCGGCGGCAAGGCTGCTAACAATCGATTACCAACTCTGGTCGCGTGGTCCATCATGGGATTCGTCCCCACCGATGTCCGGCGCTAGGTCTCGTGCCGGCTGGTGCCAGCTGGTCTGCACTACTCAACAGCGATCCAATCGGTCACCGGAGATATGGTTCCAATTGGGAGTCGTGCGTGTGCGACGGCACCGCCACGCACGATCCCGCGAGATCCTGCGATTGGCGCCAACTGGAGACCGGCAGGCTCGCGGGCATTGCAGTTGATTTCGGCCGAGCCTATCGCTCGTCCGCCTTCTCGGGAACCGGAAGAGTGTCCTCGGAGCGGACGCTCTATGCCTGTGGGACGGATGCCAATTTTTGGCCGAATATGCTCAGGCGGCGACTGCCTAATCATTGAACGTTCTTAACTCGTGGCTAAACTCTTAATCAGGCGGGTCCCAGGTTTGGGCCCCGCCCACCGCACCTCGCAAAGCCTTAGGCCGATCCACGGTTTGAAGACCGAATTAAAACGGCTTTTCACGTCGAGACCGGCAACGATAGCTGGCGGTTCAAAAGCCGAGACGACGATCACGCGACCCGCGCTCGTCTCGCCTCCGCTATCCCGGCCAGCTCCGACGAGACGAGCGCTACCAGCAAACCCCGCCGCGCAAAGGGGTCAAAATTGGGCTCTGACGCATATTCGATGATCGTGATTGTTTTTATGGCGCGCCAATCAGCCTAGCCTGAAGGAGATCGAGCTTAGCGC
>NZ_JADPJF010000061.1:0-557 GCF_023073295.1 Bradyrhizobium sp. 23 | reverse complement strand
CTGACTCATTTCCGATGAAGTTTGCCGGGCGACTGTGGTTCTCAAACGGAGAATCAGCGCCATGCGGACGGGCTTTCAAATCTCATCGCTAGTACCGAGTGGTTTGGTGTTTGATGGTGTAAGTGACTCAATGGATTCGGTTATTCTGGCTGTTCGGTCAGAGGCTGCGGAGGCCCAATGCCCTTTGTGCGCGACAGCGTCGCGCCGAATCCATAGCCGATACATCCGGCACGTGGCTGATTTGCCGTCAGCGGGCAGAAGGGTGCGCCTCCGATTGCTCACGCGGCGCTTCACATGTGAGGTGCCGCATTGCCGCCGGCGGATCTTCGCGGAGCGGTTTGGAGAAGACATCGTCCCGCTTCGACGGCGCCGGACGGCACGGTTGGAATACATCGTCCATCACTTGGGGTTGGCGCTCGGCGGCCGGCCGGCGGCAAGCTTCGCCAAGCGGCTCATGCTGCCCGTCAGCAACGATACCTTGCTGCGGGTGGTCCGCCGGCGGACGGCGATGCCGACAGATCCATTGCTTGTTGTGGGCATCGATGACTGGGCGTTCC
>NZ_JADPJF010000014.1:123157-125765 GCF_023073295.1 Bradyrhizobium sp. 23 | reverse complement strand
CCGCAAGGTTGGCGGTGCCGGTCACAACCGTCATGTCGCTCGATGCGCCCGATATCTGCACCAGATAGGTCGATGCCGCCGTCATCGTCAGGCTGCCGCTGACGGTGAGCGTGCCGATCGAATTGCCAGGCGCCAGCGTGCCGCCGTTGACGTTGGTGTTGCCGACCGTGCCGATGCCGCCAAGCGTACCTCCAGTGTTCACGGTGATGCCGCTTGCCGAGGTGATATCGCCGTTGACCGCGAGCGTGCCACCATTGACGTTGACCGGACCTGCAAAGGTGCTGGTGCCGGTCAGGGTCCAGATCGAATTGTCGACCTTGTTGAAGGTGCCGAACCCCTGATACTGCGCGGCCGCGTCGATCTGCGAGACATCGAAGCTCGCCGCGCCAGTGCCGCCGAGCTGGAACGTGTCGGCGCCGGTGCCAAGCACATTGGTCGTGATCACCGAGCCCGGCGCCAGCGTCAGCGTATTGCCACCGACGGCAAACCGGATCGCGGCGGTGCCACCGCTGATGGTACCGGCATTGAAGACCGAAGAACCGGCGCCGGTGGCGTAAATTCCGTACTGGCCACTGGTGATGCTGCCGGAATTGGTGACGTTGGCAAAGCCTCCGATGGCGCCAATGGCAACGACGGTGCCGGTGATGTTGCCGGAATTGGTGACGTTGGCGGAGCCTGCGGCGACGTAAATTCCCACCTTGCCGCCCGCAATAGTACCGCCGGCCTTGTTGGTTACTGTTGCCTTCTGGTCGGCAATAATACCACCGTCGACGAAACCAGCGATGGCGCCGCCGGTGATGCTGCCGGAATTGGTGACATCGGCGATCGCGGCCCTAATTCCATACAGGCCGCCTGTAATACTGCCGCCGGCACTGTTGGTTACCGTTGCGGTCGTTTGGGCGAAAATACCGGCGTCGGTGCCGCCGGTGATGCTGCCGGAATTGGAGACATTGGCAAAGCCTCCGACGGCGGAAATTCCGCTCTCGGCGCCGCTGATGTTGCCGGAGGCATTGTTGGTCACCGTCGCGTTGGACTGAGAGATGACGCCGAAGGAGCCCGCGCCGGTGCCGGTGATGCTGCCGGAATTGGAGACATTGGCAAAGCCTCCTCCGACGGCGGCAATTCCGAACCCGCCGCCCGTGATGTTGCCGGCAGCATTGTTGGTCACCGTCACGCCGACTGAGCCGGCAATGCCGACCTGGCCGCCCGTGATGTTTCCCGAATTGGTGACATCGGCGACCGTGGCGCCAATTCCGTAAAAGCCGCCCGTAATACTGCCGCCGGCATTGTTGGTTACCGTTGCAGTGCCTACCGCGCCAATACCGGCGTTGGCGGCGCCGGCGATGCTGCCGGAATTGGTGACATCGGCAGATCCGAGAGCAAAAATTCCGTGCGCGCCGCCTGTGATGCTGCCGGCGGCAAGGTTCGTCACCGTCGCGTTGGTGTCGGCGTAAATGCCGCGGCCCAAAAGGCCGTCGGTGCCGGTGATGCTGCCGGAATTGGTAACAGCGCCCGAACCGAGAGCGAGGCCGTTCTGAAGACCGGTGACGGAGGCGTTGATATCGACAGTGACCGTGACGCCAGTTTCGACGGCGGTGCCGTAGCCGTTGTTGGGGTCTGCGCTGGTGCCGGGCGCGCCGGCGCCCTGATTAATGGTGATCCCGGTACAGGTCGCGGTGACATCGTTGGCGGATGCGGGGGTGCAATCCGCCTGCGCGGCTGTATCGGCCAGCAGCACGATTGCGATGGCGGCGACCAGAGTTGGCGCCGCGGCCGTGATGGCACGCCACCAAGCGGAGCCACTACGCAGCCGCGCAGTCCCGGACATTTGCGCTAGCCCCGTGGCTGCGCGCGATTCCGTTAGTGCAGTATCCGAGCGAGCGCGATGGCGCGCATTGAGCAACTGTCGCGCCATACAAATTTCCGTTATTCCAAAATTGATCTTCACTGTGGACTATCGTCAGCATCAAAGATACCGCCGCTGAACCACGGGGCGCAGTTTGATGGTGATCGTTGCCTCAAAGGCACAGCGGTGAGATGGCAAACCTGGTGCGGTCCGAAAACCCCCTAATTAGGTGGCTCGCTGTCTTTTATGCATGCCCGACTTGGGCCAAAGGTCGAAACTGCGGGACTGCTTGTGCAAGTCTGCTTGAACTTCAAAAGCGGACACTTCCACTTTTATGAGTCCACGTTCTACGCCGCGTAGGTCGCCCGCAACTTCTTCGGATCAAGCAGCGCCAGAACGCCATCCGCCGACACCGGCCGGCTGATGAGATAACCCTGCACCTCGTCGCAACCGATCTGGCGCAGATATTCGAGCTGGTCGGCGGTCTCGACGCCTTCGGCGACCACGCCGATGCGCAGGTCGCGCGCGAGCCCAATCACCGATTTCACGATCGCGGCGCAGTCGGGCTGCACCAGCATGTCGCGGATGAAGGACTGGTCGATCTTGATGCGGCTGAACGGCAGCTTGCGCAGGTAAGTCAGCGAGGAGAAGCCGGTGCCGAAATCGTCGAGCGCCACGGTGACGCCGAGCTCCAGCAGCGCGTTCAGGACCGACGCGGCCGAGGCGTATTTCGACAGCAGCATCGATTCCGTGATCTCGATC
>NZ_JADPJF010000014.1:121306-123077 GCF_023073295.1 Bradyrhizobium sp. 23 | reverse complement strand
GAGCCGGTGCGGGGCGATCTTCGCGTCCGCGAGCGCCTGCACGATGATCTGGAGGAGGCCGTTGTTGTGAAACTGCGCGGCCGAGAAATTCACCGCGACCCTGATCTCTTCGGGCCACTCGGCAACCGTCGCGCAGGCGCGGCGGACGACCCATTCGCCGATCTCGTGGATCAACCCGGTTTCCTCGGCGATCGGGATGAATTCGCTCGGCGGCACCAGCCCGCGCTGGGGATGCTGCCAGCGCAGCAGTGCCTCGAAGCCGGTGATGCGGTTGCCGCCGAGGTCGAGGAACGGCTGGAACACCAGGAACAGCTCGTCCCTGGCGATGGCGCCTTCCAGATCCGATTGCAGCGCTTTGCGGTCGCGTGACGAGCGGTCGTCGGCTTCCTCGAAGAAACACACCGTGCCAGGTCCGGCCTTCTTGGCGCGGTAGAGCGCGGTGTCGGCGTTCTTCATGATGTCGAGTTGCGTGCTGCCGTCACGCGGCGCCAGCACGATGCCGACGCTGGTCGCGCCGACGATCTGGCGGCCCTCGATCTGGAACGGTTCATCGAAGGCCGCGACGAAGCGCTCGGCGATCTCGAGCGCATCCTCCGGCCGCGCCCGATTGGCCATCACCAGCGCGAACTCGTCGCCGCCGATGCGTGCGACATGCTCGGCCGCGCGGGTGCAGCGTTGCAGGCGGCTCGCGATCTGGACCAGAAACTCGTCGCCGGCGGGATGGCCGAACTTGTCGTTGACCTCCTTGAAACGATCGAGATCGAGCAGAAGCACCGCGAATTCCTCGCCGGACAGAGCGAGCCGCTTCAAGGCTGCATCGAGCGTTTCGTTGAACGCGACGCGATTGGGCAGATGGGTCAGCGAGTCCTGCCGCACCGTACGCTCGGCCTCGATCTGCCGCATCACGCGCCGTGCGAACGCGATCGAATTGACGAACACGCTGCGCAGCAGCACTGATCCGTAGACGACCACCAGGAAAGCGATCAGCAGAAACGCCGGATCGCCATTCCTGCCGAGGCAGATCGCGATGCCAGCGAAGATCGGGGCCGTGAATGCGATCGCGGCGATCGGGATGGTGGCGAAGGCCAGCGCGCCCCCCGCCAGCATCCCCGAGCAAAGGCAGGTGATGACGAGCTGCCCGCCCGTTGAGGCATTGACGAAGAATGCGACCGGAACGGTGCCCCAGGCGGCGCCGAGGATGAAAGCATTGCGCACCAGCCGATGCATGGCCCGGCGCGAGACGAATTGCGGTTTGGTGATGCGGCGCGCGGCATGGGATTGCAGGCCGAACGCGATCGCGGCGCCCGCCACGATGGCGGCCCAGATCAAGGCCAGCTTCAAGTCCGGCGAATGCCACAGCGCGACGACGAGTACCCCGGCGTTGCAGGCATTGGCCAGCATGATGCCGACTGAATAGCCGAGCACCAGCGACATCTGTTCGGCGCGGATATGGCCGGCGACGGCTTCGTCGGTTACGGGACCGCCAAAGGCCGACAGATCACCGGCGAACAGCCGCGCGAAATAGCTGGTCGTTTGAGTCCGCATTCCAGAGCCTAGCAGCATGGGCCGCTTGTCCGGCCCGGTCAGGAGAATTCGCTGCAAACCTTTGACGAACTATGAATTATCCAAACTTGCGACGATTGCTCTGACCACTTCTGCGTGTTCGCGATATTGTATCGATAACAAATCGATACAAATGCGGCGCCTCGCGTTACGGCTGTGACGGGAGGCTATGTTCGCTACCAATTCCGCTGTCATGCCTCGCCTTGTG
>NZ_JADPJF010000014.1:120653-121229 GCF_023073295.1 Bradyrhizobium sp. 23 | reverse complement strand
GCGCACTTGCGCACTGGGGCGGGGCATCCAGTACGCCGCGACCTATCGGATCAATCAAGCCTGTCTCGGAGTACTGGATCGCCCGGTCAAGCCGGGCGATGACAGTTGTGCTTCAGGCATCACCGCCCCAACTGCTTCGGATCGTAATAGAACCGCTCTTCGATCAACTGATCGCCCCGCCAGGTCTGCCATGCGATCTCATCCAACGTTCGGATGATGCCTTCGGCATTGGTGAAGCTGAATCTCCAGCGCGTCGCGACATGATCCCCTTCGATCAGGCTCGGCCCAATGCGCACCGCCTTGACCTCCTTGAAGGCTGCCAGCACGCCGCGCTCCTTGGCGGCGAGCTTGTCGCGTCCGACCACGGGATCGCCCTGGTTTTCATAGGTGGCGGCGTCCGGCGTGTAGTAGTCGAGGATCGCCCCGACGAAATCCCCGTCCTCCAATCGTTTGGCAAAAGCTTCGACGACATCACGGCTCGGCATGGTGCACCTCACGAATAAAACCGACTGTTGGTCGGTAAATACCGACCGACGGTCGAAAAGTCAACTGGCTGTCCTCGTCCATTTCGACTAC
>NZ_JADPJF010000014.1:120174-120563 GCF_023073295.1 Bradyrhizobium sp. 23 | reverse complement strand
ATGGCGAAACAGGCGGAGCGGCGGGCTGCGACATCGGAGGCGATCCTGACGGCGGCGCGCCGCCTGTTCGGGACGCAAGGCTTTGTCGCGACGACGATGGACGAGATCGCCGAAGCCGCCCACGTCGCCAAGGGCGCGGTGTATCATCACTTCAAGACCAAGGAGGCGGTGTTCGAAGCGGTGTTCAATGAGGTCTCGCGCGACCTCGTCGCCGAAATCGACAGCACGGCCCGTGCCGAGAAGGACGTGCTTGCCGCGATGGTCGCCGGCACCCAGCATTATTTCGCCGCGACCGCGAAGGGCCCGACCGGCCAGATCATCCTGCGCGACGGCCCGGCCGTGCTCGGCTGGGAGCGCTGGCGCGAGATCGACGCCAAACATTTCGGCGG
>NZ_JADPJF010000014.1:109893-120044 GCF_023073295.1 Bradyrhizobium sp. 23 | reverse complement strand
GAGCCGCTGGCCCGGCTGCTGCTCGGCGCGGTAACGGAGGCCGCCGTCGCCTGCGCCGGACGCGCCGATATCGCAAGGGCGGGTGCGGAATATGCCCGTGCGTTCAGGTCGCTGGTCGAGGCGCTGCGCGTGGCTGCATGATCGTGCTAAGTGATGATTGGAAACGCCCGTCAACAAAAAGAACAGTAGCGCATGAACGCAACTTCCTCCCTGACACCCTCCGACCCTGAATTCGACTACATCATCGTCGGTGCCGGCTCTGCCGGCTGTGTGCTCGCCAACCGGCTGTCGGCCAACGGCAAGCACAGCGTGCTGCTGCTCGAGGCAGGCCCGAAGGATTCCAACATCTGGATCCACGTGCCGCTCGGCTACGGCAAGCTGTTCAAGGAAAAGACCGTCAACTGGATGTACCAGACCGAACCGGAGCCTGAGCTGAAGGGCCGTCAGGTGTTCCAGCCGCGCGGCAAGACGCTGGGCGGATCGAGCTCGATCAACGGCCTGCTCTATGTCCGCGGTCAGCACGAGGATTACGACAGATGGCGTCAGCGCGGCAACGCCGGCTGGGGCTATGACGACGTGCTGCCCTATTTCAAGAAGGCCGAGAACCAGTCGCGCGGCGCCGATCAATACCACGGCAGCGGCGGCCCGCTGCCGGTCTCCAACATGGTGGTGACCGACCCGCTGTCGAAGGCCTTCATCGATGCCGCGGTCGAGACCGGTCTGCCCTACAATCCTGATTTCAACGGCGCCACCCAGGAAGGCGTCGGCCTGTTCCAGACCACGACGCGCAACGGCCGCCGCGCCTCGACGGCGGTGGCCTATCTCGGCCCCGCCAAGGCCCGTCGCAATCTCAAGATCGAAACTGGCGCGCTTGGCCAGCGCGTGCTGTTCGAGGGCCGCCGCGCGATCGGCGTTGAATACCGTCAGGGCGCCACATTGCGCCGCGCCCGTGCGCGCAAGGAGGTCGTGCTGTCGAGCGGCGCCTACAACTCGCCGCAGCTGCTCCAGCTCTCCGGCGTCGGACCCGCCGACCTCCTGCGCAAGCACGGCATCGACGTCGTGCTGGACGCGCCGGGCGTCGGGCACGATCTCCAGGACCACATGCAAGTCCGCATCGTGATGCGCTGCTCGCAGAAGATCACGCTGAACGACACCGTCAATCATCCGCTCCGCCGCACCATGGCTGGCGCGCGCTATGCGCTGTTCCGCAAAGGCTGGCTGACGATCGCGGCCGGCACGGCGGGCGCGTTCTTCAAGACCAGTCCGCGGCTGGCCTCGCCCGACATCCAGGTCCACTTCCTGCCGTTCTCGACCGACAAGATGGGCGAGAAGCTGCACGATTTCTCCGGCTTCACGGCGTCGGTGTGCCAGCTCCGTCCCGAAAGCCGCGGGTCCTTGCGCATCAAGAGCGCCGACCCGACAGTGCCGCCGGAGATCCGCATCAACTACATGTCGACCGAGACCGACCGCACCACCAACGTGGAAGGCCTGAAGATCCTGCGCAAGATATTGCATGCACCGGCGCTGAAGCCGTTCGTGGTCGACGAGTACGATCCCGGAGCGAAGGTGTCCACGGATGCCGAGCTGCTGGACTATTGCCGTGAGCGGGGCAGCACCATCTACCATCCAACCTCGACCTGTCGTATGGGCAATGATGCGCTCGCGGTGGTCGATCAGCGGCTGAAGGTGAGGGGCCTCGAAGGCCTCCGAATCGTCGACGGTTCGATCATGCCCGATCTCGTGTCGGGGAACACCAACGCGCCGATCATCATGATCGCCGAAAAGGCCTCCGACATGATATTGGAGGATGCGCGGTAAACTCGCGTCTTGAGAGGATTTGGGCTTGGCTACGCGATTCAAGATCGGCACACGCAAGAGCGCGATGGCGCTGGCACAGACGGAAGAGATCGCGCGCCGCCTGACCGCCGCCATGCCCGATCTCGACGTCGAGATCGTCAAGTTCGACACCACGGGCGATCTCGACCAGACCAGCAAGCTGTTGCCCCATGGCGGCAAGGGCGGTGCCTTCGTGGCGCAGATCCGCGCCGCGGTGCTGTCGGGCGAACTCCACGCGTCGATGCATTCGCTGAAGGACATGCCCGGCAACGAAGACACGCCCGGCCTCGTGATCGGCGCCACGCTCTCGCGCGATCCTCCCAACGACGCGCTGGTGCTGCGTGACGGCGTGACGCTGGAGGCGTTGCGCCAATCTCGTGGCAAGGGTTTCAAGATCGGCACCAACGCCGTCCGCCGCGCCGCCTATGCGCGGCGGTTGTTTCCGGACGTGGAGATCATCCACTTCCGCGGCGCCGCGGACACGCGCGTGCGAAAACTCGACAATGGCGAGAAGCAGCGCCTGCCGGATGGCGGCGCGGTGGGGCCTGCGGATGCGCTCATCATGGCGCGGTCCGGCCTCGACCGCGTCGGCCTTTCACAGCGCATCGCCTACGAGTTTACCGCAGCCGAGATGCTGCCGGCAGCGGGGCAGGGCATCGTCGCCGTCGAATGCGCCGCGCAGGACTGGCAGACGCGTCGCATCCTCGCATCGATCGACGATCCCGCTGCCCACGCCTGCGCCGATGCAGAGCGCGAGGTGCTGTGGGTGCTGAACGGCCATTGCAATTCGCCGGTGGCGGGCTTTTCGACCATTGCGGGTGATCAGATGTCGCTCACCGCGTCCGTGCTCGATCTCTCCGGCAACACCATCATCGAAGCCTTGCGTTCGGGCCCCGCCAATCGCCCACGCGAACTCGGCCGTGCGGTGGGACTGGATCTGCTGGCCAAGGGCGCCGCGGAGATCATCGAGCGCAGCCGGCCGCGCTAAGTCGGCCGCGAGGCGGGCATCGGTGGATGATGGCATCATGCGCCTGTTTTGCCCGACGGGTCAAATGTTGGCGCACTCTGATGCGATGACGGCGCACCTGATTTCAGTCCGCCCTAAGTCATTGATCGGGCGTGGCCTCTCTACTGTGCATGGGGTTGTTTTCGCGTTTTTTTGTTTTTCCGCTCCCCAGGCGCAAAATAAATCAGCCCCGAACCCGCTTCAGCATCTGCTCGACATGGGCGATCGGCGTCTCCGGCTGGATGCCGTGGCCGAGATTGAAGATGAACCGCCCTTGCGCGAAATTCGCCAGCGTGTCGTCGACCGCGCGGTCGAGCGCGGCGCCGCCTGTGATCAGCACCAGTGGATCGAGATTGCCCTGAACCGCAACCTTGCTCTGCACGCGCTCGCGGATGAAGGCCGGCTCCGCGGTCCAGTCGATGCTGACGGCGTTGACGCCGGTCGCCTCGACGAACCCGGGCAGTTGCGCACCGGCACCGCGCGGAAAGCCGATGATCTTGGCGTCCGGCACCTTGGCGCGCACGCCTTCGACGATGCGCCGGGTCGGCTCGACCGACCAGCGCGCGAACTCGGAGGGTGGCAGCACGCCGGCCCAGGTGTCGAAGATCTGCAAGGCGTTGGCGCCGGCCGCAAGCTGCGCCAGCAGATATTCGATCGAGTTCTCGACCAGCACGTCGATGATAGCTGCGAACGCCTCCGGATGCCGGTAGGCCATCATCCGCGCCGGGGCCTGGTCGGGCGTACCCTGGCCGGCGACCATGTAGGTCGCCACCGTCCACGGAGCGCCGCAGAAGCCGATCAGCGCGATCTTGGGATCGAGCGCGCTGCGCACGATCTTGAGGGCCTCGAACACCGGCGCGAGCTTGCCGAAATCGGCGTGCTTCGCCAGTGTTGCGACCTTGGCGGGATCATCCAGCGGTTCGAGCCGCGGACCCTCGCCGACCTCGAAGCGCACGGAACGTCCGAGCGCATAGGGGATCACCAGGATGTCGGAGAAGATGATCGCCGCATCGAAGCCGAACCTCCGGATCGGTTGCAGCGTCACCTCGGCGGCAAGCTCCGGGTTGAAGCAGAGATCGAGAAAGCCGCCGGCCTTGGCGCGCACCTCGCGATATTCGGGCAAGTAACGGCCGGCCTGCCGCATCATCCAGATCGGCGGAACGACCTGCCGCGGGCCGGAGAGGACGTCGATGAATGGTTTGGTCGCAGACTGGGGCACGAACGGTCCTGAAGATGGTTAGGGCTCCTGATACACCGCCACGGCCCGAAGCGGAACAGGGGAACCAAGCGCAATTGGGCCGCGTTGACCAGCCAACGGAGGACGAGACCATGGCTGAGACATTCAACCCCGCGCCGCATGACAAGCACGCCGACGATCTGCACGAAGCGCTCGCCGCCGACCGCCACGCCAAGCTCGACGCCGGTCTGAAAGATACCTTCCCGGCGTCCGACCCCGTGAGCGCCGCCCAGCCGACGCCCTCGAAGGCCGATGCGGAGGCCGACAATCCCTCGCTCTGGGACAAGGTTAAGGCGATCTTCAGCTAAGGCGGAGAGCGCCGGATTCCGATAGGTTTGCTAATGCCTTGTTAGCGATGCGCTGATTCCGGCGTCCGTACGACTACGGAAAGCCGGGGACATCACTGCATATTTCTCCCGGTGTTTCAGAGTTCAATAACAGAAGCAGCAGAGTTTCCGGTCATCGGAGAATTCTGCTGCATGAGTGCTGTAACCCAAAGAGCCGGATGGAGCCGCCTGCCGCTGCGGGCGGCTGCGTTCGTCGCGCTGACCTGCGTGGCCATCCTCGGCGTCAGCGGCTGGCGGGAATGGGCGGCCCGCGACGCGGTGCTCAAAGGCGCCGAGGCAGAAATGGCGAACGTTGCGCGCTCGCTGACGCAACATGCAGAGGACAGCCTCGATCTCTTGGATTCAGGCGTCGTCGGCGTCGTCAGCCGGCTGGAGATGGACGGCACCGAGCCGGCCACGATCGCCAAGCTCCGAAACCTGCTGGAGGCGCGAAAGAAGGCGATAGAGCGCATCCATAGCCTCGCCATCATCGACGAGCGCGGCAACTGGTTGACCTCGCCTGGCACGATCGGCTCGACGCTAAACGACGACGCGTTCTTCCGATATCACCAGCTCTCGCCGAAACGGGAGCCCCATGTCGGCCGTCCCGTGAAGAGCCTGCTCGACGGTGAGTGGGTCGTGACCCTGTCGCGCCGTTTCAACAAGCTCGACGGCAGCTTCGGCGGCGTGGTGCTCGCGACCATCAGCTCGGGATATCTCTCGCATTTCTACGAACAGTTCGAGATCGGCCGCAACAGCTCGGTGGCGCTGACGCACGGCGACGGCCTGATCATCGCGCGTAACCCCAGCAACGACAGGTTCGTCGGTCGCAGCGTTGCCGATACGCCGCTGTTCCGCGATACCGCCTTGCAGCGGCCGGGCGGCGCCTACCATTTCAAGTCGCCGCTCGACGGTGCCGACCGGGTCAGCTTCTTCAAGCGCTCCGGCCGTTATCCGCTGGTCCTGCTCGCCACCGTCGACAAGGCCGAATTGCTGGCGCCCTGGCGTGCTGCGGCGATCTCCCGCATGCTCTACGTGCTCGCGCTGGTCATGCTGATCGCGATCATCGGTGCGGTGCTGGTGCGGCAGCTGCAACGGGGCCAGAGTATGGCGGCCGCGCTGGTCGAGAAGGAAGCGCATTTCCGGCTGCTTGCCGAAGGCTCCAGTGACATGGTGACCCGTATCGGGCTCGACGAGCGGCTGCGCTATGTCTCGCCGTCATCGATTGGCGTCGTTGGCTGGCGCGCCAATCAACTGATCGGTACCCTCGCGCTGGCCGGCATTCACCCGGACGACCGGCCGCAGGTCCAGGCCCTCGTCGACGCCATGAAGCGCGGCGATGCGGAGGAGGCGCGGGTCACCTATCGCAATGTGCACCGGCAGAACTCGGAAGTCTGGCTCGAATCGACCATGCGGGTGACCCGCAAGGAGAATGGCGGCGTCGACGGCGTGGTCGCGATCTCGCGCGACATCACCGAGCAGAAGAAGCTCGAGACCCGGCTCGAAACGCTCGCGATCGAAGACAGCCTCACCGGGCTTGCCAATCGCCGCCGCTTCGATGAACGATTGAAGGAGGAGTGGGCGCGTGCCTATCGCGAGCGCTCCAGCCTCTCTTTGCTGATGATCGACGTCGACCACTTCAAGTCTTACAACGACGACTACGGCCATCCCGCGGGCGATGCCTGCCTCCGGCAGGTGGCCCAGATCATCGCTGCTGAGGCGCAGCGTTCCGGCGATCTTGCGGCGCGTTACGGCGGCGAGGAGTTCGCCATGTTGTTGCCGAACACCGACGCTGCGGGCTGCGCCCTGATCGGCGACCGGATTCGACGGGCGATCCGTGATGCGGGCCTGGTCCACACCAGCAACCATGTGGCTGGCTGCGTCACCGCTTCGCTCGGCGGTGCTGCGTGCCGGCCGGCGCTGGAGCGCACGGCCGGCGTCACCTCGCTGGTCGAGGCCGCCGACCAGGCGCTCTATGCTGCCAAGGAGGCCGGGCGCAACCGGCTGATGATGTCGGGCGAGGTGAGTAACCTTCTTCTCAAGGCGTCCGGTCAGTAAGCCCGCTCAATAATGCGGCGGACGCTCATTGGCGGCTCCCGGCGCATTCGCCTCGGCCTCCTGCAGCCGCTCGCCGAGCTCTGCGATTCTCCGCGTCAGCGCGTCGATCTGCTTCCACTGCGCCGTGATGGTCTGGTTCAGCGTCTCAATCGCGTCGTCCTGATAGGCGAGGCGGGTCTCCAGCGTGTCGATGCGCTCGCCGAGCGTCTTGATCTCATTCGTCACGTGCCGCGTCCTTGTCCCGTTCGCGCAATCCACATTCTTGCAAACCGTGGCCGAGCGCGACACGCTCATCGAACACGAAGCATTCGCCGCGCCAGCGACTCTGAGCCTCCGGCACCTCTTCCAGATATTTGAGAACGCCGCCCTTGAGGTGATAGACCTCGGCAAAGCCGCGCGCGAGCAGGTGTGCGCTCGCCTTCTCGCAGCGGATGCCGCCGGTGCAGAACATCGCGATTCTGCGGTGTCTGGCGGGATCGAGCTGCTCGGCCGCAAAATCTTTGAACTGGCCAAAGCTCCTGATGCCGGGGTCGAGCGCGCCCTCGAACGTCCCCATCGCCACCTCGAAGGCGTTCCTGGTGTCGAGCACCAGCGTATCCGGCGCTTCGATGAGCGCGTTCCATTCGGCCGCATCGACATAGGTGCCGACCTGCCGCGTCGGGTCGGCGCTTTCGTCGCCGAGCGTGACGATCTCCTTCTTCAACCGCACCTTGAGCCGGCCGAATGGCATCGTCTCGGCGGTCGAGAACTTCAATTCGAGATTGTTCAACCTGCCGCCGAACATGTCGCCGTGAGCGAGCTCTTGGGTAAGCGCGTCGATCGCCTCGCCCGCGCCCGCGACCGTGCCGTTGATGCCCTCCTGCGCGAGCAGCACGCTGCCCTTTAGCTCCAGGCCGGCGCAGAACGCGCGCAGCGGCTCGCGCAGCTCGCGGTAATCGGGCAGGGCGGCGAATTGGTAGAAGGCGGCGACCTTGTAAATCATGGCGCCCGTTTAGCAGGCGGGGCTCGCCCGGAAAACCCGCATCGAGCAGCTCTATTCCCGGCGGATGGCAGCCATTTCCCTGGCATGCCAGCATTGCCCCGGCCGGCCGGAATGTGTCATGTAGGCCCGGATTTTCCGAGATGGCGCGCCATCCGCACCAGACGCCCAATGAGAGCAGAATTCGATGAGAAACTTCCATTTCCCCGGCAGGTCCACGGTCCACGCCACCAACGCGATGGTGGCGACCTCGCATCCGCAGGCGTCGCTTGCCGCGATCGAGGTGCTGCGCGAGGGCGGCACGGCGGTGGACGCGGCCGTCGCGGGTTCGGCCATTCTCGGCGTGATCGAGCCGCAATCGACCGGCATCGGCGGCGACTGCTTTGCGCTGATCCAGCCGCGCGGCGAGGGCAAGATCATCGCCTATAACGGCTCCGGCCGCGCCCCGAAGGCGGCGAACGCCGATTGGTATCTCGAGCGCAAGATCAACTCCGTGCCGCTGACCTCGGCGCATGCGGTCTCGATCCCCGGCGTGATCGACGCCTTTGCAACCGTCTTGCGCGATCACGGCAAGTTCGGCTTCGACCGGCTGCTTCAGCCTGCGATCAAGGCGGCCGAGGAAGGCTACGTCGTCGCCCCCCGCATCGCCTTCGACTGGAAGAACCAGTTCGAGAAGCTGAAGGCCGGCACCAACACGGAGCGGTATCTGCTGCCGCACGGCAAGCCGCCGGTGGCCGGCGACGTCATCCGCCAGGCCGAGCTCGGCAAGACGCTGCGGGCGATCGCCAAGGACGGCCGCGACGCCTTCTACAAGGGCCCGATCGCGGAAGACATGGTGGAGACCCTGCGCGGGATCGGCGGCCTGCACACGATCGACGATTTCGCCGCGCACACCACTGAGACGACGACGCCGATCGGCACCATGTACAAGGGCTATGACGTCTGGCAGTGCCCGCCGAACGGACCCGGCCTCACCATGCTGCTGATGCTGAACATCCTGTCGCGTTTCGACCTGACGAAATACGCGCCGCTCAGCATCGAGCGCTTCCACCTCGAAGCCGAGGCCGCGCGCATCGCCTACATGCATCGCGAGCTGCATGTCGCCGATCCCGAGCATATGCAGATCGAGGTCGCCAGGATCCTCGCCAAGGAATACTGCAACGAGCACATCGACAAGATCCGCATGGACCGCATGCTCGACCTGCCGAACGTCGCGCCGCCGATGAACCCGTCGACCATCTACATCACCGTCGTGGACAAGGACCGCAACGTCTGCTCCTTCATCAACTCGGTTGCGCATTCCTTCGGCTCGGCGATCGTCTCGAACAAGACCGGCATTTTGCTCCAGAACCGCGCCGGCGGCTTCCGCATCCAGCCCGGCCACCCGAATTGCATCGCCGGCGACAAGCGTCCACTGCACACGATCATGCCAAGCCTGCTCACCAAGGGCGGCCGTTCCGTGATGCCGTTCGCGGTGATGGGCGGACAATATCAGCCGGTTGGCCAGACCCATGTGGTGACCAACATTCTCGATTATGGCTGCGACGTGCAGGAGGCGATCGATATGCCGCGCGGCCTGCATTATGAAGGTCAGTACCAGCTCGAGGACAGCGTGCCGGCCGCCATTGTCGAAGGCCTGAAGAAGCTCGGCCACAAGACCACCAGCGTCGTCGGTCCGCTCGGCGGCGCGCAGGCGATCTGGATCGACTGGGACAAGGGCACGCTCACCGGCGGTTCCGATCCGCGCAAAGACGGTTGCGCGCTCGGATACTGACCACCGCGCACGGAGTTCCCCGCGCGAGATCAGGAAAAGTTGACGAAGGGCGACGCGGCATTTGCTGCGTCGCCCTTTCTCGTTCGGAACGGAGCTCATTGCTTCAGGTTAAGGGCCGATGAGCGGTGCAGGCGTGCGCTGCTCTTGCTCGAAGCGGCGGAGGCCCTCCATGTCCGAAAAATCAGGTTCCGGACCGTCCGGATTCGATCGGCGCGCCTTCATGGCCGGCGTTGCCGGCAGCGCGCTGGTCCCCATGACGGCGCGTGCGGCCGCGCAGGATGCGAGCGTGTCGGCCGCCCAGGATCCGGCGCTTCCTGTCGATGTCACGCTGCGGGTCAACGGCAAGGACAAGCGCCTGCGCATCGACGCCCGCACGACGGTGCTCGACGCGCTGCGGGAGCATCTCAAGCTCACCGGCAGCAAAAAGGGCTGCGACCACGGCCAATGTGGTGCCTGCACGGTACTGATCGACGACCGGCGCGTGGTGTCGTGCCTGACGCTCGCGCTCGCGGCCGAGGGGCAGGAGATCACCACGATCGAGGGCCTTGCCACCGACGATCATTTGCACCCGATGCAGCAGGCCTTCGTCGACAACGATGCGTTTCAATGCGGCTATTGTACGCCGGGCCAGATCATGTCCGCCGTTGCCTGCGTCAAGGAGGGGCATGCGGGCAGCGAGGCCGACATCCGCGAATACATGAGCGGCAACATCTGCCGCTGCGCCGCCTATCCCAACATCGTCGCCGCCGTGAAGCAGGCCGCGCCCGAGATCATGAAAGGCTAGGCGCATGCGACCGTTTTCGTATCAAAGGGCAACAGACCCCGACATGGCGGTGCAGGCGCTCAGTGCTGCCGCAACTGCGAACAATCCGCTGACGAAGGCTACAGCACAGCCGCTCGCGGGCGGCACCACGCTGATCGACCTGATGAAGCTC
>NZ_JADPJF010000014.1:104097-109816 GCF_023073295.1 Bradyrhizobium sp. 23 | reverse complement strand
GACGTGATGCGGCCCGCCGCGATCGTCGATATCAATCCGCTGGCGCGGGGCTGGTCGGCGATCGAGCCCGGCAGTGACGGCTTGCGGCTCGGCGCGCTCGCGAAGATGTCCGACGTGGCCGCGCATGCCGAGATCCAGCGCCACTATCCGGTGATCGCGAATTCCCTGAAGCTCGCCGCCAGCGCCCAGCTGCGCAACATGGCGACGCTCGGCGGTAACGTGATGCAGCGAACGCGTTGCAGCTATTTCCGCGACGTTTCCTATGAGAATTGCAACAAGCGCAATCCTGGTTCGGGCTGTGCCGCCATGGACGGCGTCAATCGCATGCATGCGGTGCTCGGTACGTCCGATCAGTGCATCGCGACCTATCCCGGCGATTTTGCGCAGGCGCTGATCGCGCTCGATGCGATGGTCGAGATTACCGGCAGGTCCGGAACGCGCAACCTGCCGTTTGCGGATTTGCACAAGGCACCCGGCAGGACGCCCGACATCGAGACCACGCTTCGGCCCGGTGAGCTGATCTCTGCGTTCTCCGTTCCCGGCCGCTGGCCGCGCTCGGTGTATCTCAAGGCGCGCGACCGGCAGTCCTACGAGTTCGCGCTGTCGTCGGCTGCGGTCGCGCTCGACGTGCAGGATGGCACGATCAGGGACGCGCGTGTCGCGCTCGGCGGCGTCGCCACCGTGCCGTGGCGGGCGCGCGAGGCGGAGGCGCTGCTGAAGGGACAGAAATTCGACGACGGTCTGGCGCAGCGTGTGGCCGATGCCGCGTTTGCGGACGCCCAAGGCCGCCGGCACAACAGCTTCAAGATCGCGCTCGGCAAGCGCGTGGTGGCGCGCGCGCTCCAGCAGGCCGCAACGATGGAGATCTGATCATGACCGCTGCAGCTCCCGAGCCGAAAGCAAACATGGGCCGGCCCGTGCCGCGCTATGATGCGGCCGCAAAGGTCACGGGCCGGGCGACATATGCGTCCGACATGCCGCTCGACAATCCTGCCTACGCATTCCTGGTCACCAGCGCCATCGCCAAGGGCCGCATCGACAGTTTCGATCTCGACGATGCCAGGCGGGTCCGCGGCGTGATCGACATCGTCACGCATGAGAACGCTCCGAAGCTGAAGGAATCGAAACTGTTCAGCAATGGCGGCTATGCCGGCACCACGATCCAGCCGCTGAAATCGGCTGACATCGCCCATGACGGCCAGATCATCGCCGTCGTCATCGCCGAGAGTTACGAGGGGGCGCGCGAGGCCGCCAATCGCGTCAAGGTCAGCTACACGGCCGTAGCGCCGAGTGCGAGCTTCGACTCGCCGGGGACCACCACGGCAGCGGCAAAGGGACAGAACGCACAGTTCAAGGAAGACCCGGAGGTCGGCGATTTCGCCAAGGCGTTCGACGCGGCCGAGGTCAAGCTCACCGCCTCTTATGAAACGCCGACCCAGCACCACAATCCGATGGAGCTGTTTACGACGAGCTGCGCCTGGATGGGCGACGAGCTCGTCGTCTACGAGGGCAGCCAGTACGTCTACGGCCTGAAGAACGGCGTCGCCGAGCAGCTCGGTATCGACGCCGACAAGGTCCGTGTCGTCAATCCCTATGTCGGCGGCGGCTTTGGTTCGCGCGGTTCGATGACGTCCCGCACTGCCATCATCGCCGGCATTGCCAAACGCCTGAACCGGCCGATCAAGCTGGTGCCAACCCGCGACCAGGGTTTCACCATCGCCACCTACCGCGCCGAGACGCGCCATGAGATCAGGCTTGGTGCGGGTCGGGACGGCAAGCTGGTGGCTTTGAGGCATGACGGCGCGGAGGTTTCGTCGCGTCCGGATGCCTATTGCGTCGGCGGCACCAAGACGACGACGCGGCTCTATGCCTGCCCGAACGTCGCAAGTCTGGTGTCGATCGTGCGCGCCGACCGCAATACGCCCGGCTTCATGCGCTCGCCGCCGGAGGTGCCGTATCTCTTCGCGCTGGAGAGCGCGATGGACGAGCTCGCTGTGAAGCTGAACATGGACCCCGTCGAGCTCCGCCGCATCAACGACACCACCGTCGAGCCGATCGGCGGCAAGCCCTATACATCGCGGTCCTTGATGGCGTGCTTCGACGAGGCCGCGAAGGCGTTCGGCTGGTCGCAGCGCTCGCCGCAGCCGAAATCGATGTCGGACGGCGACTGGCTGGTCGGCTATGGCTGTGCCGCCACCTGCTATCCGACGCAGATGGCGCCCTCTGCCGCGCGCGTCCGCCTCCAGCGCGACGGCCGTACCCGGGTCGAGATCGCCGGTCACGAGATCGGCACCGGTGCGTATACCGTCATCGCCCAGACCGCGGCCGAGCGGCTCGGCGTGCCCTTGGAGAAGGTCGCGGTCTTCCTGGGTGACAGCGATCTGCCGCCGGCGCCCGTTGCCGGCGGTTCGAACTCGACTGCCAGCACCTGCTCGGCGGTGATGATGGTGTGCGACCGCATTCGCCAAAGGCTGTTCAAGGCCGTGATGCCGAGCGACAGCCTCGCCGACAAGGCCAAGGAGACTGTCGGCATCAGCCAGGCGCCGAGCACGCAGGCGGCGCAGAGCGATCGTCCACTCGATCTCGAGAAGGCCTTCGACGCGCTCGGCGTCGGCATCGTCGAGGAATACGGCGAGTGGAAGCCCGAAGGCGCGCCGCTGGATTCCTTCACGGCCATGCACAGCGGGCACGCGCGGCTCGTCGGTGGCCATCAGATGAAAGACAAGATCGCCTATGCCTTCGGTGCTGAGTTCGTCGAGGTCCGCGTCAACCGCTTTACCCATGAAATCCGCTGCCCCCGGCTGGTGGGAGCGTTTGCGGCGGGCCGCATCATGAATCCGCGCACGGCGCGCAGCCAGCTCATGGGCGGCCTGATCTGGGGCATGTCCTCGGCGCTGCTGGAGGCCACCGAGATCGACGAGCGCAATGCACGCTACGTCAACGATAATCTCGCCGACTATCTCGTGCCCGTGAATGCCGACGTGCCCGGTGTCGAAGTGATCCTGCTCTCCGAGCAGGACGACCGTATCAACCCGGCCGGCGTGAAAGGCCTTGGCGAGCTCGCCAATGTCGGCACCAATGCGGCGATCTGCAATGCGATCTATCACGCCACGGGCCAGCGCATCCGCAAGCTGCCCGTGCGGCTCGAAAATATCGAGGTGTGAGGGGTGGAAACGGCGTCAGCGTTGCGCTAGACACCTTGCGCCTCAAACGGAAGGTCTCTTATGCAGCGTTTACAGCGCATGCTCCTCGCCATCATGTCGGCACTCGCGATCACCGTGATCGCCGGCGTGTCCGATTTCGTTTCCACCACGGCCTCGGCCCAGACCGCAGGGAAGACCATGACAACAGCTTCAGGTTTGCAGATTACCGATAGCGTCGCCGGCACCGGAGCTTCGCCCAAGCCGGGCCAGATCTGCGTGATGCACTACACCGGCTGGCTCTACGAGAACGGCCAGAAGGGCAAGAAATTCGACTCGTCAGTGGATCGCAACGAGCCTTTCGAATTCCCGATCGGCAAGGGCCGCGTCATCGCCGGCTGGGACGAGGGTGTTGCCTCCATGAAGGTCGGCGGCAAGCGCACGCTGATCATTCCGCCGCAGCTCGGCTATGGCGCCCGGGGCGCAGGCGGCGTGATCCCGCCGAACGCGACGCTGATGTTCGACGTGGAATTGGTCGGGGTGAAGTAAGCCCGCAAACAAAAAGACCGGCCTCTCGGCCGGTCTTTTCGCTTTGAGTGCGACGCCGTTACTCCGTCGCGCGCTTGGCCGCAGCGGCTGCGCGATCAACCGCGTCCTTCGCGGCGTCCTTGGCGTCGCCCATGGCCTGCTGGCCCTTGCCCTTCACTTCCTGGACTGCACCTTCACCCTTCAGGCGCTCGGATCCAGTGGCTTCGCCAACGCCCTGCTTGGCCTTGCCCATTGCCTCGTTTGCGGTGCCCTTGATCTTGTCGGTCGTGCTACCCATGAAACTCTCCTGCGGTTTGCTCGCCAAGACAACGTTCGACGGTTATGAGGGTTCCGATTTTGTTATGGCTCGATGTCGCGGCTTTGGGTTAGTTTGCCGCACACGGAACCAATAGAAAGCAAGTCCCATGACCGGCCATGACCATTCGCATTCCCACCATGACCACGATCACCACGATCGCTGGAAACATGACGGCGTGCGCGTCATTCCCGGCAACCAGCTCGATACCAACGTTCCGTCGACGGCGGGCATGGACCGCGCGGCCGCGATCAATTTCGCGCGCGTCGGTGCGCAGAAATTGTGGGCGGGCACGGTCAGCATCAAGCCCGACGCCAAGACCGGCGCGCATCACCACGGCCATCTCGAAAGCGTGATCTATGTGGTGAAGGGCAAGGCGCGGATGCGCTGGGGCGAGAGCCTGCAATTCACCGCAGAGGCCGGCCCCGGTGACTTCATTTTCGTGCCACCCTACGTGCCCCATCAGGAGATCAACGCCAGCGCGGACGAGGTGCTGGAATGCGTGCTGGTGCGCAGCGACGGCGAGGCGGTGGCGATCAACCTCGATATCGAGCCGGTCGAGAAGCCCGAGACCGTCCTGTGGGTCGATCCCATTCACCGCGATCCGAACGAGAAGAAGTGAGGATCGCCTGAAAGCCAGCGGGTTCTGTGTGACAGAACCTCGCGGGCAGGGCTCCAAAAAAGATCCGGAAGCCGTGTCGGATCGCCGCTTGGCCGTCCGTCCTTGGGCAGAACCCCGCCCAAGGAGCTCCGATGCCCAGGATGATTTTCCTCAATCTGCCCGTGACCGACCTCAAGCGCGCCACTGCCTTTTACGAGGCGGTCGGTGCGACCAGGAACCCGCAATTCAGCGACGAAACAGCGAGCTGCATGGTCTTTTCCGAGACCATCTACGCGATGCTGACGACCCACGAGAAATTCCGGCAGTTCACGCCGAAGCCGATCTCGGATGCAAAGACCTCAAACCAGGCGCTGTTCTGCCTGTCCGCCGATAGCCGGACCGAGGTCGACGATATCGTCAGCAAGGCCGCGGCTGCAGGCGGGGTGGCCGATCCCAGCCCGAAGGACGAATACAGCTTCATGTACGGCCGCAGCTTCGAGGATCCGGACGGCCACATGTGGGGCGTGAACTGGATGGACATGGCAGCCTTCGCGGCGCAGTCCGACATGGCGAACGCCTGATTAACCCCACAACAGCAAGAAACCGAAGAGGAGCATTCAAGATGTCCAAGGTCGTTCCCTGCATGTGGTTCAACGGCGATGCCGAGGAAGCCGCGAAGTTCTACGTCTCGCTCGTGCCGAATTCGGCGATCACGCATGTTCAGCGCAACGTTTCAGATGGCCCGTCCGGCAAGGAAGGCTCCGTGCTCGTCGTCGAATTCTCGGTGGCGGGACAGCCTTTGGTCGCGCTCAACGGCGGCATGAAAATGGAATACACCCACGCGATCTCGCTGATGATCCATTGCGACGATCAGGCCCAGGTCGACAGCGTCTGGAATGCGTTCCTGGCCCATGGCGGCAAGGAAGAGCAGTGCGGCTGGCTCAGGGATCGCTGGGGCGTGGCCTGGCAGGTGGTGCCGAAGGTGATGTTCGAATTCCTCTCCAGCCCCGACAAGGCGGCTGCCGCACGCGCGATGCAGGCCATGATGAAGATGGTGAAGCTGGACGTGGAGGCGCTGCGGCGGGCGTTCGAGGGCAAGTCGGCGGCGTGAAGGGCGTGCCCTTGCCACATCCT
>NZ_JADPJF010000014.1:97950-103975 GCF_023073295.1 Bradyrhizobium sp. 23 | reverse complement strand
TGGTCAATCGATCGGCCGCGGCGTACTGGATGCCCCGGTCGAGCCGGGGCATGACAGCGGAATCTGAGCGAAGGCCCGCCGCTAATAATTGATCCGCAGCCCCACGCCGCCATGGATGGTGTTACCCACCGGCTGCGGGCCGAGCGTGCCGTTGGCGAACAGGTCGACGATCCAGCCCTTCTGCACGCGGAAGCCGAGCCGGCCGCCATATTCGAACCAGCCCTGGTTACCCATGGTCGGCACCACCATGCCGTCACCGGTCACGGTGGCGACGATGCCGCTATGGCTGGCGAATGACTGCACCCAGCCACCGTTAATGTTGGCCTCGATATTGCTGCCGTAGAGATGCGTCCACTGGCCGCCGATCTTGACCAGGCTGGTGCGGTCGGTGCCGGTCGCGATGCTGGCGTCGAACGGATTGAACGCCACTGCGCTGTCGGTATAGCCCGAGACACGCTGCCAGAGCTGCCAGACCTCGATCGAGGCGGCGACCTCGTCGCGGGGCGACACGCGGCTCATCCAGCCGGCGCGGCCATAAACGGCGTAGTTCGAGGCGTTGGTCGAACTCGTGACGTTCACCGGGCCGAGGTTGGTGTTGTAGCTGCGGGTGTAGCGCGCCTTCTCCCACGGCGTCAGGATCGTGCCGACGTCGAAGAACGGGCGCGACGAGCCCCAGTCGGTGAAATCATAGCGCAGCGCGAACGCGGCGATGGGAGCGCTTGTGATGTTGTAGCCGCCCTCGCTGTACTGCGTGTAGGCGATGCCGGCGAGCAGCGACAGATTGTTGGTCAGCTCCTTGCGGCCGTGGATTCCGGCCGAGAACGAGCCGGCGGAGCCAAACGCGCTGACGCAATTGCTGCAATTGACCTGCTCGTTGACCCCGAGCAGCACCGTGCCGAGCACCCGGTTGGTGATCATCTGGTTGAAGCGCTGGTTGGCGAGGCCGCCGATCGAGCCGCCGCTGGAATCCGCGCCGGTCGGCCTCGGCGTCGGCGTTGGGCTCGGTGTCGGCGTCGGCGTCGGGCTCGGCGTGGAGGACGGATAAGGGCTCGGCGATGGCGAGGGGCTGTAGGTCGGCGTCGGCGAGGGTGAATAGCTCGGCGCCGGGGTGGGCGTCGGCCCTCCGCACTCGGACTCGCAAATCGTGGCGGCTGCCGCCGGACGGGCCTCGACCGCGATCAACGCAAACGCAGCCACGACGGTCAGCACGCTCGCGAGCATGAAGCGCCTGACGTTGAATACTTCCATCGTTAGCGCCCGCACAGCATGCCGTCGTCTTGGGCGGGCGTGATGGTCGGCGACGCGTCCGCATATTGGCTGACCGCGCACAGTCCCGCGCTCGCGGCGCAGGTCGCGGCAAAGGTCCAGGGCGGCGTATTGGTCTTACTGATGGAGATCTTGCCGCCGGTCGAGGTGATGATTGCGGTGTCGCCGGGCTGGGTGAGCTGCACGCATTGCTGGCTCGTCGTGCAGACGCTGGCGGCACCGTCCTGCAGCACGACGACCGAGCGGCCGCGCTGGGACAGGATATCGAGTGTGGTACCGCGCACGCCGATGGTCGCGAGCGGGGTCGTGATCTTGTAGGCGGTCTTCTCGGAATGTCCCGTGACGAAACGGAATGCGCCCGTCGTCATGCGGATCGCGACGTCGCGATAGCTGTGCTCGTCGTTGAAGACGGTGCGGTCGAGCTTGAGCGTCGCGCTCGGGCCGAGCGACAGATTGGTGCTGTCGGCCATCACGAAGCGAGCCGCGCTGCCGGCGCCGGTGCGCACGGTCTCGTCCCGCAGCATGCTGTCGCCGACGCTGATCGGCGTCGTGGTCGCGGCCACGCGAACGACTTCATTCTGGATCAAGACGGCTTCACCGACGCGCGTCTGGGCTTGGGCGCAAGGGGCCGCGCACAAGAGGGTCGACAACAGCGTGGAGAAAAGCCAGAAACGCAAATTCATTTCGCAACCGATCGATGTGTCCCTGATCGTACCGGATCACGCGCGCTTGCGATGTGGCGGAATTATCACAAGCAGCGCGAGACCTGCGTTATGCTTAGTGACAGTTGCGGCAGAATGCGTTCAATGAAAACCGCGATCTCTATTATTCTCCGCGGTGACGCAAAATTGCCACGCAAGACATCCCCACAAACGCGACTTGACTTGCCTGCGGTTCCGAAGGTGTCGCGGAGCGCAGTGATTGCTGTCGCGATTTTCCTGGTCGCGCATCTTGCCCTGCTGATTGGCCTGACGACGCCGGAGAAGTTCGTCTTCGACGAAGTGCACTACGTGCCGGCGGCGCGGCAGATGTTGGCACCAGCGGTGTCGCAATCGATGCTCAATCCGATGCATCCACCTTTGGCGAAAGAGCTGATCGCGCTATCGATCGCGGCCTTAGGCGACAGCGCGCTGGGCTGGCGCTATCCCGCGACATTGTTCGGCGCGCTCGCGATCGTCGCGATCTATCTGTGCGGCCTCGCGCTGTTCGCCGCGCAAGGGCCTGCGATCGCCGCCGCGCTGATCGCCGCCTGCAACCAGATGCTGTACGTGCAGGCGCGCGTCGCGATGCTCGACATTTTTGCACTCGGCTTCGGCCTGCTCGCGATTGCCGCCTTCATGCATGGCTTTCGAAAGGATCGTCCCCATGCATTATTCGCGGCTGCCGGCAGCCTGTTCGGCTGTGCGGCCGCCTGCAAATGGAGCGGCCTGTTTCCGCTCGGAATCTGCATCGTCATCGTCGCGGTGATCCGCCTGATGCAGGGCTGGCACACCCTGTTTGCCGACGCGAAGCCGGGGGATTGGTACCGGCCTGATCTCTGGCCCGACTTCAGATTACATCACGTCGTGCTCTGCTTCACTGTCCTGCCCGCGATGACATATCTTGCGGCCTTCGTCCCACTCTACGGCGTGTCGCTGCCGGATCTGGTCGAGGCGCAGCGCCGGATCTTCGCGGACAACACCACCACTGCCATCGCCGGCCACACTTATATGAGCGCCTGGCCGTCATGGCCGCTGCTCGCGCGCCCGGTGTGGTTCCTGTTCGACAAGACCGTGGACGACAATGTCTCCGCGATCGTCTTTCTCGGTAACCCCCTGGTGCTGTGGCCGACGCTGCTCGCGCTCGCCGTCGTGCTGCGCGATTTCGTCGTCGCGCGTCGCCGGGATGCGTTCCTGATCGCGGTCTTCTATTTCGGGTCCTGGCTCGCCTGGGCGTTGCTGCCGCGTACGCTCGCCTTCATCTATTACTATCTGCCGGCTGCGACCGTGGCGTCGCTCGCGCTGGTCTACGTGCTGCGGCGGGACGGTCTACCGGGCTGGCTGTTGTGGGCCTATGTCGGGGTCGTCGCGATCGGCTTTGCCGCCATGCTGCCGATCTCGGCGGCCTTCGTCGGCACATCGATGCAGACCTTCAATCGGCTGATGCTCTTCCAAAGCTGGATATGAAATCGCCGCCCGCCGGGAGAACGGCAGGCGGCGTCTTGATGGGCGACAATTTCGGAATCACTTCGACGCGGTCTTGGTGTCCATGTTCACGACCTGGACGCGGCGGTTGATCGGGTCGGCGCCGTTGGCGGCGTCCTTCAGCTTGGTCTTGCCGTAGCCGACGGTGACGAGATCGGTGCCGGTGAGACCGTAGTTCAGCACCAGGTATTTCTTGATGGTGTCGGCCCGCCGCTCGGAGAGCCCCTGATTGTAGGCCTCGGTGCCGACCGCATCGGTGTGGCCGGCGACCACGAAGGTCGAGCCCTTCAACGAGGGATCGGACAGCGCCTTGCCGAGCGCCTGTACCGACGGCACCGACGTCTTGGCGATGTCGGCCGAGTTGTAGTCGAACTGGATCTCCAGATCGATCTTCGGCTTGGTCGCGGCGAGCTCGGCAATCTGCTCGCGCTCGCCCGTCGACAGCGACCGCGTCGAGCGGTTGCGCACGGTGTTCAGGAACGTCGATTCCTTGGCCTGGACCGCCGGATCAACCTGCGGACCTGCGGACAGACCCCGGGTCACGGGCTTCGGCTTCAGTGCATCCAGGATCTGGTTGGTAGAGACATTGCCGTCGCCGGCCATAGCCAAGCCGGCTGTCATCGACAGAATTGCCGAGAGGGTCACCGCCTTCAGTGCAAAAGAGTTATTGAAACGGGTCATTGTCGTATCCTCGTTGTGACGCCTGATGGCTATTTGATGCTGCGAGCATAGGGCAGGTTCAAAAGCCCTGGTGTGATCTTGGTCACGGTGGAAACGGGGCCGTCCTGGACCACGGCAGCGTATTTCAAGCGGTTTCGGTTCATAGAGAGCCGACCCGCGGTCCGCTCCGAGGAGGGGCGCCAGCGCGAGAAGAGAAGTGGTCGCACACCTCTCCGGCGATGGTTCGAGCCGTCGCAGTCCTGTCGTGATCCGCATCACTGAGGACCGCCGCGCCGAGGTGCCGCTCGGGCGGCGGGGGCCGGTTCACTCAAGGAAACCCATGCTCACCGATTGTCGCAAAGCCGTCGCGTGTTGGCCTGTCTGTGAACAATTTTTCGGCCAGATGGACGCCTAGCAGGGCACAGCCTCCGACAAGCGCAAACGAAGGGAGCCGAGTTCCACCCAGTGCCGAGGCCAAGTGATTACCAGTTTTATCGCAATGGCCCGCCGGATCGGACCGTGTCCCTGAGCTCCATGCCCATTTACATCGGCGCGGCGATGATCGCGGTGGCGATCCTGCTGTCGACACTGATCACGGGGCTGACCTCCCGCTATGTCGGGCTTCAAGCGCCAACCGACGAGAACATGTGGCTGGTCGATCGTCTCACCGGCAACGTCTATCGCTGCCAGGCGGAGGAGCGCGGCAAGGCCTCGTGCGAACCCGATGTCGCAACAGGCAGCGTCGGCGACCGGTCCAAAGCCCCGAAAGCCGGCCGCTGAGCCCTCCCGTCTTCGCACCGCAGCAAGAAATTGTCTTCTCCACGAAACGTCTTCGCCGGAGAATACGTATCGCGAAGGCCGGCATGACGCCGGTTTCGTTTTACGGAGGAGACTTTTCGATGAAAATCTTGCTCACAGCTGCAGCTTTGGTCGCGTTCGCCGTTTCCCCTGCATCTGCCGCGATGATGGCGTGCACCAGCGACAATATGATGAAGTCCGCCGCCATGATGGGCGGCACGGCGGATACGCCGGCCAAGACGGCCATGAACAAGGAAATGGCCATGGCCAACACCGACATGAGCAACGGCAAGATGAAAAGCGCCTGCATGCATTACATGAAGGCGCAGAAGGCCATGTCGATGAAGTAGCAAGCGCCTTCCGACCGCGCTGTCAGCAGATGGCGGCGCGGTTTTTCCTTGTCCGCTCCTGGATCGGCTTCTTGGCTGGATGCGAATCCCGCTACACTGCATTCCGCAATGTCCCGCGCGCCCAAACCGATTCCACTCACCACGACACAGGCCCGGCAAATCTGGCTTCATGCCCAGCGGCTGGACGAGCGCGCGCCGTTCGGTGACGGCGCGCAAGCCGTCTCCGACGCGGTCGCCCATCTCGGCTATGTGCAGATCGACACCATCAACGTGATCGAGCGCTGCCATCATCACATCCTGTTCAGCCGGATCCCGTCCTACCGGCGCGCCGACCTGCGCCATGCCCAGAGCGTCGACAAGAGCGTCTTTGAATATTGGACGCATGCGCTGTCTTACGTGCCGGCCGGCGACTTCCGCTTCTTCCTGCCGGCGATGTGCGAGCACCGCCGCGAGGGGCACAAATGGTTCGCCTCGGTGAAACCTGCCGACATGCGCAAGGTGATGCGGCTGGTGCGCGCCGGCCCGCTGACGATCCGCGACATCGAGGACGACGTGCTCACCGAGAAGGAGCATCTCTGGCAAAGCCGAAAACCCTCGAAGCGGGCATTGCAGCTCGCCTTCTACATGGGTGCCGTGACCGTCAGCGAGCGGCAGGGCATGCTCAAGACTTATGAGCTGATGACGCGCCATTTCGGCTGGGACAAGCTGCCGAGGCCGGCGTCGGCAAAGGACATCACGGTCTATCTGCTCGATCGCGCGCTGCGATCG
>NZ_JADPJF010000014.1:76093-97865 GCF_023073295.1 Bradyrhizobium sp. 23 | reverse complement strand
CGTGAGCCTCGATTCGGTCTGCCATCTCAACGCGCCGCGCAAGCCGGCGGTGGCTGCCCTGATCGGCTCGCGCGTCCGCCGTGGCGAGCTCGTGCCTGTCGCCATCGACGGTGCCGGCAAGCAGGAGCACTGGGCAGTGCCGGCTGCGCTCGAGCCGGGCGAGTGCGCGCCGCCGGATCTGGTCCATATCCTGTCGCCGTTCGATCCGCTGATCATCCAGCGCAAGCGCACCAATCTCATTTTCGGTTACAACCATTTGTTCGAGGCCTATGTGCCGAAGGCCAAACGCAAGCTCGGCTATTTCGCGCTGCCCGTGCTGGTCGGCGACGAGATCGTCGCCGCGCTCGATCTGAAGACCGACCGGCAGGCGAAGAAGCTGCTGATGCAGAAATGGACCTGGGTCGGCGAGGGGAAGAAGACCGCGGGGCGCAAGGAGCTCAAACGGAAGATCGAGGAGGAGCTCGATCGCTTTGCGAAGTTTCAATTGGCAGAGTAGTTGTGCGCGGCGCGGATCACCGAGCTCTGTCGTAGCGCAACGTGGTGGCCGGCTGCGCCCCTTGCATTGCTTGCTCCATTGACTCTTTCGCGGCGATGCTCAAAACCCCGGATCAGCCCATAAAAGCAACAACCCGGGGGAAGCCATGAGCCAGACCACGACCTATGCCGGTTCGACCGGCGCAGCCAAGTCGGAAATCGAGACCTCGACGATCCGCGCCATCTCCTGGCGCCTGATCCCGTTCCTGGTGCTGGCCTATTTCTTCTCCTATCTCGACCGCGTCAATCTCGGCTTCGCCGCGCTGACCATGAATGCCGAGCTGAAATTCACGCCGCTGATCTTCTCTTGGGGCGCCGGCATCTTCTTCATCGGCTATTTCATCTTCGAGGTGCCGAGCAATCTGGCGCTGGAGAAGTTCGGCGCCAGCCGCTGGATCGCCCGCATCATGGTGACCTGGGGCATCATCTCGGCGCTGATGGCGCTCACGAGCGGGGTCACGAGCTTCTACGTGCTGCGCTTCCTGCTCGGCGTCGCCGAAGCCGGCTTCTTCCCCGGCATCATCCTCTATCTCACTTATTGGTATCCGGCCGAATATCGCGCCCGCTTCCTCGCGGCCTTCGCCATCGCCGTTCCGGTCTCCACCGTGATCGGCGCGCCGGTCTCTGGCCTGCTGCTCGGCCTCGACGGGGCCATGGGCCTGAAGGGCTGGCAGTGGCTGTTCATCATTGAGGGCATTCCCTCCGTGCTGCTCGGCATCGTCACCTGGTTCTATCTCACCGACAGGCCAGAGAAGGCGGATTGGCTCTCGGCCGAGCAGAAGGCCTGGCTCAAGACCAAGCTCGATGCCGAGATCGCGGCCAAGCAGGCGGTGAAGCATATGTCGCTCGGCGAGGCGCTGACCTCACCTAAGGTGATCATGCTGAGCCTGGTCTATTTCGGCTTCGTCGGCGCGCTCTATGGCATGCAGTTCTGGCTGCCGCAGATCGTCAAGGCGTTCGGCCTCACCAACGCCCAGACCGGCTTCGTCACCGCGATTCCGTATCTGTTCGGCACCATCGCAATGATCCTGTGGGCGCGGCATTCCGATGCCACGCGCGAGCGCGTGATGCATGTCGGCGCGCCGTTGCTGCTCACCGCCGTCGCTCTCGGCGTCTCCAGCTATCTCACCGACCCCACCCTGACGATGATCGTGCTGACGGTTGCCGCGATCGGCGTGTTCTGCTGCTTCGGCGTGTTCTGGACCCTGCCGACGGCCTGGCTCTCCGGCACGGCGGCGGCCGGCGCCATCGCTCTGATCAACTCGATCGGCAATCTCGCCGGGTTCGGCGGACCGTATCTGATCGGCTGGGTCAAGGAAGCCACCGGGCAGACCTCGATCGGACTGCTCGTGCTCGCGGTGCTGCCGCTGATCGCCGGCATCCTGGTCTTCATCGGTGGCCACGACAGCAAGCACGAGTTCGCCGAACAGGGGCGGTAGCCTCGAAATGTCGCCCTGGCGAAAGCCAGGGCCCATTTCCGCGCGGTCCCTCTGGGGCCGCGGCGCGAGCTCTCTTCCAACAGTCCGGGCTTTCCGCCAAGGGCAGCGGGGAGGTTACCACCTCTTAACGATCACGCTTTCCTGATGACTGACGATTATTGACTTTCATCAGTGATTAGTCGACATTCCTCTCATTGCAGCCGAGGGAGTGTCCTCCGATGTTCGTCCGATCCGTTTTATCCAGCTATTCGAGGCTCTTGGCCGGTGTTTCGCTGGCGCTGATGGCTGCCGCCCTCGCTGGGTGCAATGACACCGTCGCTGAAAACGCCGACCCGCCGCGGCCGGTCCTGGTCGCCACCGCCCACTACGATGCCGAAAAGCCCGAGCGCAGCTTCGTCGGCACCATCAGGCCGCGGATCGAGAGCGATCTGGGCTTTCGGGTCGCGGGCAAGGTCGCCAAGCGTCTGGTCGAAGTTGGCCAGACCGTCGAGATCGGTCAGCCGCTCGCGGTCCTCGATGAGGTCGATCTGAAGCTCCAGGCCGAGCAAGCCGTCGCCGAACAGACCGCTGCGACCGGCGTGCTGGCCCAGGCCGCCGCCGCCGAGCAGCGCGCCAAGGATTTGAAGGCCAAGGGCTGGACCACCGACGCGCAGCTGGATTCGAGCCGCGCTGCCGCCGACGAGGCGCGTGCGCGCCTGAACCGGGCCGAGCGCTCGGTCGAGCTGACCAACAATTCCCTTTCCTACGCGACGCTCAACGCCGACGCCCGTGGCGTCGTCACCGCAACGCTGATCGAGCCTGGCCAGGTGGTTGCCGCAGGCCAGACCTCGATCCGTGTCGCCCGCTTTGCCGAAAAGGAAGCGGTCGTCGCGATCCCTGAGACGCTGGTCGGACGTGCCAAATCGGGCGCCGCCAGCGTCACTCTTTGGTCGGAGCCGGGCAAAAAGTACACGGCCAAGCTGCGCGAGATCGCGCCCACCGCGGATCCCGCCACGCGCACCTATCTTGCCAAGTTTTCGCTGCCCGAGGCCGACGACAAGGTCTCGCTCGGCATGACCGCGACGCTGACGCTGTCGGACGCCGCCACCGAACGCGTCGCGCGGCTGCCGCTGTCGGCGCTGTTCAACGAAGGCGGCAAGCCGTCCTTCTACGTCGTCGACGACAACGGCGCGGTCACGCTGAAGCCGGTCGTGGTGAAGTCCTACGAGAGCAACGACGTCGTCATCACCGGTGGTGTCGAAGAGGGCGCCAAGATCGTCGCCCTCGGCGTTCAGAAGCTCGATCCGGGCCAGAAGGTACGGGTCGTGTCGTCACTGTCCTTTTAAGTCTCGTTTACGAGTTACGTCGTGTGAGGTGAGTTTCGGCCCAAGCGCAAATGCTGGGGCTGAAGCGGCGAAGCGATCCAGAACCTGCCCAGCCCCCTGGATTGCTTCGCTGCCTCGCGACGACGCGTTCAACAGAGTGGCTGTGGTTTTTGCAACCGGATCATCTTTGGAGAGTGCGATGAAGCGCTTCAATCTTTCGGCCTGGGCCGTCAGCCATCCGACGCTGATCCTGTTCCTGATGCTCATACTCGGCGTCGCCGGATTCTTCTCCTATCAGAAGCTCGGTCGCGCCGAGGATCCGTTCTTCACGGTGAAGGTGGTCAACGTCTCCGTGCTGTGGCCGGGCGCGACAGCGCAGGAAATGCAGGCGCAGGTCGCCGATCCCATCGAGAAGAAGATCCAGGAGCTGCCCTACTTCGAGAAGGTGCAGACCTATTCCAAGCCCGGATTCACTGCGCTCCAGGTGACCTTCCGCGATTCTACGCCGCCGAAGGACGTGCCGTATCTCTTTTATCTGCTGCGCAAGAAGCTGGTCGACGTGCAGGGCCAGTTGCCCCCAGGGATTCTCGGGCCCGTCGTCAACGACGAGTTCTCCGACGTCGATTCCATCCTCTACATGATGACGGGCGACGGCGCCGACTACGCCCAGCTCAAGAAGGTCTCGGAAGGTTTCCGTCAGCGCCTTCTGAAGGTGCCGGGCGTGACCAAGGTCGACGTTTACGGCAACCAGGATGAGCGCATCTTCGTCGAGTTCAGCCATGCCAAGCTCGCCACGCTCGGCATCACGCCGCAGGCGCTGTTCGATTCGCTCGCCAAGCAGAACAACGTGACGCCGGCCGGCACGGTCGAGACCTCGTCGCAGCGCGTGCCGCTGCGCGTCACCGGTGCGCTCGACGGCGCCAAGGCCGTCGCCGAAACCCCGGTCGAGAGCAACGGCCGCGTGTTCCGCCTCGGCGACATCGCCACCGTCACCCATGGCTATGTCGACCCGCCGAGCTTCATCGTGCGCCAGGAAGGCAAGGCCGCGATCGGCATCGGCGTCGTCACCGCCAAGGGCGCCAACATCCTCGATCTCGGCAAGGAGGTCGAGAAGGCGACGGCTGAATTCATGAAGGCGGTGCCGCAGGGCGTCGACGTCAAACTGATCGCCGACCAGCCCAAGGTGGTCGAGCACGCGGTCGGCGAGTTCGTACACTCTTTCATGGAAGCCCTCGTCATCGTGCTGTTCGTGTCGTTCCTGGCGCTTGGCTGGCGCACCGGCATCGTGGTCGCATTGTCGGTGCCCCTGGTGCTCGGCATCGTCTTCGTCGTCATGAACACGATGTCGCTCGACCTGCACCGCATCACGCTCGGTGCGCTGATCATCGCGCTCGGCCTGCTGGTGGATGACGCCATCATCGCCGTCGAGATGATGGTGGTGAAGATGGAGCAGGGCTGGGACCGCATGCGTGCGGCGTCCTTTGCCTGGGAATCCACTGCGTTTCCGATGCTCACGGGAACGCTGGTCACGGCCGCTGGCTTCCTCCCCATCGGCTTTGCCAATTCCGCGGTCGGCGAATATGCCGGCAGCATCTTCTGGATCGTGGCGATCGCGCTGGTCGCGTCCTGGTTCGTGGCGGTGATCTTCACGCCCTATATCGGCGTCATGCTGCTGCCCAACATCAAGGTGCACCACAATCACGATCCGCACGCGGTCTACGAGACCCGCATGTATCGGGGCCTGCGCGCCATCGTGCAGTGGTGCGTCAACCACCGCATCACCGTGGTGGTCGCGACCGTCGGCGTCTTCATCGCCTCGATCGTCGGCTTCGGCCACGTCCAGCAGCAGTTCTTCCCGCTGTCCGAGCGTCCCGAGCTGTTCCTCCAGCTTCGCCTGCCCGAGGGCACCGCCTTCAACGTCACCGAAAAGGCGGTGAAGAAGGCCGAGACCATGCTCAAGGACGACAAGGACATCGAGACCTACACGGCCTATGTCGGACAGGGCTCGCCGCGCTTCTGGCTCGGCCTTAATCCGCAGCTTCCGAACGAGGCTTTTGCCGAAATCGTCATCGTCGCAAAGGGCGTCGAGGCGCGCGAGCGCATCAAGGCCAAGCTTGAAAACGCCGTTGCCGACGGCGCGCTCAACGAGGCCCGCGTGCGCGTCGACCGCTTCAATTTCGGTCCCCCGGTTGGTTTTCCCGTGCAGTTTCGCGTTATCGGCCCCGACGCCAACAAGGTGCGCGAGATCGCCTACCAGGTCCGCGACGTCATGCGGCAGAACAAGAGCGTCAAGGACGTCCAGCTCGACTGGAACGAGCAGTCGCCTTACCTCAAGCTTGTCGTCGACCAGGATCGCGCACGCGCCATGGGCCTGACCCCGCAGGACGTGTCGCAGGCGCTGTCGATGCTGATCTCGGGCTCGCAGGTGACGACCGTGCGCGACGGCATCGAAAAGGTCGGCGTGGTCGCGCGCGCCGTCTCGTCCGAGCGGCTCGACCTCGGCGCCGTCGGCGATCTCACCATCACCTCGCGCAACGGCGTGGCCGTGCCGCTGCAGCAGATCGCCAAGATCGAGTATGCGCACGAGGAACCGATCATGTGGCGGCGTAACCGCGACATGGCGATCACCGTGCGCTCCGACGTCGTCGACGGCGTGCAGGCGCCCGACGTCACCGGCCAGATCGCGCCGAAGCTGAAGGCAATCAAGGACAACCTGGAGCCGGCCTACCGCATCGAGGCCGGCGGCGCGTTCGAGGAATCCGCCAAGGGCAACGCCTCGATCTTCATTCTCTTCCCGCTGATGGTCATGGTGATGCTGACGCTGCTGATGTTCCAGCTGCAGAGCTTCTCGCGCCTGATCCTGGTGTTCCTGACCGCGCCGCTCGGCATTGTCGGCGCCTCCTTCGGGCTCAACATCGCCAACGCCCCGTTCGGCTTCGTGGCCCTGCTCGGCCTGATCGCGCTTGCCGGCATGATCATGCGCAACGCGGTCATCTTGGTGGATCAGATCGAGACCGACGTCTCGCACGGCCTGACCCGCCGCGAGGCGATCGTGGAGGCCACCGTCCGCCGCGCCCGTCCGGTGGTGCTGACGGCGCTTGCCGCCATCCTCGCCATGATCCCGCTGTCGCGCTCGGCGTTCTGGGGGCCGATGGCGATCACCATCATGGGTGGCTTGTTCGTCGCGACCTTCCTGACGCTGCTGTACCTGCCGGGCCTCTACGCCCTCTGGTTCCGCAAGAGCCTGGATGAGGCGGGCACGCCCGAGCAGCCTGCCGCGCCGCAGCATGGGAGCGATGACCAGAACGCAATTCCGCTTGCTGAGGCGGCTGAATAAGTGAAGATGAACTGCTGATTGACGAGTCTGACAGATGACACTGGTTTCGGAACATATCGAAGGCGACACCCGGGAACGCATTCTCGAGGTGGCCGAGAGGCTGTTCCGCCAGATCGGCTATCTCAAGACCACGGTCGGCGACATCGCCAAGGAGCTCAAGATGAGCCCCGCCAACGTCTATCGCTTCTTCGAATCGAAGAAGGCGATCCATCAGGCGGTGGCCCGTTCGCTAATGGGCGAGGTCGAGCTGGAAGCGCAGCGGATCGTGGCCAGGCCCGGTCCGGTACTGCCGCGATTCCGTGAGCTGCTCACCACCATCAATCGCATGAACACCGAGCGCTATGTCGGCGACAATAAGCTGCACGAGATGGTCGAGATCGCGATGCAGGAGGACTGGGACGTCTGCGTCAACCACATGGAGTGCATTGCCGGGGTCATCGGCCAGATGATCACGCAAGGCGTGGCTTCCGGCGAGTTCGAGGCGCCGGACCTGCAACTGGCTGCGCTGTGCGCCTGCACCGCGATGATGCGCTTTTTCCACCCCCAGATGATCGCCCAGTGCGCTACCAAGCCGGGCCCGACCATCGACCAGATGATCGATTTCGTCATCGCGGGATTGTCCCCGCGCCACTGACGCGGCGGCGGATTTCCTCCTATAAGCAGGCCGACCGCCACGGAATGACGGCTGATGGCGGGCAAGGACGGATCAACAAACTCCGTCATTGCGAGCTTTGCGAAGCAATCCAGACTGTCTCTGCGGAGGGATTTTGGATTGCTTCGCTGCGCTCGCAATGACGAGAAGGAAACAGCCCGTGACCGACAAAGACCTGCACTTCTACGAGCCCGCCAAGGGCCACGGCCTCAAGCACGATCCCTTCAACGCCATCGTCGCGCCGCGGCCGATCGGCTGGATTTCGTCGCGCGACACCAACGGCCACGTCAACCTCGCGCCCTACAGCTTCTTCAACGCTTTCTGCTACGTCCCCCCGATCATCGGCTTCTCCTCCACCAACTGGAAGGACACGGTCGAAAACATCCAGCAGACCGGCGAGTTCGTCTGGAACCTCGCCACCATGGACCTGGCCAGGCACATGAACGCGACTGCGGCGCATGTTGGCCCTGAGGTCGACGAGTTCAAAGTTGCGGGCCTCACCGCCGCGCCCGGCAGGCTCGTCAACGTGCCGCGCGTCGGCGAGAGTCCCGTCGCCTTCGAATGCAAGGTGTCCGATATCGTCCGCCTCAAGGGCGCCGACGGCAAGGAAGCCAATGCCTGGCTGACGCTCGGCGAGGTCGTTGCCGTCCACATCGACAAGGCCATGATCAAGGACGGCGTCTACCAGACCGCCGCCGCCCGCCCGATCGTACGCGCCGGCCGCAGCGGGGATTATTTCGAAATCAAGCCGGAAAACATGTTCGAGATGGTGCGGCCGGATTAGACCGGCCGACCGCGAAGCCATCCCCTCCCGGAACTGCCACCACGCCTCGGCCGTTATGGCCCCTGGGCGGCTGCCCGGCCGCGTCAATTCGCGTCTTTCCGCAGGCGAAGTCTTCACCGCCGCCGGCCACTTTCCGCTAAAATGCCCGATCACCGCGCCGATGCATGAGGTCCGCCATGAGCTTCCGCCGCGACACCCTGACCAAGCCGATTTTCTCCTGGGCGCGCGGCGTGCTGCCGGCGATGTCGGACACCGAGCGCGAGGCGCTGGAGGCCGGCGACGTCTGGTGGGAGGCCGATCTCTTCACCGGCAACCCCGATTGGTCGAAGCTGCTGAAGGTCCCGCAGGCAACGCTGACCGAAGAGGAGCGGGCCTTCCTCAACGGCCCCGTCGACGAGCTTTGCGCCATGCTCGACGAGTGGAAGATCTTTTGGGAATGGCGCGACCTGCCGCCCGATGTCTGGCACTTCGTCAAGCGCGAAAAATTCTTCGGCATGATCATTCCGAAGGAGTTCGGCGGCCTCGGCTTCTCGCCCTATGCGCATTCGGAAGTGGTGCGCAAGATATCGACCCGCTCGATCGCCGCCGCGGTGACGGTGATGGTGCCGAACTCGTTGGGCCCGGGCGAGCTCCTGATGCACTTCGGCACGAAGGAGCAGCAGCAGCGCTGGCTGCCGCGTCTTGCCGATGGCCGCGACATTCCCTGCTTCGGCCTCACCAGCCCCGAGGCCGGCTCTGATGCCGCCTCGATGGTCGACACCGGCATCATCTGCAAAGACACCTTCGAGGGCCAGGAGGTGCTGGGCCTGAAGCTCAACTGGCACAAGCGCTACATCACGCTCGGCCCCGTCGCGACGCTGCTTGGCCTCGCCTTCAAGGCCTATGATCCCGATCATCTCGTCGGCGACCAGGAAGAGCTCGGCATCAGCGTGGCGCTGATCCCGACCAATCTTCCCGGCGTCGAAATCGGCAAACGCCATTTGCCCTCGATGCAGGTCTTCCAGAACGGTCCGAACTGGGGCCGCGACGTTTTCATTCCGCTCGACTACGTCATCGGCGGCCAGGCGCGGCTGGGGCAGGGCTGGAAGATGCTGATGACGGCGCTCGCCGCCGGCCGCGGCATCTCGTTGCCGTCGCTCTCCGCCGCCGGCGCCGCCTATGCCGCCCGCACCACCGGCGCCTATGCCCGCATCCGCGAGCAGTTCGGCATCTCCATCTCCAAATTCGAGGGCGTCGAGGAGCCGCTCGCCCGCATTGTCGCCACTGCCTACCAGCTCGACGCGGCGCGACGGCTGACCTGCGCGGCACTGAATGCCGGGATCCATCCCGCCGTCATCTCGGGCATCATGAAGCTGCACGCGACCGAGCGGATGCGCACCGCGGTCGACGACGCTATGGACATCCATGGCGGCAAGGCCGTGATCGACGGTCCGCAAAACTATCTCGGCAATCTCCACCGCGCCGTTCCGGTCGGCATCACCGTCGAGGGCGCCAATATCCTCACCCGCAATCTCATCGTGTTCGGACAGGGCGCCATCCGCGCCCATCCTTATCTGCTCGACGAGATGAATGCGCTTGCCGATGCCGATCGCGAGCGCGGGCTCACCGCCTTCGACAAGGTGTTCTGGAAACATGTCGGCCACAGCTTCGAGACACTCTTGCGCGCGTTCGGCCGGAGCTGGAGCTTTGGTGTCTTCGCGCTTGCACCCGATGCGGGTGACGCCAGACCATTCTATCGTCAGCTCTCGCGCTACTCGGCGGCTTTTGCCCTCTGCGCCGATATGGCGCTGTTGACGCTCGGCGGCGCGCTCAAGCGCAAAGAGATGCTGTCGGCGCGCTTCGGCGACATCCTGTCCGAGCTGTATCTGCTCTCTGCCGCGCTGAAGCGCTGGCAGGACGAGGGCCGGCAGAAGGAGGATTTTGCCGCGCTCGAATGGTGCATGGCGACGGGCTTTCGGACCATCGAGAACCGGCTTGCCGAGATTCTCGCCAATCTGCCGAACCGCTTCGTCGCAGGCATCCTCAAATTCGTGGTCCAGCCCTTCGGCGCCCGCGTGCTGGGTCCCTCCGACCGGGTCGTGCATCAATGCGCGAGCCTCGTGCTGGAGCCGTCGGCCGCGCGCGACCGCCTCACGCCCGATCTCGCTTATGTCGACGACGATGGCGGCTTCGCCCGGCTGGAGCGCGCGTTCAACCTGATCGCAGGTACGGACGCCATCGCCAGGCGCATGCGCGCCGCTCATCTGAGCGACTGGAAGGATGCGGTGGCCAACGGTGTGATCACGCAGGCGGAGGGCGAGCAGCTGGCCGCGGCCCGCGAAGCCGTTACAAAGGTGATCGAGGTCGACGATTTTGCGCCGGAGGCGCTGTCGCCGATTTACAAGAAAACCGGCGACGTGCATCAGTTCTTCCAGGAACTCGGTGAACAGAGGGCGGCGAGCTGATGGCACGACCGGTTTTCATCGTCGACGGCAGTCGGACGCCGTTTTTGAAGGCGCGTTCGGGGCCGGGGCCGTTCACGCCGGTCGATCTCGCCGTGCAATGCGGCCGGCCACTGCTGGCGCGTCAGCCGTTTTCGCCTGATACCTTCGACCAGGTCATCCTCGGCTGCGTCAACGTGATCGCGGACGAAATGAACCCGGCTCGCGTCGCCGCGCTCCGGCTCGGCATGGGCGAGGACATGGTCGCCTTCACCGTTCAGATCAATTGCGGATCCGGCATGCAGTCGATCGACACCGCGTACCGCTACATCCGCGAGGGCCATGCCGACATGATCCTGGCCGGCGGTACCGAGGCCTTGAGCCACGCGCCGCTGGTCTGGCCCAATTCCGGCGTGCGCTGGTTCGCCGGCCTCGCCACCGCCAAGGGCGTCGCCGCGAAGCTTGCCGCGGCCTTCAAGCTGCGGCCGCGCTATCTCAAACCGATCATCGGCCTCGAGCGCGGGCTGACCGATCCTATTACCGATCTCAACATGGGCCAGACGGCCGAAGTCGTCGGCCATCTCTTCGGCATCACCCGTGCGCAGTCCGATGCCTATGCCGCCGAGAGCCATCGCCGGCTCGCGCATGCGCAGGCGGAAGGTTTTCTCAAGGGCGAAGTCGAAACCGCGTTCTCCCGCGACGGAAAATTCTTCGACCATGATGATGGCGTGCGTCCGGACTCGACGGCCGAGAGGCTCGCAAAACTCCGGCCCGTGTTCGAGCGTCCCTGGGGCCAGGTCACCGCCGGCAATTCCTCGCAGATCACCGATGGCGCGTCCTGGGTGATCCTGGCGTCCGACGAAGCGGTCGCCAGGCACAAGCTGACGCCGAAGGCCGTCATCGTCGACAGCAACTGGGCCGCACTCGATCCAAGCATCATGGGTCTCGGTCCTGTGATGTCGGCGACGCCGTTACTGAAGCGCAATGATCTCACCATCCAGGACGTCGAGACCTGGGAGCTCAACGAGGCGTTCGCCACCCAAGTGCTCGGCTGCCTCGCCGCCTGGAATGACGACAAGTTCTGCCGCGAGATTTTGGGACTGGACGGCGCTGCCGGCGAGGTCGACCGCGACAAACTCAACGTCGATGGCGGCGCTATCTCGCTCGGGCATCCCGTCGGCACGTCCGGCAATCGCATCGTGCTGCATCTCGTCAACACCATGAAGCGGCTCGGCACGCGGCGCGGCGTTGCCACCGAATGCATCGGCGGCGGGCTCGGCGGCGCCATGCTGATCGAGGCGGTATGACCATGGATTCCAGGATCATGACCGCGCTCGGCGACCGCGTGCTGGAGCTCGGGCCCAAGCCCGCCGCCGATCGTCCCTACAAGCACTTCAAGCTGACGCGCGACGCCGACGGTGTCGCCTGGCTGCTGTTTGACCGCACTGACGCCAGCGCCAACACGCTGTCCTCGGAGGTGATGGAGGAGTTCGACGCCGTGCTGGCGGCGATCGAGACCGAGCGCCCTGCCGGCCTCGTGATCCGCTCCGCAAAGCCGTCCGGCTTCATCGCGGGCGCCGACGTCAACGAATTTCGCGGCGCCAGTGATGCCGGGATGGTGGAGACGCGGATCCGCGCCGCCCATGCGGTGGTCGATCATCTTGAAGCGCTGAAGCTGCCGACGGTCGCGGTGATCCACGGCTTCTGCCTCGGCGGCGGGCTCGAAGTCGCGCTCGCCTGCCAATCGCGCATCGCGATCGACGGCGCGCGCTTCGGCTTCCCTGAGGTGATGCTGGGGCTACATCCCGGTCTCGGCGGCACCGCGCGTTTCACTGCGCTGGTCAATCCGACACAATCGATGGCCCTGATGCTGACCGGCCGCACCATCGATGCCCGCCGCGCCAGATCGCTCGGCCTCGTCGATACCGTGACGCAGGAGCGCCACGTTCGCAATGCCGTCAAGGATGCGCTGTTCGGCCGCCTCAAGAGGGCGTGGCCGGGTTTTCTGACGCGTGCGGCGAATTTCGGCCCGGTGCGCGGGCTGCTGGCCAAACGGATGCGATCGGAGGCGGCGAAGGCCGCGTCCCGCGAGCATTATCCGGCGCCCTATGCCTTGATCGATCTCTGGGAGACCCATGGCGGCAGCAAGGCCGCGATGCTCGGGGCAGAGCAGGCCTCGTTCGCCAAGCTGATGGTGACGCCGACCGCGCAGAACTTGATCCGCGTGTTCTTCCTGCGCGAGCAGATGAAGAAAGCGGCAGGCTCCGGCAACACGATCAGGCATGTCCACGTCATCGGCGCGGGCGCCATGGGCGGCGACATCGCGGCCTGGTGCGCGGGGCAGGGGCTGCGCGTCTCGCTCGCCGACATGAAGGCGGAGCCGATCGCGGGCGCAATCAAGCGCGCCGCCGAGCTCTACGGCAAGATCATCCGCAAGCCGACCGAGGTGCGCGACGCGCTCGATCGCCTGATCCCCGACATGGACGGGGAGGGCGTCCGCAACGCCGATCTCATCATCGAGGCGGTCCCGGAGAAGCTCGAGCTGAAGCAGAAGGTCTATGCCGGCCTCGAGCCGCGGATGAAGCCGGGCGCGATTCTCGCGACCAACACGTCCAGCATTCCGCTGCAGGATTTGCGCACCACGCTGGCGCGGCCGGAGCGGCTGGTCGGCCTTCACTTCTTCAACCCGGTGTCGCGGTTGCAGCTGGTCGAAGTCGTCAGCCATGACGGTAACGATACGCAGGTGCTGAAGGAGGCACTCGCCTTCGTCGGCGCGATCGATCGGCTGCCGTTGCCGGTGAAGAGCTCGCCGGGCTTCCTCGTCAACCGCGCGCTGACGCCTTACATGCTGGAAGCGATGGTGATGCTGGACGAGAAGATCGACCAGCGCCTGATCGACGCCGCCGCGGAGCAGTTCGGCATGCCGATGGGGCCGATCGAACTGGCCGACCAGGTCGGGCTCGACATTTGTCTCGATGTCGGGGACATGCTGCGCACCAAGTTCGGCGATCTGCTGCCGCCGACGCCGGCCTGGCTCCGCGAGAAGGTCGCCAAGGGCGAACTCGGCCGCAAGACCGGCAAGGGCTTTTACGTCTGGCGCGACGGCAAGGCCGAGAAGGCGCCGTTGCCCGAGACCGGTCCGCGCGTCACCGACCAGATGATCGACCGCCTGGTGCTGCCGATGTCCAACGTCTGCGTCGCGGCGCTTCGCGAGGGTATCGTGGATGATGCCGACATGGTCGACGGCGCCATGATCTTCGGCACCGGTTATGCACCGTTTCGTGGCGGCCCGTTGAATTATGCGCGCACGCGTGGCGTGGATCATGTCGTATCCACCTTGCGCGCGCTGGCCGGAAGATTCGGCGAGCGCTTTGCGCCGGATCCGGGCTGGGATAATTTCAAGTGAGCAGTTTCAGGTGAGCAATTTCAAGTGAGCAATCCTCAAGTGAGAGCGGCATGAACGAGCAAGCCAATGCCGGGCCGGGCGGCGATCTCTGCATTCGCACGCTGGCGATGCCTGCCGACACCAACGCCAACGGTGACATCTTCGGCGGCTGGCTGCTCAGCCAGATGGACGTCGGCGGCGGCGTGTTTGCGTCAAAGGTCGCGAAGTCGCGCACCGTGACCGTCGCCATCGAGGCGATGAATTTCCGCAAGGCCGTCTATGTCGGCGATCTCGTTTCGGTCCACGCCCACCTCGTTCGCGTCGGGCGCACCTCCATCACCGTGCATCTGGAAGCATGGGCGCTGCGCCGCGGCGAGCAGCAACCGTTCCTCGTCACCGACGGCAACTTCACCTACGTCTCGATCGACGAGCACGGCCGCCCGCAGCCGGTTCGCCCGACCGACACCGCGATCGCGACGTAATCGCACGCGGCGTTGCGCCTCATCTGTCTGATGCGTGCGGCAACACCAAACGCGGCGCGACTGAGTCCCGCCGCCGCGGCTTTGCCAAGAACCAGTCATAAAACGGATGAGGTCCCGGCGTACTCCGTCGCGTGTCGATCCGGGGTGGAAACGGCGTCAAAATGCCCAGGAACCTTTGGGCAGAACTGCCGTTGTTTGCCCGCACTGAGGAATCCACGGACCATGCCGGACAGCTACATCATCGAAGTCGATTCGCAGACCGCAGGTATCGTCGTTCGTTCCCAGGGAGGCTACTGCTTTTTCGCCTCGTCCAGCCGCTTCAACCGTCTCGAAGGCCAGCTCTTCCGCAACGCCCGCGAAGCCGAGCGCGCCGCGCGCAAGCTGGTTAACGGTGATGTGAAGGAAGCGGCTTAGTCCTCCCGCGGGTCATTCCGGGCCGCGTGTGGCCCGAGAGGTGGGAATCTTTTGCCGCGAACTCTGCCTTCCCTTCTCGCCTTGTTGGAGAAGGTGGCGCGTAGCGCCGGATGAGGGGTCGTCTCCGCGAATTCCAATGCGAGAGGATTCGTTGTCGGACAGAAACCCCTCACCCGACTTCGCTTCGCGAAGCCACCCTCTCCCGCAACGGAGAGGGGAAGAGCCGTTGTTCACAACTTCGTCGCCGCCCGTGAGAGCAGCTTCCAGTCGTCGCCCTGCTTCTGCCAGTTCATCAGGATGTGAAGGTTGGTCGGCACTTTTTTCCCATCAGCCGCCATCTCTTGTTCCGCCACCCAGTGGAAGCGCACGATCGCGGCGGGGCCGACGACCTTGATGGTCGGGTCCTTGTACTCGATCGACAGGAATTTGGATTTGCCGTCGGTGGCGTTGGCGATGAAGGTCGCCTTGTCCTCGACCTTGCCGCTGGAATGGCTGTAGCTCACCTCTTCGGCGCAGAGTGCGCCGAGCGCCTTGGGATCGGCCGCGATCTGGGCGAGACGGAACGCCTCGACCTTCTTCGCCACGGCTTCCTCGTCGGCCGAGGCCGCCAGCACCGGTGTCGTGAGCGCTGAAACTGCAAGAGTGGAGACGGCAAGAGCTGGGACGGCAAGAGTCGAGAGAGCGAGATCGCGTCGGTTGATCGTCATCGTTTCCTCCTTTTTGGTCTTGCATGGAGTGTTGCAGTCGCACGCGACTTTGTCGAGGGTCGCGTATTGGTCATGCACGTGCGTCATTGCGCGATTGACGCTGTATTGATACGGCTTTCGTATTGATGCGTCATATATTCGGGAAAGTACGGACATGATCGAGGCTATCGGCAGGGCGTTGCTGTTCGACATCGACGGTACGCTCGCCAACACCGATCCGCTGCACTTGAAGGCGTTCAATCTGGTGCTCGGCCCTCGCGGCCACGTCTTCGATCACGCGCGCTTCTCCAGAGAGCTGCAAGGCTTCGCGAATGTATCGATCGGCGAGCGTTTTCTGCCCGACGAGGCGCCCGAACGGCGTGCCTTGATCCTCGATGAGAAGGAGGAAGTCTTCCGCACGCTTGTTGCCGGGCAGATCGAGCCGCTGCCGGGCCTGATGGCGCTGCTCGACAGGGCGGATGCGGCCGGTATTCCCATGGTTGCCGTGACCAATGCCCCGCGGCTCAATGCGGAGCTGCTGCTGTCCGGCCTCGGCATCACGCACCGCTTCAAGGCGCTCGTGATCGGTGCCGAGCTGTTGCACGGCAAGCCGCATCCGCTGCCTTATCAGGAAGGGTTGCGCTTTGCCGGCGCCAGCGCCATGGCCTCGATCGCGTTCGAGGACTCCCGCACCGGCGTGCAATCGGCCGCAGCGGCCGGCATTCCGACCATCGGCATCCGGACCAGCCTCAACCATGCTGATCTCGTCGCCGCCGGGGCTATCGCCTCCGCCAGCGGCTTCGACGATCCCGATCTGCTGACGCGCCTCGCCGCCGCGATGGCATGGTGAGGACCTTCGTCCGTTAACCGTGATCGGCGCGCGCATTGACCGAGCGCGCGAACCGCCGCACCATGCAGCTTCCTGATTTGAGGCCATCGCCGTGACCGGACTGACTCATCGACAAGCCGAAATCCTCAACATCGCGCGAGCCTCGGGCCGCGTCATGGTCGAGGAGCTGGCGCGCCGGTTCGAGGTCTCGGCGCAGACCATCCGCAAGGATCTCAACGACCTCTGTGAGCGGCGCTCGCTGACCCGCATTCATGGCGGCGCCATCATCGCATCCGGCGTCGAAAACCTCGCCTACGAGGCGCGGCGCTTCGTCGCCGCCGACGAGAAGAAGGCGATTGGAGCCGCGGCCGCCTCGCTGATCCCGAACGGCTGCTCGCTCTTCATCAACATCGGCACCACGACCGAGGAGGTCGCGAGCGCGCTGACCTCGCACGAGGACCTCCTCGTTATCACCAACAATCTGAACGTCGCCATGCTGCTCTATCGTCATCCCCGCATCGAGGTGGTGGTCGCCGGCGGCACGGTGCGGCGCGCCGACGGCGCGGTGGTCGGCTCGACCGCGACGCAGCTGATCGGCCAGTTCAAGGTCGACTATGCCATCATCGGAGCGTCCGCGATCGACGAGGAGGGCGCGCTGCTCGACTTCGACTATCGCGAGGTGCAGGTGGCGCAGGCCATCATCGCCAACGCCCGCAGCGTCATGCTGGTCGCTGATTCCACCAAGCTCCGGCGCAGCGCGCCGGTCCGCATCGCGCATATCAGCCAGATCCAGACCTTCGTCACCGACCAGGAATTGCCAGAGCGCCTCGCCACCATCTGCCACGGCAAGGGCATCGAGGTGATGGCCGCGATGCCGAAGGGGGCGGACGTCGATGAGGCTCAGGCCGAGGCACAAGAAGCGCCCGAGGCCGCGCCGGTGGTGCGGCTGAGGTAGGACTATGGGTTGTCCCACGGGTTCAGCAGCGGCACGCCGAATACCGCAAAATCCTTCACATTGCGCGTGACGAGCATGAGGTTGTTTGCCAGCGCGGTCGCGGCAAAGAAGCCGTCCATGACAGACAATGCGAGGCCGCTTCTGCGACTCTGACCCATCAGGTCACCCCAGCGTTCCGCGACCGCGTGGTCGATCGGCAGTGTGCGCCCGGCAAAACGCTCCGGCAGATCGCGGGCAAGCCAGGCGGCCAGTGCTGCACGGCGACGGCCGTCCTCCAGCAACGCGATGCCGCGACGAAGCTCGGCGATCGATGCCGCGCTGATGAACGCACGATCCTCGTCGATCGTATCAAGCCATGACAAGACTTTCGGCGAAGGGGCGGGCCTCTGGACCTCCGATAACACGTTGGTGTCGAGCAGTAGATTCACGGCAGCTCGTCGTGCGGCGCGTCGTGAACGCGTTCAAGCTTGAGGTCGGCGCTGCGCAGCGGCGAAGCCAGCAGGAATTCGGCCAAGGTACCTTTGCGCGCCGTCTTGCGCGCCCATTCCGCGACGGAAACGATCACCGCGTTGGGCTTGCCGTGTCGGGTGATGATTTGCGGGCCGGCTTGGGCACGATCGATCACCTCGGAGAGCCGGGCCTTGGCGTTGGCAAGCGTCCACGAGTCCGTCGCTGGTGAATCTGGTGCAGTGTGTTCTGTCATGCAAATAACGACCAATATGACTATTCTTACTAATAAGGGTCATCAACGACTTTTCAAGAGCAATAATGCCGCTCAAATCCCTCCTGAACTGCCTATTTCGCCCCCCGCGTGCCCACTTAAAAGTCCGCTTTCACTTCGTTTCTCTCCTCTTTCATCTTGCTTTCGTTTTCTGGTGTGATCTAATCAAAAGCGAAAGTAACCGCTCGATTGAACGGGCGGTCGCCGGGGGATGCGTCTGTTGGATCGTATTTTCGACCTCGCCATTATTGGAGGCGGTGTTAACGGCTGCGGCATCGCGCGCGACGCGGTGGGCCGCGGCAACGCGGTTTTCCTGTGCGAAATGAACGATCTGGCGAGCGGGACGTCGTCCTGGTCGACCAAGCTGGTGCATGGCGGCCTGCGCTATCTCGAATATTACGAGTTCCGGCTGGTTCGCGAGGCGCTGATCGAGCGCGAGATTCTCTGGGGCATCGCGCCGCACATCATTCGCCCCCTGCGTTTCGTTTTGCCGCACCATGCGGGCCTGCGGCCAGCCTGGCTGCTGCGCCTCGGCCTCTTTCTCTATGACCACATCGGTGGCCGTCATCTGTTGCCGGCGACGCGCTCGGTTGACCTCCGACGCGACGAGGTCGGCCGCCCGCTGATCCCGAACCGCTACGGCCGCGCGTTCGAATATTCCGACTGCTTCGTCGACGACGCCCGTCTCGTCGTGCTCAACGCACGCGATGCCGCCGATAAGGGCGCCGAGATCCGCACCCGCACTCGCGCGACGGATATCAAACAGTCAGACGGCATCTGGACCGTCAGCATGATCGACACGCTGACAGGCGCGCGCTCGTCGATCCAGGCCCGTGCGGTTGTCAATGCCGGCGGGCCCTGGGTCGAGGATGTGCTCGGCCGCGGCGCCGGCGTCAACGCGAAAGCCAAGGTGCGCCTGGTGCAGGGCTCGCACATCGTCGTGAAAAAACTCTACGACCACGACCGCGCCTACATGTTCCAGAATGCAGATGGCCGCATCATCTTCGTCATTCCCTATCAGGACGATTTTACGCTGATCGGCACCACCGACCGCGACTATGACGGCGATCCCGCCAAGGTGAAGGCGACGGCCGAAGAGATCCAGTATCTCTGCACGGCGGCGAGCGAATATCTGGCCAAGCCTGTCACGCCCGATGACGTGGTTTGGACCTACTCCGGCGTACGTCCGCTCTATGACGACGGGGCCAGCGAAGCCAAGGCCGCGACGCGCGACTATGTGTTCGAACTCGACACGCCCGGCGGCGTGCCGCTGCTGTCGATCTATGGCGGCAAGATCACGACCTATCGCCGTCTCGCCGAGGAGGCGCTGGAGCGGCTCGCGCCCTATCTTCGCAGTGCGAAAGCACGCGAAGGCTGGACCGGCAAATGGCCGCTGCCCGGCGGCGACATGGGCGTGTCCGATGTCGACGGCCTGATCGCCGAGCTTCAGCGCGGCTATCCTTTCCTCAGCCACGAGCATGCGCGGCGCCTGGCGCGCGCCTATGGCACGAGGGCGATCAAGCTGCTTGGGGATGCGAAATCGGCGGTCGATCTCGGCCAGGCCTTCGGTGCGACGCTGACCGAGCGCGAAGTCCGCTATCTCATCGCCAACGAATGGGCCGTCACCGCCGAAGATATCGTCTGGCGCCGTTCCAAGCTCGGCCTGCGACTAAGTGCCGACGAGATCGCGGCGCTGGACGACTGGATCAGGACCCACGCCGTGCAGCAAAGTCCCCTGCTGGAAGCCGGAGGACGCTCATGACGGTGACACTCGATCACGTGACCCGGACTGTCGACGGGGTCCCACACATCCGCGACGTCTCGCTGACGCTCGAGAGCGGCACGCTCAACGTGCTGCTCGGGCCGACGCTGTCGGGCAAGACCTCGATCATGCGGCTGCTCGCTGGCCTGGACAAACCGACATCGGGCAAGCTGCTGGTCAACGGCAAGGACGTCACCGGGGTCGACGTGCGCCAGCGCTCGGTCGCCATGGTCTATCAGCAGTTCATCAACTACCCCTCGCTGTCGGTCTACGAGAACATCGCTTCGCCTTTGCGCGTGCAGGGCAAGCCGCGCGCCGAAATCGAGGCGCGCGTTGCGGAAGCCGCCCGGCTGCTCCGGCTCGAGCCGTTCCTGAAGCGCACGCCGCTCCAGCTTTCCGGCGGCCAGCAGCAGCGAACTGCGATGGCGCGCGCGCTGGTGAAGGGCGCCGACCTCGTGCTGCTCGACGAGCCGCTCGCCAATCTCGACTACAAGCTGCGCGAGGAACTGCGCACCGAGCTGCCGCGCATCTTCGAGGCCTCCGGCGCGATCTTCGTCTATGCCACCACCGAGCCGACCGAGGCGCTGCTGCTCGGCGGCAACACGGTGTGCATGTGGCAGGGAGAGGCGCTCCAGATCGGCGAGACTCCAAAGGTCTACCGTCATCCGCAGACCTTGCGGGTCGCGCAGGTGTTCTCCGATCCGCCGCTGAATCTCGTCGGCATCGAGAAGAAGAACGGTTCCGTGCAATATGCGGGCGGCATTGCCGCGCCGGCGTCCGGTCTCTATTCCTCGCTCGCGGACGGCGCCTATCGCGTCGGATTTCGCGCCCATCAGCTCGCACTTGCCAATGGCGAGACTGACCGCCACGCCTTCCATGCGACGGTAACGGTGACCGAGATCACCGGTTCGGAGAGTTTCGTGCATCTGACCCGCGACGGATCGAACTGGGTGGCGGTGCTGCACGGCGTGCACGAATTCGAGCCCGGCCAGACGCTCGATGCCGTGCTCGATCCCAACGACGTGTTCGTTTTCGATGCTGCCGACCGGCTGGTCGCGGCACCCGGTCCCATAGCGTTTTCAAGCGAAGTGCCGAGCGGTTCGCGTGAAGAAAACGCGTCAAAGAAAAAAGCCTGAGGGGGATGCGACATGGCCCGCATTGACCTCGTCGATCTCGCCCACTCCTACGGCGGCAATGATGCCCCGCAGGACAGCTTTGCTCTCAAGCCTGTCACCATGACCTGGCGGCAGGGCGGCGCCTATGCGCTGCTCGGGCCGTCCGGCTGCGGCAAGACCACGCTGCTCAACGTCATCTCCGGCATCATCACGCCGTCGCGGGGGAAAATCCTGTTCGACGGCGAGGACATCACACCGCTGTCAACCCAGAAGCGCAACATCGCCCAGGTGTTCCAGTTTCCGGTGATCTACGACACCATGACGGTGGGGCAAAATTTGGCGTTCCCTCTGAAGAACCGCGGCGTGCCGAAGGCTGAGATCGACAAGCGGGTCGCCGAGATCGGCCGCTTGCTCGACCTCGAGCCCTATCTGAACCGCAAGGCGACGCGGCTCACGGCCGATGCCAAGCAGAAGATCTCGCTCGGCCGCGGCCTGGTACGCTCCGACGTTGCCGCCGTGCTGTTCGACGAGCCGCTCACCGTGATCGACCCCGAGCTGAAATGGCAGCTCCGCTCCAAGTTGAAGGCGCTGCATCGCGAGCTCGACCTGACGATGATCTACGTCACCCACGACCAGACCGAGGCGCTGACCTTCGCCGACACCGTGGTGGTCATGCATGACGGCCGCGTGGTGCAGAGCGGCACGCCGGCCGAGTTGTTCGACAAGCCGGCGCACACGTTCGTCGGCTATTTCATCGGCTCGCCCGGCATGAACATCCTGCCGGCCGAGGTGAGGGGCCGTGAGGCCAAGATCGGCGGTCATGTGATCGCGCTCAACCGCAGCTACGACAAGCTGCCTGCTGGCGCGAAGATCGAGATCGGCGTCCGTCCGGAATTCGTTGAGGCCGTCGCGCCGGCGCCCGGCCTGCTCAGTGCGAAGATCGAACGCGTCGA
>NZ_JADPJF010000014.1:48606-76015 GCF_023073295.1 Bradyrhizobium sp. 23 | reverse complement strand
TCGGCCGCATCCGCTTCGCGCGCGCGCGGCTCGGTGACGCCAAGCTCGCGGCGCGCGCGCCGGCCGGCTTCACCAGCCCGGACGGCACGGCCGGCCTGAAATTCGATCCGTCGCACGTCCACGTCTATGCCGACAGCCTTCTGGTGGAGGGAGCCGCCTGATGGACAAGACTATCAACCAAAAAGCCTGGTTCCTGGTGCTGCCGGTGTTCCTGGTCGTCGCCTTCTCGGCAGTGCTGCCGTTGATGACGGTGGTGAACTATTCGATGCAGGACACCTTCGGCAACAACCAGTTCTTCTGGAACGGTGTCGGCTGGTTCAAGGAATTGCTCGATCCTTCGACCGACCTCGGCGGCCGCTTCCTGGCTTCGCTCGGCCGCAATCTGTTCTTCTCGCTGGTGATCCTCGCGATCGAGGTGCCGCTCGGCATCGTCGTCGCGCTCTCGATGCCGCGCCAGGGCTGGACGGTTGCGGCCTGCCTCGTCATCCTCGCGTTGCCGCTGCTGATCCCGTGGAACGTGGTCGGCACGATCTGGCAGATCTTTGGCCGTCCCGACATCGGCCTGCTCGGCTATGTCCTCAATGCGACCGGCATCGATTATAATTACGTCTCCAACGACATCGACGCCTGGGTCACGGTCATCGTGATGGACGTCTGGCACTGGACCAGCCTGGTCGCGCTGCTGTGCTATGCCGGACTTAAGTCGATCCCGGAGGCTTATTACCAGGCGGCGCAGATCGATGGCGCCTCGCGTTGGGCCGTGTTCAAGGCGATCCAGCTGCCGAAGATGAACCGCGTGCTGCTGATCGCGGTGCTGCTGCGCTTCATGGACAGTTTCATGATCTACACCGAACCGTTCGTGGTGACTGGTGGGGGGCCCGGCAATTCGACGACTTTCGTGTCGATCGAGCTGGTCAAGATCGCGCTCGGCCAGTTCGACCTCGGCAAGGCCGCCGCGCTGTCGCTGGTCTACAACCTCATCATCCTGATCGTCTGCTGGATCTTCTACACCGTCATGACCAACGCCGGCAGCGATCGGAAGCCGCAGGAAGGAGCCGTGTGATGCACTCGATCCCCGGCCGTCGCCTCATCATGGCGCTGTTTTTGATCTTCCTGCTGTTGCCGATCTACTGGCTCGTCAACATGAGCTTCAAGACCAACGCCGAGATCGTCTCGACGATGACGCTGTGGCCGCACGCGCCGACGCTCCAGCACTACAAGCGCATCTTCACCGATGAGAGCTGGTATTCCGGCTATATCAACTCGTTGGAATATGTCGTCCTCAACACCATCATCTCGATCTCGGTGGCGCTGCCGGCGGCCTACGCGTTCTCGCGCTACCGTTTCCTCGGCGACAAGCATCTGTTCTTCTGGCTGCTCTCGAACCGCATGGCGCCGGCCGCGGTCTATGCCCTGCCGTTCTTCAATCTCTATTCGGCGATCGGGCTGTTCGATACGCCCTGGGCGGTCGCGCTCGCGCACTGCATCTTCAACGTCCCGCTGGCGGTGTGGATCCTGGAAGGCTTCGTCTCCGGCGTGCCGCGCGAGATCGACGAGACCGCCTTCCTCGACGGCTATTCCTTCCCGCGCTTCTTCATCAAGATCCTGGTGCCGCTGATTGCGAGCGGCATCGGCGTCGCCGCCTTCTTCTGCTTCATGTTCTCCTGGGTCGAGCTGCTGCTCGCGCGCACGCTGACCTCGGTCTCGGCCAAGCCGATCGCGGCGATCATGACGCGCACGGTGTCGGCTGCGGGCATGGACTGGGGCCTGCTGGCGGCAGCCGGCGTGCTGACGATCATCCCGGGCGCACTCGTGATCTGGTTCGTCCGCAATTATATCGCGAGCGGTTTCGCGCTCGGTCGGGTCTAGGGAGGCATCAAATGGAATGGATTGCATGGATGGCCTGGACGCCGCCGACGGCGATCTTTTTTGTCGCGCTCGCCTGCACGCTGGCTGTGATGACCTGGCTCGGGGTGGCTTATCCCGAAGCCGAGCGCGTCGGCGTGCTGCGCATCCCGACCACGCGCGGCGACCGCCTGTTCATCTCCCTGATCACGGCGGCGGTCATCCACTTGCTGTGGATCGCCTTCGCCGGCACCGACCCCCTCGCCACGCTGCCGATCGGCGAGGACGGAGTTGAAATTTCGCGCCTTTGGATCGCATCAGGAATTTCGCTGGCCACGGCCGTACTCATTTTCCGCACGGTCTAGCCCGCGAAGGAACGGCCAGATCCGGGACCAACCCGGGCCTGTAAAAAGTTTGTCGCTGCAACGGAGGAATAACATGCGGCAGTTTAGGAGAAGGGAACGTCCATTGACCAAGAATAGCTTTCTGACGATGTCCAGCGTCGCCGCCATCGTCGCGGTGTCGCTGGCCGTCTCGGCGCCGGTGCGCGCCGCCGACGACGCCGCGATCCAGAAGTGGATCGCGGAATTCCAGCCCTCGACGCTGTCGAAGGAAGACCAGAAGAAGGAGCTGGAGTGGTTCGCCAAGGCCGCCGAGCCCTTCAAGGGAATGGAGATCAACGTGGTCTCCGAAACCATCACGACCCACGAATATGAGTCGCAGACGCTGGCCAAGGCGTTCTCCGAGCTCACCGGCATCAAGCTCAAGCACGACATCATCCAGGAAGGTGACGTCGTCGAGAAGCTGCAGACCCAGATGCAGTCCGGCAAGAACGTGTACGACGGCTGGATCAACGATTCCGATCTGATCGGCACCCACTTCCGCTACGGCCAGACCATCGCGCTGTCGGACTATATGACCGGCGAGGGCAAGGACGTCACCGACCCCATGCTCGACGTCAACGACTTCATCGGCAAGTCGTTCGGCACGGCGCCGGACGGCAAGCTCTATCAGCTGCCCGACCAGCAGTTCGCGAACCTTTACTGGTTCCGCTACGACTGGTTCACCAACGCCGACTACAAGGCCAAGTTCAAGGCCAAGTATGGCTACGAGCTCGGCGTGCCCGTGAACTGGTCAGCCTACGAAGACATCGCCGAGTTCTTCACCAACGACATCAAGGAGATCAACGGCGTCAAGGTCTATGGCCATATGGACTATGGCAAGAAGGACCCGTCGCTCGGCTGGCGTTTCACCGACGCCTGGCTGTCGATGGCCGGTAACGGCGACAAGGGCATCCCGAACGGTCTGCCGGTCGACGAATGGGGCATCCGCATGGAAGGCTGCCGTCCGGTCGGCTCCTCGGTCGAGCGTGGCGGCGACACCAACGGTCCGGCCGCGGTCTACTCGATCACCAAGTACCTCGAGTGGATGAAGAAGTATGCTCCGCCGCAGGCCCAGGGCATGACCTTCTCCGAGTCGGGTCCGGTGCCGGCGCAGGGCAACATCGCCCAGCAGATGTTCTGGTACACCGCCTTCACCGCCGACATGGTGAAGCCGGGCATCGCCGTGATGAACGCGGACGGTACGCCGAAGTGGCGTATGGCTCCGTCGCCGCACGGTTCGTACTGGAAGGAAGGCATGAAGCTCGGCTACCAGGATGCGGGTTCGGCGACGCTGCTCAAATCGACTCCCCCGGATCGCCGCAAGGCGGCCTGGCTCTATCTCCAGTTCATCGTCTCCAAGACGGTGTCGCTGAAGAAGAGCCATGTCGGTCTCACGTTCATCCGTGAATCCGACATCTGGGACAAGTCGTTCACCGAGCGTGCGCCGAAGCTCGGCGGCCTGATCGAGTTCTACCGCTCGCCCGCGCGCGTGCAGTGGACCCCGACCGGCAACAACGTGCCCGACTATCCGAAGCTGGCGCAGCTGTGGTGGCAGAACATCGGCGATGCGTCGTCCGGTGCCAAGACGCCGCAGGCCGCGATGGACTCGCTTGCCGCGGCCCAGGACTCCGTCATGGAGCGTCTGGAGAAGTCGGGCGTGCAGGGCGCCTGCGGTCCGAAGCTGCACAAGAAGGAGTCGGCCGAGTTCTGGTTCGCCAAGGCCCAGAAGGACGGCACGATTGCCCCGCAGCGCAAGCTCGCCAACGAGAAGCCGAAGGGTGAGACGGTCGACTACGACACTCTGATCAAGTCGTGGCCGGCACAGCCCCCGAAGCGCGCTTCGCTGCAGTAAGGCACATCAGCATAACGACGAAAGGCCGGGAGCAATCCCGGCCTTTTTTCTTTTTATTGTCGTGGATTTTGCTTCCACACGTCATTGCGAGCGAAGCGAAGCAATCCAGAGTCTTTCCACGGAGGTAGTCTGGATTGCTTCGTCGCTTCGCTCCTCGCAATGACGGAGGATGGAGCGACAACGACGCCTTATTCCGCCGGCTCAGCCGCCAGCGTCGGATAGTCCGTGTATCCCTTCGCGCCGCCGCCGTAGAACGTGTTCTTGTCCCAGTCGTTCAGCGCCGCGCCCTGCTTCAGCCGCTCGACCAGATCGGGATTGGAGATGAACGGCTTGCCGAAGGCGATGAGATCGGCCGCGTTCGCCTCGAGCACCTTGGCAGCGAGGTCGAAATCATAGCCGTTGTTGGCGATGTAGGCGCCGGGGAAGCGCTTGCGCAGGCCCGCATAGTCGAACGGCGCGATGTCGCGCGAACCGCCGGTGGCGCCTTCGACGACATGGAGATAGACGAGCTTGAGCGCGGCGAGGCCGTCGACGATATGGTCGTACAAGGCTTGCGGGTTCGAATCCGAGATGTCGTTGGCCGGCGTCACCGGCGAGATGCGGATGCCGGTGCGATCAGCGCCGGCCTCGGCGACGACGGCCCTGGAGACCTCGAGCATCAGCCGCGCGCGGTTCTCGATCGAGCCGCCATAGGCGTCGGTACGCTTGTTGGTGCCGTCCTTGGCGAATTGCTCGAGCAGATAGCCGTTGGCGCCGTGGATCTCGACGCCATCGAAGCCGGCTTCGAGCGCATTCTTCGTGGCGCGCCTGAAATCGTCGATGATGCCTGGAATTTCGGAGAGCTCGAGCGCACGGGGCTCGGAGACGTCGGCGAAAGTGCCGTTGACGAAAGTCTTGCCCTTGGCGCGGATCGCGCTCGGCGCCACCGGGGCTGCGCCATTGGCCTGAAGGTCGACATGCGAGATGCGGCCGACATGCCAGAGCTGGATGAAGACCTTGCCGCCGCGCTGATGCACCTGATCGGTGACCGTGCGCCAGCCGGCGACCTGGTCCTTTGAGTAGATGCCGGGGGTGTCCTGGTAGCCTTGGCCCTGCTGTGAGACCTGGCTCGCTTCGGTAATCAGAAGCCCCGCCGAGGCACGCTGGGCGTAATAGTCAGCGGCGAGCGCGCCCGGTACGAAGGTGCCGGGAACGGCGCGGTTGCGCGTCAGCGGCGCCATCACGAAACGGTTCGCCAGCGTGATCGGGCCGAGCTTGTAGGTCTCAAACAATTTGGTCGAACGGCTCATGAGAATGCTTCCAGGCGGTGAGAGATCCGGAACACTTGTGCATTGCGGCAATCAGCGCAAGGGAGGAGCCATACAGAAACTGCAGGCGAGATGCGCAGCCGAGCCGCGCAGCATAAAGCATGTGCAATTTCAGCCGCAGCAGCAGATTGGATCTCCCGCCGCGGCCGTCTGAATAATCGCCTTTCAGTTCGCGCCGAGGAAATCGCGCTTGCCGATCTCGACGCCGGCGTGGCGCAGAAGGCCGTGGGCGGTTGCGGCGTGGAAATAGAAGTTCGGCAGCGAGAACGCGCTCAGGAATTGCTGGCCCTTCATGGTGATGGACTTGTCGGGGCCGGCCGGGAAGGTGACGTCCTTGGTGTCGGCGCCCTCGAACTGCTCGGGCTTGAACGATTTCACGTAGTCGATGGTCTTCGCCAGGCGCTGCTTCAACTCCGCAAAGCTGGTCTCGGTGTCCGGTGTGGAGGGCACGTCGCTATGGGTCAGCCGGGCGCAACCTTTGGCTGCGAAATCGCTGACCAGCTGGATCTGCTTCGAGAGCGGCAGCATGTCCGGAAACAGGCGGGAGCCCAGCAGGACGCTGGGGTCGACCTTCTTGGCCGCACAATGCGCTTCGGCTTTCGTGAGCAGGCCGATCAGGCTGTTCAACATTTGCAAATAGGCAGGAACGACGGCGTCGTGGAAGGACATGTGATGCTCGCTTCAAAAGTGGGAAATCTCAGGAGAAACCTGAGCTACTCACATGGGAACGTCATGGAAAAATACAATCGCCGGAGGGGCTTGTGCAGTGCGAAAATTCTACCGAGCGGGCTGTGGTGCTATCGGCGTCATACCCTCGTGTCATCGCCCGGTTGACCGGGCGATCCAGTACTCCGAGCAGCTGTGATTGAAGGCCGCAGCGTACTGGATGCCCCGCTTTCGCGGGGCATGACAGCGATCCTGGTGCTTACCGGATCGTCCCCACTGGCTGCGCCTGTGCCGTGCCCCCACGCATGCGAGCGAGCAGTTCGGCCGAAGGCCAGGAATCGGCCGGCAGACCGTATTTGATCTGCATCGCCTTCACCGCGGCGCGGCTTTGCTGGCCCAGCACGCCGTCGACCTTGCCGACATTGAAGCCAGCCTGGACCAGAAGCTGCTGCAATTGCTTGAGCTCGTTGAATGGCAGCTGCGCGACCGGTGTGGACGGCTTTCGCATCGGAGCCGCGCCCGCGATGCGGGTGGCGAGATAGCCCGCGGTGGTCGAATAGATCAGCGAGTTATTCCACTCGGTGTAGGCCGCGAAATTCGGGTATGCCATGAAGGCCGGACCGAAGCGTCCCATCGGCAGCAGCACGGAGGCCGCGAGATTGTCGTTCGGCAGCGGCCGGCCGTCGGGATAGGCAACCCCGAGCTGCGCCCATTTTGAGCGCGGCAGCTGCACCGTGAGGTCGGTCTGATCCCACGGCAGGTTCTGCGGCACCTTGATCTCCTCCAGCCACGGCTCGCCGCGCCGCCACTTCAAGCCGTTGGCGATGTAGTTCGCGGTCGAGCCGATCACGTCGTCCTCGCTGCGGAGGAGATCGCGTCGGCCGTCGCCGTCATAGTCGACGGCATAGTTGACGTAATGCACGGGCAGGAACTGGGTCTGACCGAGCTCGCCGGCCCAGGAGCCGACCATCTCGTCCGGTTGCAGGTCGCCCCGGTCGATGATCTTCAGCGCGGCGATGGTCTCGTTCACGAACATCTCCGAGCGGCGGCAATCATAGGCCAGCGACACCAGCGATTTCAGTGTCGGCAGATTACCCATGTTGACGCCGAAATCGCTCTCCAGTCCCCAGAACGCGGCGATCACTGCCGGCGGCACACCGTATTCCTTTTCCGCGCGTGCGAACGCGGCCGCATGTTGCTTGATATGTTGCTGGCCGTTCTGCATGCGATAGGGCGCGGCCATGCGGCCGGCAAATTCGGTGAAGAGCTGGCCGAACACGCGCTGGCCGCGGTCGCGATTGACGATGCCCTGGTCGTAGACGAGGTAAGGCGAGGCCGCCGCGATCGTCCGCTGCGACACGCCGGCGGCAACGGCCTGCTGTTTCACGTCGACCAGGAAGCGATCGAAGTTCGCCCCGTTATGGCACGACGCCGCGCGCGGCGAGGGCCCAGTGGCCCTGGGAGCCGCGGGCTTTGCCGGCGGCGGCGCGAACTGGGCAGAGGCGGGAAGGGCGAGCGTGAGCAGGGCGGCGGCCGCGATCGCAAATCGGGTCTGGAGCATGAGGTTTCCGCAAGGGGAGGAGACGCTTGGATTCTCGGCCAAGCTTAATGGAACGATTGACCTCAAACCAGTGCCGCGGCTCCGCGACGCACCTTGAAACCTTGCGGGCGGGCCGGGGTCATCCCTACCTCATGCTCGCCGGCCCGCAACGCCTCCAGCGGCTACGGCCGGCCTCGGGAGACGGCCATGAATTATCTTCGTACCGCAATGCTGCTCGCAGGCCTCACCGCCCTGTTCATGGGCGTCGGCTATCTGATCGGCGGTGCCGGCGGCGCCATGATTGCGCTCGTCATTGCCGCGGCGACCAATCTCTTCACCTACTGGAACTCCGACCGGATGGTGCTGTCCATGTATGGCGCCCATGAGGTCGACCGCAGCAGCGCACCGGAGCTGGTCGGGCTCGTGGCCGAGCTAGCGGCCCGCGCCGGCTTGCCGATGCCGCGCGTGTTCCTGATGGACGAGCCGCAGCCCAACGCGTTTGCCACCGGGCGCAATCCCGAGAATGCCGCGGTTGCGGTCACCACCGGGTTGATGCACCAGCTCAGCCGCGAGGAGCTTGCGGGCGTGATCGCGCACGAGCTCGCTCATATCAAGCACCACGACACGCTGCTGATGACTGTGACCGCGACCATTGCCGGTGCGATCTCGATGCTGGCGCAGTTCGGCATGTTCTTCGGCGGCAACCGCGACAACAACGGCCCGGGCATCGTCGGCTCGATCCTGATGATGATCCTCGCCCCGATCGGCGCCATGCTGGTGCAGATGGCGATCAGCCGCACCCGCGAATACGCCGCGGACAATCTCGGCGCACGCATCGCCGGTCAGCCGATGTGGCTGGCATCGGCGCTGGTGAAGATCGAAAGCGCGGCGCATCAGGTCCCGAATTTCGAGGCGGAACGAAATCCAGCCACCGCGCACATGTTCATCATCAATCCGCTGTCGGGCCACGGCGTGGACAATCTGTTTGCCACCCATCCCTCGACGCAAAATCGCATCGCGGCGCTTCAGCAGCTCGCAGCCGAGCTTGGTGCGCAGGCGTCGCCGTCGGTCGGCGCCAATGAGAACTATCCGCCGCGGAGCCCGTGGGGCCGCTCCTCCTCGCGCGGGCCTTGGGGCTGACGCAGCAGCGGCTCTAATTTGCACGCTTTGTGACCTGTCGCACACAGGACGGTCCCGGCCGGTGTTAACACCCTGCCGTGACAGTTCCTGCGAAAGGGGATGCGTGGCCGGCCCTCTGCCTGCCACCGTCGAAGATGACCAAAGCTGCAGTACCATTGTTGATCGTCGTGGGCGTGCTGATTGGCCTGTCCACGCACACCGTCGTCAATTGCGGAGACGAGGACGAGCCCGACATCTGTTCGGCGGTGATCGGCTTCTCGCCGCTGCGCGGCTCGCTGATCGCGTTCGCCTATGAGGGGCGCGGACGGATCGCGTTGCGCCACGGCGACTGGCGGCGGGCGATCGCGGATTTCGACGAGGCCATCCATCTCAATCCCAACCGTGCCTCGCTCTATCGCGATCGGGCGCTGGCGCGCCGGCAGAACGGCGACCTCGAACTTGCCATCGAGGATTACGACGAGGCGATCGCGCATGATCCCAGGCACGCCGCGCCCTATCACCAGCGCGGTCTCGCGCTCGCGGCCGCCGGCGATCTCGATCGCGCGATCCTGAGCTACAACACCGCGGTCCGCCTCGACCCCTCCGATGCGCAGCCTCGGCTCGATCGCGGCCTCGCCTTCCTGGCGCGTGGCCAGGCGAATGAAGCGCGCGCCGATTTCGAAGCCGCGCTGGCGCTGCCCGCCGGCAAGGATGCCCGCACCCGCGACGCGGCACGCGCAAAACTCGCTGAACTCGCGAGCGCCGAGCCGACCCGGCTCGCCGCGCCAGGGCGGTAGAGATATCTAGAGCTGCGTGCGCCGCTGCAACCCTCTCCCCTTGTGGGAGAGGGTGGCTCGCCGCGAAGCGGCGAGACGGGTGAGGGGTATCTCTCCGCGCGTGAGTCTGCTGCAGTTGAATTCGCGGAAACCACCCCTCGTCCGGCGCTTCACGCCACCTTCTCCCACAAGGGGAGAAGGAAGAAAGTGCGCTCCTACTTCTTGGTTTTGGCCTTCTTCGCCTTCTTCACCGGCTTTTCCTTGGGCGCCTTCTTCTCCACCTTCACCGCGACCGGTGTGCTGGCGGCGATCCGCATCGACCGCGCGTAGCTGTCGGCGACGTTGTCGGCGGACATCTGCAGGCGCTTGGCGGCGGCAACGGCCTGCTCCATGGTGGCCTTGGCCATCATCTTGAAGCGGTCGCCGGTCTCCTTGCCCTTGGCCTTGGCCGCAAGGCCGTTGAATCGATCCCGGCGCTCCTTGGCGCGGGTCATCAGGCCCGTATGCAGCTGTCTGGCCAGTTGCCGGATCACGACATCCAGGTCGGCGTCCGCCATGTTGTTCTATCCTCTTCGAAAACGGTATCGATGCGGGCGGGACTATGCAGATCGGGCCCCACCTTGGCAATTCCCGGCCGCGCGTCATCCGCAGCTTCCGGTGACCAAAACAAAAAAGCCGCGCTGTGCGCGCGGCTCTCTGCCTTGGTTTTGCGCTGTCTGTCTTACTTCAGCGAGGCGACCGGGCCGCTCGCAGCTGCCGGATCGGGGTCGAAGCCGAACACCCCCACCAGATACTTGTAATAGTCCGGCAACTTCTCCTTGAGCGCCTCGCGCGACTTCGGGTCGTGGAATTCGCTCTTCCCGGCCAGGAAGATGCTGGCGGTCACCGCAAAGAATTCCATGTGATTCTTCAGCGCATAGGACTCCTTGGGCAGGAGATCCTTGGACTTGGCGTAGGCGTAATAGCCGATCACGCCTTTGTTGGCGTAGCCGTCCGGCAACAGCCGCGCATGGTAGGCGTGCAGGAGCTCGTGCAGCAGCACCGCTTCCTTTTCGTAACGCATCATATCCGGCCGCAGCATGATCACGCCGAGGCCGGAATCGACCGCGAGGTCGACGGCGTTCGGATTGCTCCAGCGCTGCTTGTTGGGGTCCCAGACCGTCAGCGTGCGGGGAGCGGTGCGCTGGATGTCAGGCGTGACCCGGCCGTAGCACGCGGTCGCGGCGCCTTCGTCGAGGCAGGCCAGCTCGCTGGCGATGATCGGGACGGTGCGGAAGAAGCGCAGCACGCGCGGCGAGAGGCCGGCAGCCTCGACCACGTCGATCTGGCTCTTCACATTGTCGGTGAGCTTGTCGACATCCTTGCGGTCGGAATTCTCCGACAGGTCGAACATGTAGCCGCGGTAGCTCTGGAAGCCCGGCGGTAACGCCTGCGCTGCGCCGGAGGACGGATCCAGCGGTCCGGCATGGGATGGATTGGCAAAGAGCGCGCCGACAATGGTCGCGGTCAGCAGCAACGCAATGCGCATGATGAACCCCCTGATGTCACTTCACGCGGCAGAATAAGCCGCCGTTGTTTGCGAAAAGTGAGTGGGGCGAGACTAAGGCAGCGATGTTGAGGCGTGCTTAATCGATCGTTGCGGATCGCGGAACTGAATTAGCGCCGAGTTAACCAAGCGTGGATTGCCCGCGCGCTTCGGCGTAGCATGCGGTCCGGGCACCAAGCCCTCAAACCAGATAGCCGGAAGCGAGGATGCCATGTATGCCGCCATCCGTCAGGCCAAGGCAAAAAGCGGGAGCGCCGAAGAGCTGGCGCGCCGTATCAAGGAAGGCGCCGTTCCGATCATCAGCGACGTCGACGGCTTCCGCGCCTATTACGTCGTCTATGCCGGTGACGACACGGTCACGGCGATTTCGATCTTCGACAAATTCGAGCAGGCGGAGGAGGCGAACAGGCGTGCGATCGCCTGGATCGAGAAGGATCTGGGCGCGCTGCTTGCAGGCGACGCCCGCGCCGCCGCCGGGCCGGTGATCGTGCATACGCTGGCGTAGGGATTGGGTGCAGCCGCACATTCAACTGTCATCGCCCGGCTTGACCGGGCGTCCAGTACTCCGAGATGGCAGGGATTGAACCGATAGGCCGCGGCGTACTGGATGCCCCGCCTTCGCGGGGCATGACAGCGGTGTGCTTTACAGCTCCCTCGCATTCGAGAATGCAAAGCTCGACACCCGCCGCGTCGTCTCGTCCAGGATCAGGGTGCGCGTGATCGGCGGCTCGGCGCGCTGGGCGCAGTTTTCGCGCTCGCAGAGACGGCAGTTGACGCCGATCGGCGTGCCCTCCGTTTTCTCCAGATCGATGCCGGCAGCGTAGACGAGGCGCGCGGCGTGACGGATCTCGCAGCCGAGGCCAATGGCGAAGCGCGGCTGTGGCAGCGGGTGCGGCGCGACGGGGCGGCGCACCATCTGCGCGATCGAGAAATAGCGCGTGCCGTCCGGCAGCTCGATCACCTGCTTCAGCAGGCGGTCAGGCGTGTCGAAGGTCGAGTGCACGTTCCACAACGGACACGTGCCGCCGAATTTCGAGAACGGGAACGTGCCCGACGAAAATCGCTTCGAGACATTGCCTGCATTGTCGACGCGCAAGAGGAAGAACGGGATGCCGCGCGCGTTCGGCCGCTGCAGGGTGGTGAGCCGATGGCAGACCTGCTCGAAGCCGGAATTGAAGCGCTGCGCCAGCAGATGGATGTCGTAGTTCAACGCTTCTGCCGCGGCCAGGAAGGCCGGGTAGGGCATCATCACCGCGGCCGCAAAGTAGTTGCCGAGCGTGATCCGGAATAGGCGGCGCGGTGTGTCGTCGAGCGCGCCGGCGCGGCCGATGATGGTCTCCAGATGCTGCGCGCATTCAACGAGGCCGAGCTGAAAGGCGAGCTGGAACGCGCGGCCGGGCGGGTCGACCAGTTCGGAGATCAGGAGCTGGCGCCGATGGCGGTCGAAGCGCCTCAGCGTCTCGCGCATCACGTCCACCGGCATGATGCGGGTCTGGATCGAATGCTTTTCGCGCAGCCGTGCCGCCAGTGCCGCATAAAGCTCTTCGGCCGGCACGTTCAGTCCGTCGCGCAGAGTCTCCGCGGCCTGCTCGAGTTCCGGAAAGTAGTTGCGGTTGGCCTCGATCAGCTCGCGGACGCGCTCGACCGGATTGGCCTCATAGCGGGTGCCGACGTCGCGGTCGGCCATTTGCGCCGCGGCCAGCGTCTCGCCCTGGCGGGCCTCGGTATAGGCGGCATAGAGCCGTTGCAGCGCATGGGTGACGCCGGGGCAAAGCTCGGCCAGATCGCGCAGTTCCTGCTTGGGAACGTCGATCTGGCGGAACAGCGGGTCGGAGAAGATCTCGTTGAGTTCGGCGAAGAAGCGGTCCTCGTCGGCGGTCGCGAGGTCGCGCAGGTCGAGGTCGTAGGTTTCGGCCAGCCGTAGCAGGATCTGCGCAGTCACCGGACGCTGGTTGCGCTCGATCAAGTTGACATAGCTCGGCGAGATCCCGAGCCCCTCGGCGATCTGAGTCTGCGACAGCCCCAATTGCTGCCGGATCCGCCGGAAGCGCGGGCCGACGAAGAGCTTCTTACCGGATCCGGCGGGCATTCTCAGGTCTCCAAAGTCGTAAGGCAGTCTTAATGACCTATATTCTTTACAAGTTTTACAAAGTGACATTTATACAATCACCTATGTTACATGACAGCACCATTCAAATACAAGACTACTATACGAGCTAGGCTTTCTCGCGTTTAGCTTCTGACACGCATCTCGCAATGCATTGTCAATAATGTCGATGGCGGTGCCATCGTCGTGAAAGGATCAGGCACATGAAGTACCAGCCCCGCGGCATCAGCACCTTCCAGGCCCCTGCCTCGTATCAGAGTGAGGTCGAGGCGGCCCGGTCGCTCCTGGAGACCCAGCCGACCTGGAACGGGGTGTCAGCCGAGGCCGTCGCCCGCATGCGCCTGCAGAATCGCTTCAAGACCGGCCTCGACGTCGCTCGCTACACCGCGGCGCTGATGCGGGCCGACATGGCCGCCTACGACGGCGACCCCACCAAGTACACGCAGTCGTTGGGCTGCTGGCACGGCTTCATCGCCCAGCAGAAGCTGATCTCGGTCAAGAAGCACTTTGGCAAGACCGATCGCACCTATCTGTACCTGTCCGGCTGGATGATCGCGGCGCTGCGCTCCGAGTTCGGCCCGCTGCCGGACCAGTCGATGCACGAGAAGACCTCGGTGCCGGCGCTGATCGAAGAGCTCTACACCTTCCTGCGTCAGGCCGATTCGCGCGAGCTGAACGATATCTTCCGCAACCTCGATAAGGCCCGCAAGGAAGGGGACAAGACCAGAGAGAAGGAGCTGATCGAGAAGATCGATAACTTCCAGACCCATGTCGTGCCCGTCATCGCCGACATCGACGCCGGCTTCGGCAATGCGGAGGCCACCTATCTGCTCGCCAAGAAGATGATCGAGGCGGGTGCCTGCGCGCTCCAGATCGAGAACCAGGTCTCGGACGAAAAGCAGTGCGGCCACCAGGACGGCAAGGTCACCGTGCCGCACGAGGTGTTCCTGGCCAAGATCCGGGCCTGCCGCCACGCCTTCCTCGAACTCGGCGTCGAAGACGGCATCGTCGTGACCCGCACCGACTCGCTCGGTGCCGGCCTGACCCAGCAGATCGCGGTCAGCCACAAGCCCGGCGACCTCGGCGACCAGTACAACAGCTTCCTGGATTGCGAGGAAGTGACCGCGGAGAACGCCCGCAACGGCGACGTCATCATCAACCGCAACGGCAAGATGATGCGTCCGAAGCGCCTGCCCTCCAATCTCTATCAGTTCCGCCCGGGCACCGGCGAAGACCGATGTGTGCTGGATTGCATCACCTCGCTGCAGAACGGCGCCGACCTGCTCTGGATCGAAACCGAGAAGCCGCATATCGAGCAGATCGCCAAGATGGTCGACCGGATCCGCAAGGTGGTTCCGAACGCGAAGCTGGCCTACAACAACTCGCCCTCGTTCAACTGGACCCTCAACTTCCGTTGGCAGGTCTACGACGCCATGAAGGAAGCCGGGAAGGACGTCAGCAAGTACAATCGTGCCGAGCTGATGAAGCCGGAATACGACGATACGCCGCTGGGGAAGGAAGCCGACGAGCGCATCCGTACCTTCCAGGCGGATTCGGCCAAGCGTGCCGGCATCTTCCACCACCTGATCACGTTGCCGACCTATCACACGGCGGCGCTATCGACGGACAATCTGGCGAAGGAATATTTCGGCGACCAGGGAATGCTCGGCTATGTCAAGAACGTCCAGCGCGCCGAGATCCGTCAGGGTATCGCCTGCGCCAAGCATCAGAACATGGCCGGCTCCGACATCGGCGACGACCACAAGGAATACTTCGCCGGCGAGGCTGCCCTGAAGGCGGGCGGTGCCCACAACACGATGAACCAGTTCGGCTAACGCATCACGCTAATCGACAGGAGACTGACAATGACCAACAGCAATTTCTGGGTGATCGGCGGCGAGTTCGGTTCGATGAACTTCCACAAGCTCGTGGAAGGTTCGGCCCAGGTGCAGGGTCCGTTCAAGACCCGCAAGGAGGCCGAGGACGCCTGGCGCTCGGTCTCGGAAGAGAACCGCCACAAGGCGGGCGTCCGCTTCTCGATCGTGGAAGAGCCGTCGCGGGTCTCGGCGTGACAATCTGAACTTGCATGCCAATCTGAATAAGAAGACGTCCAAGGACGGAGGGTCCCATCCGGCGAAAGCCGGGTGGGACCGTCTGTTTTTGGCACAGGTGAAAGATTTGTGGGCGTCGTAAGTCACTGGAATTGTAGGCCCTTTGCGGACACTTTGGTTGCTGATAGGTTAATCCCGCCAAGTGAGGACGAGGCCGCCAATGTCAGAGCCCGAGACCAGCGGGATCCATCCCAGCCAGCCGCGCCCGGTGCGGCTGCGCGATGCGCTGTTGCGCGCGCGGATCGAGGCCGCCGACCGGACCGGCGTCGTCGTCGATTTGCGCGATGCCGAGGTGGCGCGGCTCGAGATCCTCAACGATTCGCTCGATCCCCTGTTCGCGCAGGTGCCCGATCAGATCGACCTGTTCGACCGTGGCATCAGCCAGGGCGACACGCCCAGGCTCTGGATCGACGTCGTCGCGCATATCTTGATGGGGCGTGACAAGCGAATGTACCGCTTCGTGCAGGACACCCGCTTCGGCCGCATCGTGCTCGCCGAATCGCACGACACCGCTGTCATCGTCGAGGCCGTGACTGATTATGTCGCCCGCCGCATGATCGAACGCGAGCATGCGATGGTGGTCCCGCCCGAGCCGAAGCCCGAGCTAGCGCCGCCGCGGCGCCGCTCGCGCGTGTGGCCGTTCGTGTTCGGATTTGTGCTCGGCGCCGCCGCGCTGTTCGGTGTTGCCGTGCTCGCGGCGCTGCGGAGCTGGTGAGACGTTCGCCGTCGTCATTGCGAGCAATGACGGGCGGCCTCAAATCAATCTCACATGCTTGATCTGTCCGATCTGAAGTCCAACCCCCAGGCTCCGCACCGTCTGCTCGCAACGCCAGCCGGCGTTGTCCTTCTCGATCGTGAACAGATTGTAGGCCGCAGCCGGGGTGCGGCCGTGCGCGAGCGCGGAGGCCGACGGCACGCCGAGGGCCGGAATATTGCCGTTGGGTCCCTCGAACCACATCGTCGAATGAATGTGGTCGTGTCCATGCAGGATCAACTCGACGCCGTGGCGTTTCAAAAGCGTCAGCAGCCCGGCGGAGTCAGTCATGCGCTTGTGGCGCGCGCCGGACTTCAGGGGATGATGCACCAGCAGCACGCGAAAGACGTCCTCGGTTGCGAGCCGCTCGAGCACCTCTTCGAGCGCCGCGAGCTGTTCGCGTCCGAGCGCGCCTGTCGCCATCAACGGCAAGGTGGGCACCGCCGTGGACAGGCTGATCAGTGCGAGCGGCCCGCGCCGGCGCAGGCTCGGAAAGCCGATACAGCCATCGTCGCCCGCAAGATAGGGCGCGAAGGTTTCGCCGAAGCGATGAAAGGTAGCGCGGACATAAGCGTCGTGATTGCCGGGAATCGTGGTGACGCGGTCGGGCGGACCGACGCCGTCGAGCCAGGCGCGCGCCGGCGCGAACTCCGCCTCCAGCGCCAGATTGACGAGATCGCCTGTGACCGCGATGTGGTCGGGACCTTGCGCCTTCACGTCGGCGACAAGGGCGTCGAGCACCTCGCGGCGCTGGTATTTGTGACGGTTGCGCGTCCAGTTGACATAGCCGAACGCGCGCTTGCCGGCGAGCTCGATCAGCCGGGGCTTCGGCAGCGGCGGCAGATGCGGGTCGGACAGATGGGCGAGCGTGAAGGGAGCCATGGGGGGCGATTGCCTCGCTATTCGTCCGCTGTAATGGCAAGGTCGCAGGCTAGGTGCAAGCGGGGCATCAAGGGAGCCCGATGGGGGAACGTCTGAACAGCGTCCGACGGAAATTCGAGCCGCTGCTGCGGCGAATCTTCCACGCCTATTTCCTGCTGGTCCGCGGGATGACGCTCGGCGTCCGCGCCGTGGTGGTGGATGCCGACACCAGGGTGTTCCTGGTCAGGCACAGCTACGTCACGGGCTGGTATCTGCCCGGCGGCGGCGTCGATCTCGGCGAGACCATGGAGCACGCGATGCGCCGCGAGCTCAAGGAGGAGGGGGATATCGATCTCACCGGCGACGCCGTGCTGCACGGCATCTTCCTCAACAGCCACGTCTCCCGCCGCGACCATGTCGCGGTCTACGTCGTCAGGCAGTTCAAGCAGGATCGCCTGCCCGCGCCCAACCGCGAGATCGCGGAGTGCGGATTCTTCGCGGTCACTGCGCTGCCCGAGGGGACCACGCCGGGCACGCGGTTGCGGATCGCCGAAGTCCTGCACGACAGGCCGCGGATTGCGACGTGGCGATGATGGCTGCCCGTGCTAGTAGATCGCCGCGCCTGCGGTGTCGGCGCATGGACGAGGGATGAAGATTGTCTGAATCGACGACGTCATGGCCATTTCGGGTCGCCGTGCTGGTGCCCTGCTACAATGAGGAAGCCGCCGTCGCGACGGTCGTCGCCGATTTCCGCAAGGCCCTGCCTGCGGCCGAGGTCTACGTGTACGACAACAATTCGACCGACCGTACCGCGGCGGTCGCGCGCGAGGCGGGAGCGATCGTGCGCAGCGAACGGCGCCAGGGCAAAGGCCACGTCGTTCGCCGCATGTTCGCAGACATCGAAGCCGACATCTACGTGCTCGTCGATGGCGATGCGACCTACGACGCGCCGAGCGCGTCGCGCATGATCGACCAGCTCCTCGACGAGCATCTGGATATGGTTGTCGGCCTGCGTGTCGATCAATCGCAAGCGGCCTACCGGCGCGGTCATCGCATCGGCAACCAGCTCTTCACTGGCTTCCTGGCATCGACCTTCGGTCACGCCTTCAAGGACATCTTGTCCGGTTACCGCGTGTTCTCCCGCCGCTTCGTCAAATCCTTTCCCGTCCTGTCCGGCGGTTTCGAGATCGAGACCGAGTTCGCGGTCTATGCGCTGGAATTGTCGCTGCCGGTCGCCGAGGTGGAGACGCCCTATTATGCGCGCCCGGAAGGCTCCTTCTCCAAGCTCAATACCTGGCAGGATGGGTTGCGCATCTTCAACACGATGCTGAAGCTCAACCGGTTGGAGCGGCCGCTGCGCTTCTTTTCGGCGATCGGCATCGTCTTCGCGCTGCTGTCGATCGCTTTCGGATTGCCCGTGGTGATCACCTTCCTCGAAACCGGCCTGGTACCGCGCCTGCCGACCGCCGTCCTCTCCATGGGCCTGATGATCATGGCGCTGCTTTCGGCTTCGTCAGGGCTCGTGCTCGACACCGTGACGCGCGGGCGGCGGGAAATGAAGATGCTCGCCTACCTGTCCCAACCACCGCTCGGGAGGAGCTGAAATGCCTCGGGGGCCGGGCGCAATCGTATAGACCGCTGCCCTCCAAGGTGATATCCCGCCGACGCGATGAACGATCTTTCCCTCACCATCCGGTCGGAAGCTGTCGGCGATGCTCAGGCGATCGAGCGGCTGCACGAACGCACCTTCGGACCGGGCCGCTTCGTGCTCAGCGCGTACCGCATCCGCGAGCACGTGGACCATGTGCTCGATCTATCCTTCACCGCCCGCGTCGGTACGTTGCTGGTCGGATCCGTCCGGCAATTGCCGATTTGCGTCGGCGACACGCCGGCGTTGCTGCTCGGGCCCCTGACGGTCGAGCCTCCGTTCCGCAGCCGCGGCGTCGGCCGGCTGCTGCTCGAGCGCGCGCTGAAGGATGCCAAGGCGCAGGGCCATCGCCTGGTGCTGCTGGTCGGCGACGAACCCTATTACAGCCGCGTCGGCTTCAAGCAAGTCCCCAAGGGACGCGTCACCATGCCGGGCCCGGTCGATTACAGCCGGCTCCTCGTCATCGAGTTGGTCGAGGGCGCGTTCGAAGGCGTATCGGGGCCGGTCGGTCCCGACTGGAGCAAGACGCGAACCTGACGCGCCCTCGCTTCGAAGCTCACATGAAGGTAGGGCAGTGCCGGTCGATCAGCAATATTACCGGGAAGTGGCGTCCGGGAGCACGGCGGAAAAGCTGCTGATCGCGGCGCGCGACCGCATCTACCAGGATTTCATCGCCCAGATGCAGCCGTCCTCGGCGGACGAGATCCTGGATGTCGGCGTGTCCGACGTGATCAACGACGGCGCCAACGTGCTCGAGCGAAGCTACCCGCATCAGCACAAGATCACGGCTTGCGGGCTCGGCGAAGGTATCCGGTTCAAGGCGGCTTTTCCGCTTTGCCGTTACGTGCAGATCGAACCGAATACACGGCTGCCGTTTGACGACAATGCGTTCGACGTCGCGACGTCCAATGCCGTGCTCGAGCATGCCGGCAGCCATGAAAACCAGGTGCTCCTGGTCGAGGAGCTTGGCCGCGTCGCGCGGCGGGTCTTCATCACGGTGCCCAACAGGTTCTTTCCGGTTGAGCACCACACGGCCATCCCGCTGGCGCACTATCTGGACGGCACCTTCAGGATCGCCTGCATGATCGCCGGCAAGTCGGAATGGACCGACGAGCAGAATCTGATCCTGATGACGCGAAAACGGCTGCTGGGGCTCGCCGCGCTGGTTGCCAAGTCTGCGAGTGCTAAGTCCTCCAACCCCAAGTCCGCGGCCGTGGGCTACACCGGTTTGTCGCTCGGCCTGCTATCGTCCAATCTCTATCTCGCATTCCGCTGAAGCAGCCGCCTCCCGCCCCAGCATGATCCCGATGAAGAAGATCCACACCAGCAAAGCCTTCTTCGTCGTGTTGTTTCTCGCGGTGCTGGTCGGCCATTTCTGGACCATGATGCGATGGAACGAGGCGCGCGGCGTCTATGACGACATCTGCTACCTGCGGCAGGCGCATCTGTTCCAGAGATTCGGGCTGGTGGAGGGATTCGACACCAGCCTCACCCGCGACGACGATGGCTATCAGAAAGCAAAGCTGAAGGAGATCGGCTACCCCGACTGGAACGATACGACCGCGGCGCCATGTCACAATCTGATGCCGGCCACGGGGAAGGTCGTCATTCAATACCCGCCGGGCGTCGGCCTCGTGTTGGCGTTGTTTCCGCCAGGGCACCAGGTCGCGCCCATGTACATGCTGGCGACCATTGTCGTCCTGGGCTTTGCGCTGTTTGCGCTTTCTCTCGCGCGCAGCATGAGGTTGGTCCTGATGGCCGGGACGTTCGGCTGTCTTGCGATCTACCTGATGGTCAATCCGGTCAAGGCGAGCTATTCGATGGCCCCGACGGTCGTCGTGTGCGCGCTCGCAGGATGTCTCACGGCGCGATGGCTGGCGGGCCCGCGATCTCAACCGAATATCTGGCTGCTGGCGCCAATCGGTTTCCTGCTCGGATTGACCGTCGATTTTCGATTGGCCAACCTTTTCCTGGCGTCGGGCTATGGTCTCTTTCTCCTCGTCGCGTTTCTTACGAAGCGGACGATGTCCCGGTTCTTGCAGGGGCTTGTGTTCGGCGTCGCGTTGCTGGCCGGCGTGATCCCGACCATCGTCTCTTACGCCGTCAACGCCGGCAGTCCGTTCGCATCGACCTACGGCAACAATCCCGATGTCAGGCCACTGGATTTTTCGTTCGCGGTGGTCCGGGACTATCTGGCCGATCCGCTCCAGACCTTGCTGATCGTCATCGGAATCGCAGGCTCGATCTGGCTGTTGCGGCAGGCGAACGGCATTCGCCGCGTCGCGCTGCTCACGATCGCCAATCTGGCGCTCAACCTCGCCTTCTTCTTCACCTATCCGATCGCGACGCCGTACTACACGATCCCTATTTCTCTCCTGACATTGTGGACCCTGCTGTTTGCCGTGCTGTTTCAGGAGGCATCAGAGGGGGGCCCCGAAGCGGCCGCCTCAGCCACAGCACGATGAAGTCCGGCTAGCTATCGCGCTTTCAGAACTTGAAGTTCGCGAACGCCCGTACCCCGATGCCGGGCATCAACACCTCGTCCTTGGTGTAGGACACCGAGTTGCGGATGTTTTCGTTCAACAGATTGTTGCCGACGAGGCCGAGCAGCATCTCGCGCGCGCCGAATGCATTCGGGTTGAGCTTGGTCTTGTAGCTGACCTCGGCCTTCAGCAAATTGTAGCCCGCCGTCGGCGTCTCCGCGATCACCGCGACGTCGTTGTGAGCGAAGGCGTGCAACAGATTGACGCGCATCAGCCAATTGTCGTCGCGCCAGAACACGCCGCCGCCCAGTCTCACCGGCGGAATGCGCGGCACGTTGGTGCCGTCGGTGAAGGTGGCCCGGACCACGTCGAACTGGTTTTCGATGCCCCAGATGCCGCCCTGCAATGCACCGACGTCGAGCTGCGATTGGAATTCGCCGCCGCGGAAGTTCGCGTCCCGCTGCGAATAGACCGCCTGGTTCACCTCGGCGCCGGGCGTGCCGCACGAGGCAAAGTCGTCGTCGCACATCACGCCGGTGAGACGGCGATAGATGAAGTTGTTGAAATGCGTGTAGTAGACCGTCGCCTCGAAGCGGAACGGCCCCGTTGCCTTGCGCAGGCCGACCTCCACGGATTTCGCGGTCTCGATGGTGAGGTTGGGGTTGCCGATGTCGAAGGTCGCGGTCGCATCATGTGCGCCGCGCGAGAACAGCTCGGCGGCCTTCGGCGCGCGCTCGACATATTGCGCGGTGATGCTGCCGACCATGCCGCCTGGCAGGTCCTGCAACAGGCCGATGCTGCCGCTCTTCGGCGTGAAGGACGGATTACGGCCGATGCCCGCCTGCGGCGTGCCGTCGGGCAGGAAGTCCGCGGGAAAATCCGGCGTCGTCCCGTGCAGCTCGACATGCTCGATGCGGCCGGCGATCTGCGCCCGCGTCGCGTCCGTGAACTTGAACTCGTTGAACGCGTAACCGGCAACGCGCGTGCTGTTGTTCGGGTCCCACAGGCCGTTGAACAGCGTGCCCGGATTGTCCGGGCTCGGCGCGCTCAATTCCTGATGGCCGACCTGGAAGCCCAGCGCCGTCGTCACCTCGGCGAAGCGCGCGTTGAACGGCATCAGCTGCACCTCGGTGCGGATCTCCTGCTCCTTGTTGGTGAAGGTCTGCCGCACGCCGTCCGTGTTGGAATCGGCGGGATCGGCAAGCCCGATCTCGTTGTGCCGGTAATCGGTCGCGCCGGCCCAGAAGCGAACGACGTCGATCGCCGTAGCGTCGGGATGGTACTCGCCCTTGACGTTGATCTTGGTCTGATGGGCGTCGATCCGCGTGTTGTGGTCGGCGCCGTCGATGCCGGGGATGTGGTACAGGGAGTCGTTCTGCGTGATCGCCGCGCCGATATAGCCGCCCTGGAAAAAGTAGGAGCCGCCGATCGAGGCGCCGTCTGAGCGCGTCGCCGAGTTGGGCTGGCGTCCGTTGGCGACGGGCCGGGTCTGGTCGGCGAGGTACGGGTAGCTCGGGATGCTGTAGTCGGTGGTGTTGCGCCCGTAGACGTCGGCATGGAAGGCAAAATTGCCGCCGCCCGTGTCGAGCAGCACGCCGCTTTCGACGCCGCGGTCAACCGAACTGAACGCGCTGCGCGTCTCGGCGGTGACGCAAGGCGAAGTCGCGGCCGCTGCGAGCGGTGCCTTCGTCGGCATGCCGTAGGTCTGGAACGACGGAGCGCAGGTCGGCAGCGCGTCGGGAATCCGGTTGTTGGTGGCGCTGACGACGCCGCCGATCGAGGTCGAGCCATAGCGCAGCGCAGCCGGCCCGCGTACCACCTCGACCTGGTTGGTCGCGAGCGGATCAATTGGAACGAAGTGATCCTCGCCGAGATCGGAGGCGCCGCCGGCATTGGTGCCGTTCTCGACGATGCCGACGCGGTTGACGTCAAGTCCCCGGATGATCGGCCGGCTGGAGGCGCCGGGCGCGAAGCTCGATCCGGTGATGCCGGGTTTCGAGAACAGGAGGTCGCCGAGCTGGCCGCCGCCCTCGCGGCGGATCTCTTCGTTCGGCACCACCGTGACCGTCGCGAACTGGTTGGTCACGATGGGCAGCACGCCCTGCTGAGGTGCGGCCGGCGTGGAGGTTGCCGGCGTGGCGTCCGCAGCGCGTTGGTGGCTGCGTGCCCGCGCGGTTCGGGTGGGACGACCGGGGTTGCGGGTCGGCACCACCGCCCTGCGCACGATGGGGCTCGGAGCCGTCACGGTGACGGCGGGGATCTCGGTCGATGACTTATCCTCGGCCAGCGCCGAGGTGGCGGCGCCGAGCAGGAGCAGGCTTGCTCCGCCAAGGCGCTGCGCGCGCCGCAATTTGAATGACATGGTCCTGATTCCAGTCAGGCGCCGTCCGCATGTTCGTCTGCTGATCGGAGGCGGCCTGCCGTCGCTGCGCGACGGAATTCGACTTCAGCTGCTCCCGGGAATGCGCCTGAAAGCGGCGAGCCCGGGCGTGATCAAGCGTTGTGGAAGTCAGGACGCGGGAGGGGCGCGGGGCTGGAATGCCGTACCGGCCGATTTCAGGTGGACGAATTCGGCGTCGGTGGTGCGGTAGAGCAGGTCGATCGCCTGCGGCAGCAGCAACACAGGCGGCGCCGCGAACAAGACGGTGCCCGCCATCGCGACCAATGCGCAGATCGCGCAATTGTCCTCGCCCGGTTGCTCCCTGTCAGGAGCCAATGGCGATTGCCTCTCGACCGCGGAACGGTCGATCGAAGCGGGAGCTTGGGCGCCGTCGGTCTGCTGCAGCGAGGACTGGGCGAGGGGAGCCGCCTGGGCGAACCAATGGCTGTGGCCGAACGTCAGCGCGAACTGCACCAGCATCGCGAAGATCGCGAGCCGGGCGCCGTGCCTGATATTCGACCGGAACCACTTCATCTGGAAACGCCACCCCACATCGCGAGGTATCATCCCCTGATCCCGCGATGTTATAATGTAACATCGCGCAATCCGTCAGCGGATGTCAACCGCTGTCGAGCCGACCCGAGCGGGCCGGCTCCTTGCCGTGTCGTGCAGGCAACTGAAAGCCTAGGCTGAGGACCTGTCAAACGGCTTACGCGGACGGCGATTGGACTCAGTGTCAGCGCGAGCAGGTGGCATCAGAGCTTTTTGCTCCGGAGCCAGGTGCGGATGGCCTCGATGTGTTCTGCCTTGCGCTCCAGCGGCAGCCAATGCCCTGCGGGCATGCTCGTTACGGTCAGGTCCGGGCAGGTGGCGCGCATCGGGTCACCTTGGCGATTTCCGGTGATGCTGCAGATCTGATCAAAGTCGCCGTTAACGAACAGCACCGGCTGCGACAGGCGGCCGCCATTGAGTGCCTTGCGCGCATAGGCGATGTTGGCGTCGTCGTTCATGTACCACGCGCAGGATGGGCGGAAGCCATGAGCCTTGAACGTCTGCACCAGCACGTCGAAGTCCGCCGGCGGCCAGAGAGCCGAATCGGGCTCAGTCGGCGGAGCGCGGTGCGCGGCGCCAAAGCGCCCTCCATTGCGCGTGACCATCGCATTCGGCGAAACCTTGCCGATGCCGGCGGGGTCGCCTGGCCGAAAGATCGACGCCAGCGATGCTGCCAAGTCTGCATCGAGGTCGGCGACTGCCGCCTCGAAGTGCGTGTTGTAGTAACGGTAGTAATCCCATTGGCCATCCGGATATTGGTCGACCGGATAAATCGTCCGGTCGACCAGCGGGACGACTGTGCGCAGGGCGTGCCCGTCGGGTTGATACGCCAGCGAGGTCAGCACGACTCCGCGGCTGCGCTTTGGCTGATGCGCGACCAACTCACCGACCACAACACAGCCCCAGTCGTGGCCAACCCAGATCGCAGGCTTGCCGCCCAAGTCATCATGGAGTTCGGCCATGTCCGTCACGATTTCCTCGATGGTATAGGCGTCGTTGGCTGCGGGCGTGGAAGAGCCGCCGTAGCCGCGCAGATCGGGAGCGACGCAGTGCCAACCGTCGGCGGCAAACGCTTCCATCTGCGCGCGCCACATCAAACTGATGCTCGGCCAGCCATGGACGAAGATCATCAACGGTCCGTCGGCCGGCCCGCACTCGATATAGCGCGTTGTCTGACGAGGCGAGCTGAACGTGCGCTGGTCGAGCGATAGTTCGGCTTCAGAACTGATCGGTTGAAGTCGGTCTGTCATGGTCGAGTAACTCCGCTTCTCACTGAGCGCTCGCGCGGTTTGGGTGCTGCGAAGGCTCCGTCGAGAACTGCTCTTGTCCGCGGGGAGCGATGCCTGGACAGGGACGCGCCTGCCCAGCGCCGAGGAAGAACCGGCCCCAGATTTCACAACGCGCTACATTCGACCGAGTTCGGGGGCGAAGGTGCTATGGAGCTTCCGGCGAAGAAGGGAGGATGGGGATTTTATCTGACTAAGGGGAAGCGAACGGAGGCGAGTAAGCCGCCTACCGCCCTTCGCGCAGCCAGGTCGCGGCGAATGCTCCGAGCAGCAGCAGCAACCCGATCACGCCAGCGAAGATCGGCAGCACGCCGACGCCCTTCACCACGCTGGCGTCGCGCATCCGCACGCCCATCCAGCCGTCGCCATGGAAGACGCTCGCCGAGCGGACCGGCAGGATGCGCGGCAGCTCGACGCTGGCGCCGTCGACCACGCGCACGGCGTCACCGCCGGTCGCCTGGGTCAGCGGCTTCAACGTCTCGGTGGTGGAGGTGACTTCCGAAAACTCCTTCGGATTGGTCGGGCCGACATTGATCAGCGCCTTCAGCGTGCCGTCGGTGGCCTGCCACAGGCCGAGCTCGCTCGCCGGCAGGCTGGCGCGCCATTCGCCGGGATCGCCCGCTGCAAGCGTCAGGTCGCGCGACACGCCCGACGGCGAGGTCACACTCACCGGCTGAACGCTGTCCGCCATGGTCTGGCGCACCACCACGAGATTCTTGCCCTGCACCTGCAGGCGCAACGCTTCCTCGTCCAGATCAGGTTGCTTCATCAGCCAGTGCGACATCCGCCGCAACAGATCGAGATGCGGGCCGCCACCTTCATAGCCGCGCGCCCACAGCCAGATGTGGTCGGAGAGCAGAAGTGCGACGCGGCCCTCGCCGAAACGCGACAGGAACAGCAGCGGCTTGCCGTCGACGCCCGTCATGACCGGCGGGTTGACCGCATTGCGGGTATCGACGGTGCGGAAGAACCGGCTCCAGCGCGGCGGCTCGGAGGCGGAGCCCTCGAGGCCACGCGTGACGGGATGGCGTTTGCCGACGTCGGACAGATGGGCGTAGAACGGTTTTTCCGTCACCCCGACCGGTTCGGCCGGCAGCACCGAATCCAGCGGCGTGCGCCAGATGCTGGTGTTGGACGCGTAGTCGGGGCCGGCCGAGACCAGCACCGCGCCGCCGGAACGCACGTAGCGTGCGATGTTGTCGAAATAGGCGATCGGCAGCACGCCTTGGCGGGCATAGCGGTCAAAGATGATCAGCTGGAATTCGTTGATCTTCTGCTGGAACAGCTCGCGGGTCGGAAACGCGATCAGCGACAATTCATTGATCGGTGTGCCGTCCTGCTTCTCCGGCGGCCGCAGAATGGTGAAGTGGACGAGATCGACGCTGGCATCGGACTTGAGCAGATTGCGCCAGGTGCGCTCGCCGGAATGCGGCTCGCCTGAGACCAGCAGCACGCGCAGCTTGTCGCGCACACCGTCGATGGCGACAACGGCGCGGTTGTTCACCGGCGTCAATTCCCGCTCGAGCGGCGAGGCCTCGATCTCGACGATGTTCGGCCCGGAATGCTTAATGTCGACGTCGACGCTTGCGGCCTGGCCGCTCGAAAGCGTGCGCTCGTTGATGACCTCGCCGTCCCTGCGGACGGTGACCTTGGCGCGCTCGCCGCTGACGCCCTGGTCGTCGAGGCGGTAGGTGATAGTCTGGGGCTGCCCGACGATGCCGAAGCGCGGCGCGGCGATGACCGCAATACGGCGGTCGCGCTCGTCCTTCTGCCCCGTGATCAGCGCGTGCACCGGCGCCTGGAAGCCGAGCCCGGCGGCGTTGGCCGGAATGTCGTGGACGCGGCCGTCGGTGATCAGGAACGCACCGGCGACGCGGTCGACCGGCACGTCCGACAAGGCCGAGGCCAGCGCCCCGAACAGCTTGGTGCCGTCGGTCTCGCCGTCAGCCTGTCCGGCATCGACGACGCGGACCTCGAGCCCCTTGATCTTCTTCAGGCTGTCGACCAGCGCTTCCTGCGCCGTCGCAGCCTCGCGATTGCGGTTGCCGAAATTCTGGCTCGGGCTCTTGTCGACGACGATTGCGGCGACCGAGGTGAGGGGATCGCGGTCCTCGCGGGTAAAGGAGGGATTGGCGAGCGCCAGCAGGAACAGCGCCAGCGCGGCCACGCGCACGGCAGCGCCGCGCGCCCGCG
>NZ_JADPJF010000014.1:42776-48518 GCF_023073295.1 Bradyrhizobium sp. 23 | reverse complement strand
AGCAGCAGCACCAGCGCGATGACGACGATCGCGGCCAGCGCGAGCCACAGCACGATCGTGGGAACAAGCGGCGTGAATGCGATGCCGTAATTCATATCGATCCTACTGCCCCAGCCGTTCGATCAGGGCCGGTGCGTGCACCTGGTCGGCCTTGTAGTTGCCCGTCAGCGTGTACATCACGATGTTGGCGCCGGCGCGGTAGGCGAATTCGCGCTGGCGGGGGTCGCCGCCGATCACCGGCAGCATGGACTGGCCGTCGGGCCGCACGGCCCAGGCGCCGGCCAGGTCGTTCGAGGTGATGATGATCGGCGAGACGCCGTCGCCGCCGCGTGCCGGCCGCTGCGCGCTGTCCTCGTCGTCTTCGCGCGGCAAGGTCTCGACCCAGGTCTGGCCGGTGCTGAAGCGGCCGGGGAAGTCGCGCAACAGATAGAAGGTCTTGGTCAGCACGTGCTCCCGCGGCACCGGCTCCAGCTCGGGCACGTCGAGCGAGGACAGGATCTCGCGGAGCGTCTGCATGGCCGGGGTCTGCGCGGCGCCGTTCGCGCCGGGTGGCGCTTCGACCGCGTCGCGGGTGTCGAACAGCACGGTGCCGCCCTGCTTCATATAGGCGTCGATCTTGTTGATGGCGTCCCGCGACGGCTTGGGCGCGCCCGGCACGATCGGCCAGTAGATCAGCGGGAAGAAAGCGAGTTCGTCGCGCGCCGGGTCGATGCCGACGGGATCGCCGGCCTCAAGCGCGGTGCGCTGCGCCAGGAACAGCGTCAGTCCGGATAGCCCGGCCCTGACGATGGAATCGACGTCGGCATTGCCGGTCACGACATAAGCGAGGCGGGTCTGCGACACCGCCTTCATCGCGAACTCGTCGGACGCGCTGTCCGCATGCGACGGCGTCGGCACGAACGAGGCGAGACCTGCGAGCACCAGCCCAAAGACGATCATCGCGGGCGCGGCGCGGCGGCGCACCAGCGCGGCAAGGCCGCCGCCGAGTACCGCGACGATGATGGCGTCGATCAGGAACAGCGCGAGCGCCGTCGATAGCAGCCAACCGCGCAAGTCCTGCGGCTCGGCGTTGGTGTAGGTGGCATGCCGGGCGCGCAGGCTCGTGGTGTTCAGGGCTGCGATACGGTCGGCGCTGGCAAGCGTGTTCACGGCGAGCGGTCCTTCTGCCGGACCATAGAAGCCCGGCGGATGATCGGGTGTGGCGCGGTCGCGATAATCCGCGGGCAGCGGCTTTGCGGCAGCCGGCGGCGGACCGAACGCGCCAAAGCCATCGAGGATGTGCAACGGCGCCACCGTTTCGGCGGTCGCCTCGGTGGCAACGCCTGGACCCGGCTTCGCGGTATAGCCGGACATGTCGACGACACGCCGCAGGATTTCGACGAAGGTGCCCGACATCGGCAGATCCGACCAGCGCATGTCGGCGCTGACGTGGAACAGGCTGACGACGCCCTTGCCGCGATGCTCGCCTGTTACCAGCGGCGTGCCGTCTTCCAGCGACGCCCAGCTTTTGGTGGCGAGCACGGCGTCGGGCTCGGCCAGCACCTGGCGGCTTATGGTGACGTCCTTGGGGACCACGACGCCGGCAAACGGACCATCGGCGGCAAAGGAGGCAAGATGTTGCGGCTTTTCCCAGGTCAGGCTGCCGCCGAGCGTCCGGCCGCCCTTGCGCAGCTTGACCGGGACGAGATCGTCCTCGGCCTGCGCCAGCCGCGGACCGGCGAACCGCACCAGCACGCCGCCCTGGTCGATCCAGGCATTGAGACGCTCGCGGATTTCAGGGGCGATGGTGCCGACATCGGCAAGGATGATCATCGGCAGCTTCTGATCGAGGAACTGCGTGATGCCCTGCTGCGGCGAGCCCTTGTCGGCAAGCCGCACGTCGGCGAACGGCGCCAGCGCACGGGTGAGATAGAAGGTCGGCGCCAGCAGCGGCTGCGCGGTCTCGCTGGTCGAGCCCGAGACGATGCCGATGGCGCGGCGGCGCCAGCGCTTGTCGAGCAGCTGCACTGCGCCGGCGGAGCGCTCACCGGCAATTTCCAGCCGCGTGATGTCGTTGCGCAGCTCGACCGGCAGATCGAACGACGCTTCGGTTTCCTTGTCCTGCGGGCCGAACGAATAACGCGCCTCGCCGATCGGCGAGGCCTTCTGGTCCAGCGCGCGCACGGTGCCGATGGCGATGCCGCTGTCGGTGCGCAGCACCTTCACCGTCATCCTGGCTGCGGCATTCTCTGCCGCGACCAGCGCCAGAGCCGCGGAGGTGCCGCCTTCGAACACGGTCAGGCTGCGATCGCCGATGGTCTTGCCGAGGCCAGTCACGAATTCCTCGCCGCGACCGGTGTCGACGCTGTCGGAGAGCCAGGCGATCTCGCAGTCGCCGGTTGCTTTCAGGAAGCGATCGATTGCGGTCAGGGTCTCGACGCGTTCGATCGAATACGGCTTTGGCGTCAGCTGCCGCAGCGCGACGCGCGCGGCGCCCGCCGGCATCAATGTGATATCGCGGTTCGGCTCGGACAGCGGCACCAGCGCGATCGCACGGCGGTCGTTCTCGGCACTGGCGATCAATTCGTCGGCGGCCCTGATCCGGATGTCCCAGTTCGAGGCCGCGCTCCAGCCGTCGTCGAACATGATCATCAGCGGCGCCTTGCTGGCGGCCGCGCCTGTTTGCGGATTCCAGATCGGACCGGCGGCGGCGAAAATGACCAGTGCCGCAGCCAGCAGCCGCAATGCGGTCAACCACCACGGCGTTCGCGACGGGGTCTCTTCGCGCGGTGCGATGTCGAACAGCAGGCGCGTCGGCGGAAACTCGATCCGGCGCGGCCGCGGCGGCATCACGCGCAACAGCCACCACAGCACCGGCAGGCTGACGAGGCCGATCAGGAGCAGCGGTTCGGTGAAGGCGAGCGGCAGTCCCATCATGCTGCCGGCCCCGCCTTGATCGTTGTGGTGCGCGCGCCCGATTTGCTCACCTGCATGCCGGCATGCAGGAACAGCAAGAGCTCGGCGGCCGAGCGGTCGGTCGCATGCGTCGTGAACAGCCAGTCGAGCTTGTTGGTCTCGGCGCGGATCTGATCGCGGTGCAGCGCGAGCCGGGCGGTGTAATCCTGCGCCCAGCTCTCGGCGCGGCCGGCGGTGATCACGCCGAACCCCTCGGGCTCGACGAACTCGACGCGGCCGGAATAGGGGAATGATTCCTCGGCGGGATCGACGACCTGCACCAGCGTGCCATGCGCGCCGGAGCCGGACAGGCCGGCGAGCGTGGTCCTGATCTCGGAGAGCGGCGACCAGAAGTCCGACAGCACGATCGTCTCGGCCAGCGCCGCGGGCACAAAGGAGGGCGGCAGGCTCAAGCGGTCGGCATCGTCATGCAGCATCGCCTGCGCCATCTTGTCGATGACGCTGCGGCTGGCGGTCGGTGCCATCAAACCGGGGATGCCGACGCGCTCGCCGCCGGAGACCAGCAGCTCGGCCAGCGCGAAGGCGACGATCAGCGTCCGCTCGAGCTTGGATTCACGCGCCTGCTTTGACGCGAACGCCATCGAGGGCGAACGATCGGGCCAGATCCAGACCGTATGCGAGGCTTCCCATTCGAGCTCGCGGACATAGAGGAGATCGTCGCGCGCCGAGCGCCGCCAGTCGACATTCTGCGACGGTTCGCCGGAGACGAAACGGCGGTATTGCCAGAAATTTTCGCCGGAGCCGGCGCGACGGCGACCGTGCAGGCCGTGGATGACGTTGGCGGCGATACGGCGGGCCTCGAGCACCAGGCGCGGCAGCGAAGCGGCGAGCGTGCGGCTTTCGCCATCGGCACGTCGGATCGCGATGACCTCCTTTGCTGTGTGCCCGTTCTCCGCCGCCATCAACCGATCCGTGTCTTCAATTGCCGGATCACGTCCGGAATCGTGCGGCCTTCGGCGCGCGCCTGGAACGTCAGCGCCATGCGGTGCTTCAGCACGGGCTCGGCGAGGTCGAGCACGTCGTCGATTGAGGGCGCGAGGCGGCCGTCGATCAGCGCGCGAGCGCGCACCGCGAGCATCAGCGATTGGCTGGCGCGCGGGCCCGGTCCCCAGGCGATGAACTTGCTGGTGTCGCCGCCGTCCGGACCCGGACGGGCCGAGCGCACCAGCGACAGGATCGCCTCGACCACGGAATTGCCGACCGGCAGGCGCCGGATCAGTCGCTGCGCGGTGATGAGTGCATCAGGTGTCATCGAGCCCTTCGCCAGCGTCTCGTCGGCGCCGGTGGTCTCGAACAGGATGCGGCGCTCGGCGTCGCGGTCGGGATAGTCGACGTCGATCTCCATCAGGAAACGGTCGAGCTGGGCTTCAGGCAGCGGATAGGTGCCTTCCTGCTCCAGCGGGTTTTGCGTGGCGAGCACGTGGAACGGCTTCGGCAGATCGTGACGCGCGCCGGCAACGGTGATGTGCTGCTCCTGCATCGCCTGCAGCAGCGCCGACTGCGTGCGCGGGCTGGCGCGGTTGATCTCGTCGGCCATCAGCAGTTGCGCGAACACGGGGCCGGAGATGAAGCGGAAGGCACGCTTGCCGGAGGTGCTCTCGTCCAGCACTTCGGCGCCGAGAATGTCCGACGGCATCAGATCGGGCGTGAACTGGATGCGCTTGGCATCGAGGCCGAGGGTGATGCCGAGCGTCTCGACCAGCTTGGTCTTGGCCAGACCGGGGACACCGATCAACAGCGCATGGCCGCCGGAGAGGATGGTGACCAGCGTGTTCTCGATCACGCGATCCTGGCCGAAGATGACGGACGCGATCGCATCCTTTGCCGCGCGAATCTGGCTCGACACCTGCTCGGCCGAACGGACTATCCCGTCTTCGAGCTTCTCGACACTCTCCGCCATCCGTTAGCTCCTTCAGCCTGCCATGCAGCTCGCTTGCGTCGTCATGTCATCACGTCCTCAACTCAAGACGTGGGCCCTATGCTAGACTTGCAGGAAGGCCATGTATTCGTTGAACTAACCTATCCCCACCTTATCGGCTTAGGGATATGTAGGGCATCACGAAGTGGCGACCTCCACACCGGACGAATGCGGGGTGGAACCGAGTACCCGGATACAACGTAAACCTGCACCAATCGTGCCAAATGACCGATCGTGCCAAATGACAAAGTCAGGGCAAACCATGGCGAACCAAGGGCAGAGCGCCGATCGCGGTCTTGAGGGGCTGACTGCCGCTGCCAAAACTGCTGCCGATGCCGAAGGCGCCAAAAAGGGCCTGCCTCCGGTGCATTTGTGGAATCCGCCGTTTTGCGGCGATCTCGACATTCGAATCGCGTCAGATGGTACTTGGTTCTATTTGGGGACGCCAATCGGCCGTCATGCCTTGGTTCGCCTGTTCTCGACCATCCTCAAGCGCGAAGGCGACAAGCATTTCCTCGTCACGCCGGTGGAGAAGGTCGGCATTCGCGTCGACGACGCGCCGTTCATGGCGGTCGAGATGCAGAAGGACGGCGATGCCAACCATCGCGTGCTCCGCTTCCGCACCAATGTCGACGACTGGGTCACCTGCGATGCGTCGCACCGGCTGCGCTTCGAGCAGGCCAAGGACGGCGGGCTGACGCCCTATCTGCATATCCGCGCCGAGCTCTGGGCCAAGGTCACCCGCGCGCTCTATTACGATCTGGTTGACATGGGTGAGGAGCGGATGGTCGATGGCCAGCCGATGTTCGGTGTCGAGTCGGCCGGCGAGTTCTTCGCCATGGCCGATGCGGAGCAGGTGAGGGCCGCGC
>NZ_JADPJF010000014.1:42320-42687 GCF_023073295.1 Bradyrhizobium sp. 23 | reverse complement strand
TTTGAACAAGCCTATCTCCAGGAACGATCCCGCCGTGATCGGTGCGGCGGATTTCTTCGCCCGCTCCGCCGCGCGGCTCGGCTTCGACGTTCCGCCCGGCCTCTACGATCCCAACATCATTCCGGCCTCGGGCGATCCCGGCACCGACAAGATGCTCGAGATCATCGCGCGCGAGCAGCCGGTGCGGCCGGCGGCGGTCTTGATCGCGGTGGTCGATCATCCCGAGCCGACCATTCTGCTGACGCAGCGTTCGGCGCATCTGAACGACCATGCCGGCCAGATCGCATTCCCCGGCGGCAAGATCGACGCAACCGACCGCTCGCCGCTCGATGCGGCGCTGCGCGAGGCCGAGGAGGAGGTCGGGCTG
>NZ_JADPJF010000014.1:16441-42233 GCF_023073295.1 Bradyrhizobium sp. 23 | reverse complement strand
GACTTCGTCGAGCCGATCGGCTATCTCGATCTCTACGGCACCGGCTTCGGCTTCCGCATCCTGCCGACGGTGGCCAGGGTGCGCCCGGGCTTTGAGCTGACGATCAACCATTCCGAGGTTGATGATGCGTTCGAAGTGCCGCTATCCTTCCTGATGAACCCGGCCAACCACCAGGTGCACAGCAAGGAATTCCGCGGCATGGAGCGGTCCTACTACGCGATGCCGTTTGCCGAACGCTACATCTGGGGCGCGACGGCCGGCATGCTCCGTGTGCTCTATGAGCGGATCTATTCGTCATGATTCGGCCGATCCTGACCGAGATCGGAATCTTCCTCGTTCCCTTTGCCGTCTATGCGCTGTTCCTGGCCGCCACGCGTTCCGGCCTGTTCGTGCAATCGTCCTGGCCGATCACCATCGTCGCGCGTCTCATGCTGGCGGCGCTCGTGCTGGTGATCGCCGGGCTGATCGGCTTTGCGCATTTCTCCGGCGCCGCACCGGATTCGACCTATGTCCCCGCCCATGTCGAGAACGGCAAGCTCGTGCCGGGCGTGGAAAGATAGGGCCGGCCGATGAGCGCGGTGCCCATGCTCGCCGATGCGCCCTGGCTGATTTCGGGCGGCACCGCGCGCGTCCTGCAATTGCTCAATGCGGATGGCGAGGAGGCGCGGGTTGTCGGCGGCGCCGTGCGCAACGCGCTGCTCGGCCTCGTGCCCGGTGACATCGACATCGCGACCACGGCGCTCCCGCACGAGGTGATACGGCGCGCCAAGAGCGCCGGCATCAAGGCCGTTCCGACCGGCATCGACCACGGCACCGTCACGCTCGTCATCGACAGCCAGCCGTATGAAGTCACGACGCTGCGCGAGGATACCGAGACCTTCGGCCGCAAGGCCAAGGTCGCGTTCGGCCGCGACTGGGTGAAGGACGCCGAGCGCCGCGACTTCACGATGAACGGGCTCTCGGTCGATGCCGACGGCGTCGTCCACGATTACGTCGGAGGCATCGCGGATGCGGCCGCGCGGCACGTGCGCTTCATCGGTGATCCCGACCAGCGCATCGCCGAGGATTTCCTGCGCATCCTGCGCTTCTTCCGCATCCACGCCGCCTTCGGCGCCGGCGATCCCGACCGCGACGGCTATCTCGCCTGCATCCGGGGACGCGCCGGCCTCGCGAGCCTCTCGGCCGAGCGGCTGCGCATCGAGACGCTGAAGCTTCTGGTCGCTCCCGGCGCGTCCGCCGCCGCGCTTGCGATGGCCGATGGCGGATTGCTGCAGGCGCTGACCGGCGGCGTCGCCTATACCGGGCCGCTCTCGGCGATGATCGCGATCGAGCGCGAGCTCGGCCTCACCGCAAGCAGCACGCGGCGCCTCGCCGCGCTGACGGTCGCGGTGACTGAAGACGCCAAGCGCGTCGCCACGCGCCTGAGGCTCTCCAATGCGGAAACCAAGGCGCTGGATTCGATGGGGCACCGCTGGTGGCGCTTGGCCACCAAGGGCGAAGCCGATGCGCGGCGGCTGCTCTACCGGCTCGGTGCGGATCGCTATCACGATCGCGTGTTGCTGGGCTGGGCGAGAGCCGGCGGTGACGTCGGCTCGTCGCGATGGCGTGCGCTCGCCGAGCTGCCGCAGCGCTGGACTGCGCCGAAATTTCCGCTTCGCGCCGCCGACTTCATCGCGCGCGGCATGGCGGAAGGACCCTCGCTCGGACATGTGTTGACGCTCGCGGAGGACGCTTGGCTTGCGGCGGATTTTCCCCTAGAGGAAGCCGCGCTCGCTTCCATCGCCGATCAAGCTGCGGCACGCGTCAGCCGCGATGAGAGAACGTGACCATCGTCTCAGGCTTCGCCGACATCTCGACCTTTCAGCTCCTGCTGGTCGCGTTGATGGCGTTGTTTGCTTCGATTATCGGTGGTCTCGCCGGCTACGGCACCGGCGCCTTGATGCCGCTGGTGCTGGTGCCTCTCGTCGGCGCCGAACCGGTGGTGCCGATCATCGCGATCTCCGCGATCTTCACCAATTCCAGCCGCGCGCTCGCCTATCTCCGCTATGCCGATCGCCGCCGCGCGCTGATCGTGCTGGCCTGTGCGGCACTGACGACAGCGCTTGGTGCCTACGGCTACACACGGCTGACCAATGCGGGCGCGGCGCTGGTGATCGGCTCCATGCTGATCCTGAGCGTGCCGCTGCGCCGTGTGCTCCGCCGCCGCCAGGTCAAGATCGGCGACACTGGGCTTGCGGCCGGCTCGGTCGGCTATGGCGTGCTGGTCGGCGGCACCTCCGGCTCCGGCGTGATCCTGCTGTCGCTGCTGATGGCCGCGGGCCTGGAAGGCGCGGCCGTGATCGCGACCGATGCCATGATCTCGCTCGGCACCGGCCTCATCAAGATCTCGGTGTTCGGCCTCGCCGGCGCCGTGACCGCACAGGTGCTCGCCTTTGCGCTGCTGATCGGAGCAATCGCAATCCCCGGCGCGTTCCTGGCAAAAGCCTTCGTCGAGCGGATGCCGGTGCACATCCACACCGCGATCCTCGACGTCGCGGTGATCACCGGCGGCGTAGTGATGATCTCGGCTGCGGCGAGGCAGCTCATCTAATCAATCGGATGTGGCGCTGTCCCGCTGCCAGTTTGGTTCACGCCGCGGGTCTAGTGTGAGGGACTGCAGTCCAGTTCCTTGATCCTGCCGGCGGCGTCAAATGCCAAAAGTGCACTCATGACGCCAGCACTGGTGAGGTACGAGATAATGGTGCCGTCGTTGCGCCAGGGATTGAGATCATCCAACGTGCCTGCCGGATATTTCCGGAGGTGATCGACCCAATAGGCACGAAGTGCTTCGCGGCCGGTGATGGTTTGGCCGCCGGCGCAGCCGCAGTGGACCACGGCATCCTCGGCATGAAGTTCCAAAATCGCTTCGATATCGCCCGCGCGATAGGCATCAAGCCAGTCGACCGCAACGGCCATCGGGTCAAAGGACATATTTTTCACTCGCATCGCGTCCAAATCTGGGTCAGGCTCTGGAACCGCCAGGCCTTTTTTGATTTTAATATCCCACCCGGGCACGGCCATATGGCGAACGACATAGGGGACCGGGCCGAGGGCCAAAGTCGATGTTGGACACGTCCGCCAGGCAGGGGATACTCAAGCCCATCCGGCTCGTGATCGTCGATCCACAGCCGATCGTTCTGCAGGGACTGAGGTCGGTCCTCGGGACGCAGCCGGACTTCGACGTTGTCGCATCGTCCAGCGATCGGACAAGCTGCCTCGAAGCAATTCGGAAGCTGACACCTGACGTCGCGCTTCTTGCCGACAAGGTGCCGGATCTGACGGTCTCCGAGATCCTCGCGATTGTGAAGGCGGAGAAGCTCTCCACGCGCCTGGTGTTCTTCACCGAGTCCGATACCGACCACGATCTGACTTCAGCCATCACAGCCGGCGCCTGCAGCGCAATTTCGAAGTATGCCTCTCCCGCCACGATGCTGCGATCGCTGCGGCTGATGACGAAGAGCGGCGTGGCACTGGAGAAGTCCGATCTCTCCGCACCCGGCAAGGAGGCGGACGGCGATAGCAAAGTCGAAGGGATGCTGGAGCTGTTGACGCAACGGGAACGTCAAATCGCACGACTCGTGGCGGAAGGAATGTCGAACAAGGAGATCGCGCGTCAGCTCAACGTTTCCGACGGGACGGTCAAGGTCCACCTGTACAATATTTTCCAGAAGCTTGAGATCACCAACAGAACTGTGCTCGCGACCATCGCATTGCTGCAACGGCCCTCCGGCCTGGCCGCGCTCTCCCTGGCATTTCTGGCGCTCGCAATTGCGGACGAACTCAAGGCGTCGGAAGCGAACGACATCTTCCCGGATGAGAACGGCGTCGGCCACGTGGACGAGCACGCGGGGTACGAGCCCTGGAAAAAAGGGATTCTCCGGCACCTCGTCGTCTGGGAATCCGGCGAGCCGCCCACGCAGGCCCAGAGAGACTTGTTCGCCAAGGCCGCCCAAATCACCAACCCGGCGGCGGCAATGGAAGCGCTACGCGCGGCCGAGCAATCCGGGGGCGCGAAAGCGTGGACGCACCACGCTCCTGCTGGATCGGGCGCGCCCGATCTTCCCGTGCCCTTACTGCGAGGAGCAAACGACATACAGGTCGGAGTTGACCCGGCCCCGGAACATCAATTCCCGCGGCTTCTTTCCAATGCGATGTCGATGCATGGAGGGTATGGCAACTTTGCTATTCTCACCGGTGCGTTGATCTACGCACTGGAGGATCCCCATCTCGCCGCCCACGCGCATGACCTTCGTCAAGCGTCGATCGACAGCATCCTGGCCGTCACTGAAGAGAGTGCGACCACAAAACTGGCCGCGATCACCCATGCTGCCGCCAATCATGCCGACAATTCAGCCCCGGGTTTCCTTTCGCACGATGTCCGCCTGTCTTTCGCCGCTGTGACCACTGGAAACGGCAACCTCGCTGAAGGCGCTCTGGGCGAAAAGGGCCCGGGCGATGCGGGTGACAATCTCCATAAATTTGTTGGCGCGGACCCTGGTCACGATGCCGGTGTCGGCGGGGGCGGCGACGTTGAAAAAATTGTTTATCGCTCCCCGATTGACTCCGAGTCTAACCAGTTCAAGTCGACCTCTTCCGACGCCGTGTTCGATTTCGCATCTGGGCCGGGCAGGATCAATCTTGCGGCTTTCGGAGCGCTTGCCTGGCTGCACATGACGGCGGCAACCAAGTCTATACCGCCACATACACTCGCCTGGGTCTACGACTCCGCAAGCAACGAGACGATCGTCTATGTGAATGCGACCGATCATATCCTTGATATCGGCGATCGCGGCCTGCTGGAAATCCATCTCGAGGGGATCGTGGCCGTTGCGGAGGCGGATGTCGGCTCCGAGCCAGATGGCGCGGCTGTTGCGACCACCTTGGAGCAGCTCGAAGCCGCGCTGATACCGGCGATCGCAACCGATGAGGCCGCTCTGACGAAGGATCATGTCCAAACCAGTATCGAGGGGAGCGAGAGCACGCTCGGGACGGCTGGAGCCTGGGCCCTTCTGGCCAACAACGGCTCGGGTTTCCATTTCGGGCAGGCCCGGACCGGCTTGGGAACGTCGACGAGGCTCAGAAGCTCCAGCGACGCGTCGGCGGATGCAACGGAAGAGAGCGATGGTGCGTCTGCCGCGTCGGCTCACGCATCATCCATCGAGCTTGCTCATAGCGCGACGGCCCCGGCAGCGGCAAATGTCGCATCGAACAATGGTCCGATCAATGCGGGCAACGGCGTTTCGTCGACGGGGCCCAACGAGATCGGCCAACCCAGCGTCCTAACCGCCGACAGCGCGGGGCACGGCAACTCGCAGCACGCTTCGGAGCCATCGACTGAAGCTGGCTCCAAACCGGGCAACGGCGTCGGCCATGACGCCGAGCATCACGATAAGGCCTCGGACGCTCCAGGAGGGTCAGCGAAGAACGCAGAACCAGACGGCGCGGAACACGGCAAAGCCGGGCACTCAAATGCTGCAAAAGCACCGGACGCAGCCGAGACCGATCCGGACGTCGCAACGGCCGCCGACGCGGGTCACGGCAACTCGAAGCACGCTTCGGAGCCGGGGTCTGCAAAGGCGGCAGCCGACGAATCGACTGAAGCTGGCTCCAAAGCGGGCCACGGCGTCGGCAATGGCGCCGAGCATCACGCTTCGGCTTCGGAAGCTCCGGGAGGGCCAGCGAAGAAGGCCGACCCAGGCGGCGCGGAACACGGCAAATCCGGACACTCCGCCGCCTCAAACGCACCGGACGCAGCCGAGATCGATCCGGGCGCCGCGATAGCCGCCGGTGCAGGCCACGGCAACCCGCAGCACGCATCGGAGCCAGGATCTGCAAAGGCGGCAAGCACGGGGTCGACGGAAGATGGGGGCAAACCCGGCAACGGCGTCGGCAATGGCGCCGAGCATCACGATAAGGACCCGGAGGCTCAGGGAGGGGCAGCGCAGAAGGCAGAACCAGACGGCGCGGAACACGGCAAATCCGGGCACTCAACCGCTGCAAACGCACCAGACGCAACCGAGATCGATCCGGGCGCCGCAACGGCCGCCAGCACGGGTCACGGCAATGCGCAGCACGCTTCAGAACCAGAATCTTCGAAGGCGGCAGCCAGCGAATCGACTGGAGCTGGCTCCAAAGCGGGCAACGCCGCCGACCGTGGTGGCGAGCATCACGCTTCGGCTTCCGAAGGCGCGCAAACACCAGCGACAACGGCAGAACCAGACGGCGCGGAACACGGAAAATCCGGGCACTCAGCCGCTGCAAGCCCGCTGGACGGAGCAGCGATCGATCCGGCCGCCGCAACGCCCGCCAGCGCGGGCCACGGCAACTCGCAACGCGCTTCGGAGCCAGGATCTGCAAAGGCGGCAAGCACGGAATCGACGGAACACGGAGGCAAACCGGGCAACGGCGCCGGCGATGGCGCCGAGCATCCCTCTTCGGCTTCGCAGGCTGCGGGGACCGTGAAGACAGCAGAACCAGCCACCGTGGACCACGGTAACTCGCAGCACGCTGCGCAATCTGCAGCAATCGCAGACGACGCACACGCGGCCAAGGCTGCGTTCGAAACCGGCGGCGCAGACCAGGGACCGGTATTCCGGTTCGATAGCGGCGTAGCTCCTTCTGCTTTCGTCGAGATAGTCGGACTGAAAGAGTTCAATCATCCGCTGGATGCGCACGTTCCGCCCGGTCAGGAAGAAGGCCTCGGGTTCAACGTCAAGCTCGTCCCTCATGCACTGAACGGACACGCGGACGATCACGGCACCAACAGCCCGCACCAAGCGATTCTACCTGCGCATCATGATTTGCTGATCTGAACCGCTGCATCGTCATTGACCGAAAATGGCAACTGTCACCGTAGCCACGGCTCAGGAACGCGACGCCTTTGGCGGATCAGCCTGATGGGGAGCAGTTGTTCAGGGTTGCAGCCGTGAGAGCAGACGTTGCCGATCCTGATCGCGACCTCGCTGCTCCATGCGCATCCGTTCAAGTTCGCCTTCAGCTTTGGTTGTGTCCTCGTTCTGGCGCTTCATTTCGATGATCAGCGCCTCCTGCTCGGCGAGCCGGCGTTCTCCTTCGACGACGTCGCGCTCGATCTGCCTCAGCTCATCGTATATCGCCGTCGTGTACATCGCGATCCTCGCGCGGCCGTGCTGCGAAGCACGCCGCAGAGTAGGTTTCGCTTCGTGCAGGGCCTTTATCGGGCGCGCGGTGCGGCTATGACCACAGCGCGACGCGTATGGCTTTTAACTCAGCCAGCTTCGCGAACGTTCCGGCTGATGCCATTTTTTCCCGGGCTTTGATCGATCGCACGAGAGGCCATGTTTGTTAACCGATCCCCTTGGCGGAAGCGGATCGCCAACTGCCCGGAACGGATCTCGTCAAGCGAGCGCACCCGTTGTCGGCGGCGATGCACTCGGCTCAGGGCTGCGCCTCAGCCAAGTTGCAAACAAGCGGTCGGCACAATATCGTCGATCGTCCGCGCCGATGTCTGACGTTCAATCTCCCTCAGGAACCAACACCATGAATGTGGTCTCAGTGCCCAGCGGGATCCATCGCCCTTCAGGGAAGGTCGATATCCCGTCCGCCTGGGAGGGCGCTGAGATGAAAGCCAATCCCGATCGATGGTTGATATCACTTGCTGCCGGCGAGATCGCCGAACTCGAGGGCGCGGCTGAAACATATCTTGGCAGCAACAAAAAAATCGCCGAGATCACGAAGGAAAGCTTTCCGCTTCCGTACTTCGGCGCGCATCTGGAAGAGCTCAAGAAAAGGCTTTTGGTCGGCTTGGGCTTCGAAGTGATCCGCGGCCTCCCAGTGGCAAAATACAGTCAGGAGTTTGCCGCTACGATCTTTTGCGGAGTGGGCGCCCATCTTGGATCGGCGCGGTCTCAGAATGCAGCGGGCCACATTCTCGGTCACGTCCGTGACACAGGCGCTGATGCGAAGGATCCGAACACCCGAATTTATCAAACCTCGGAACGGCAAACATTCCACACGGATTCGTCCGACGTGGTTGGATTGTTATGCATTCGCGAGGCGAGGGAGGGAGGGGATTCTCTCCTTGTCAGTACGACGACAATCTACAACGAGATGTTTGACAGACGTCCCGACCTTGCCGCTCTCTTGTTTGATCCGATCGCGACGGACCGACGAGGCGAGGTGCCGGAGAACGAAAAGCCATATCTTGAAATCCCGGTGCTGAATTGGCATGCGGGGTTCCTGACCGGGTTTTATCAGCGCCAATATATCGATAGTGCGCAGCGCTTTCCCGATGCGCCGAGACTGACGCCGGCTCACGTCGAGGCGCTCGATCTTTTTGACGCGCTCGCAAATGATCCCGCGCTGCATTTCGGCATGCGGCTTCAGCCGGGCGACATGCAGTTCGTTTACAATCATGCCTTGCTGCATGACCGGACCGGATTCCGCGATTGGCCCGATGCAGGCCAGAAGCGTCATTTATTGCGCCTTTGGCTCAGCATGGAAGGCGACCGGCCGTTGCCCGATTGCTTCAAGCAGCGCTATGGCTCGATCGAGATCGGTAACCGTGGCGGCATCATCACCAAAGGGACCAGTTTGAACGTTCCGTTGGATTGACGTTCGAGCATCCAGCGATGTCCGCTCTCGTGCCGATATGGACAGAGGAGCGGACACCAAGTTGGGCGGAGCCGAGCACCCCGACCTAATGAGGACGCGGCCTCAGCCGCGCTTACTCCTCGTCTTCGTCGTCTTCATCCTCGTCTTCGTCGTCGAGCTCTTCCAGGTGCTCGAGCACCGCAAGCGGGAGCGTCTCGCGAAACAGATCGCCCTCCGCGCCCATCCAGAGACAGATCACGTCGTCGCCCTTCACGTCCGCGACGGTGAGCGGCTGCCCGCCGGATTTCAGCATGACGATATCGCCGGCTTTTAGTTCCATGGATGGTCCTTTCGGGTTGATTGACGGCGAAGCTAGCAAACCGGCATGACATGCCGATCACGGGCTACTCGGTCAGTGGATGTGTTGCGGTAGCGCGCATCCGCCGGCCAGACTGCTGAAACGTCGATCAGAGAGCTTTAGGCCGGAGCGATCCCATCACGAGAGGCAATGGTGCCTGTTCGATGGATGGCACAAGGGCTCTTCCGTCCCGTGCGTCGCGACCATGACACCATGCGCCTGTTTTGCCCGACGGCGCAAATGATTTCGTCAGATCCGCAGTTTGCGCTTGCCGCAAGTCCTTGATTTTGCTGCGGCCGTCTACTGTGCATGGGGTTGTTTTCGACGTTTTTGTTTGCGCACCCCGATTGCAGTCAGTCCGGCACCAGTTCTGTCAGCGAGCGGATGATGCGGTCGGGCTTGACGATCGAGCCTTCGGGCAGGCCGTCGCCATGCACGTCGATCCAGATCGAGTAGATGCCGAGACGCTGCGGCGTCACGACTTCCCATTCCAGATTGTCGCCGATCATCCAGGTGTCTCTTGCGGTGACGCCGAGCGCCTCCATCGCGTGCAGATAGGCACGCTCCTCGGGCTTGCCGAAACCGTGCTCGCCCTCGATCTGGATGTGGTGGAAGCGGTGCGCCAGCTCGAAGCGTTCGACCTTGGCGCGCTGGGTGTCCGCGGCGCCGTTGGTCACCAATGCGAGCTTGATGCCGAGCGCCTTGAGCCTGTCGATGGCGTCATGCGCGCCGGGGAAGACGAACATCTCCTCCTCGCGATAGACGGTGAAGCGGTCGGCGAGACGAATGGCGAGGTCGTCGGGTAGGGCGCGATGACCGGCGGCCGCGAGCGCGGTGAAACCGCCCTTGACGGTGAGGTGCCGGGCTTCGGCGAGCTTGAGCCGCCACGAAGCGTCCGCATTGGCCCAGAAATTCTTCGCGAAGGCCAGGACGGTGCTCGCGACCAGTTGCGGCGGCAGCGGCGCGAGTTCCTCGGCGAACTCCGCTGTGATCGTGTTCCAGGCGATCTCGGGCCGCGCATAGGCCGACAGGATGGTGTCGTCCATGTCGATTAGCATGGCGCGCGGGAGCGGTCTCATCGCGGGCTTCATCGTCGTCATGGCCACTTCACCACCGGTGGTAGCGACGACAGGATCGAATCCACATTGCCGCCGGTCTTGAGACCGAAGATGGTGCCGCGGTCGTAGAGCAGGTTGAACTCGACATAGCGGCCGCGCCGGATCAATTGCTCCTCGCGATCCTCCGCGGTCCAGCTTGTCGCGAAATTGCGCCGCACGATGTCGGGATAGACCTTCAGGAAAGCGCGACCGACGTCCCGGGTGAAGGCGAGGTCGGCGTCCCAGTCGCCGCTGTCGTGCCAGTCGTAGAAGATGCCGCCGATGCCGCGCGCCTCTTTGCGGTGCGGCAGGTGGAAATACTCGTCGCACCACTTCTTGTACTTGTCGTAATCGGCGATGCCGTTCGGCTGCGTGCAGGCCTGTTTCATTGCGGCGTGGAAGGCGATGCTATCGGCATCGTCCTGCGTGCGCCGGCGGTCGAGCACCGGCGTAAGATCGGCGCCGCCGCCGAACCAGGCTTTGGTGGTGACGACGAAGCGCGTGTTCATGTGCACCGCCGGCACGTGCGGATTGCGCAGATGCGCAATCAGCGAGATGCCGGAGGCCCAGAACTTCGGGTCGTCCGCCGCGCCCGGAATTTGCGCGCGAAACTCTGGCGCGAATTCGCCGTGCACGGTGGAGCAATGCACGCCGACCTTCTCGAACAGGCGGCCTGACATCATCGACATCACGCCGCCGCCGCCGGCCGCGCCGGTATGATCGGTGCGCTGCCAGGGTGTGCGTTTGAAGCGGCCGGCCTCACCGGGATAAAGGCTCTCGGGGGCATCGTCCTCCAGCCGCTCGAAGCTCGCGCAGATGTCGTCGCGCAAGGCTTCGAACCAGGCGCGTGCGCGCGTCTTGCGGTCTTCGATCAAGCTCGGGTCCAATGTGGATGTCATTTCGTCAGCCCTGCGGACCGTAATAGGTGCAGCTCTCGTTGCAACTGTCGCGGTGGATGCTGACGCGGGTGAGCTTGCCGATAGGAGCCAGCCGCTCCCAGACGAAGCGCGAGAGGTTTTCCAGCGTCGGTGTGCCCAGCGCCTCGATCTTGTTGAGGTACTTGTGATCCAGCGTCATGCGCACATCCTCGATGGCGCGCTGGACCAGGCCGAGATCGACCACCATGCCGGTTTTGGGATCGGGCGTGCCGCGCAGCGTCACCTCGGCGCGAAAGGAGTGGCCGTGGATCTCTTCGCTATCCGCGCCGAACGTCGTTCCCGACAATGAGTGCGCCGCCTCGAAGCGAAACGATTTCGTCAATTCCCACATCTGTTCGAAAACCAATCCTATCTGATACCAAGCGACTTATGCGTCTGCACGCTGAGCCGCCATTGCGGATGATTGAGGCAATAGTCGATGGCGCCCGCGGTGTTTTGGGCGACCTCGGGCCCGTCCATCGGCTGCAGTGAGAAGCGCTCGAAGGCGAGATCCGCGAAGGCCTCCGGCATGGCGAGCGGTTGCGGATAGACCAGCTTCAGCTCGTGGCCGCGCCGGATCACCAGATCGCTGCCGCCCTTTGGGCTGACGCAGATCCAGTCGAGCCCCTCGGGCGGGGCGATGGTGCCGTTGGTCTCGACGCCGATCTCGAAGCCGCGGGCATGGAGCGCGTCGACCAGCGCGGTATCGACCTGGAGCAGCGGCTCGCCGCCGGTGAGCACCACATAGCGGTCTTCGGTGGAGGCTGTCCATTGCGCGGCGATGGTGTCTGCGAGTTCCGCGGCCGAGCCATAGCGACCGCCGAGGGTGCCGTTGGTGCCGACGAAATCGGTGTCGCAGAATTTGCAAGTGGCCTCCTGACGGTCGGCCTCGCGCCCGCTCCAGAGGTTGCAGCCGGCAAAACGGCAAAACACGGACGCGCGCCCGGCATGGGCGCCTTCGCCTTGCAAGGTCAGGAAGATTTCCTTGACCGCGTAACTCAACCGTCTCTCCTCAACATACCTCAACATATTAAACTTGCGGGTTCCGGAGCTGCCGCAGCGCTTCGCCTGCGGCCATCGCCGCGGTCATGGCGACATTGAGCGACCTCAGCCCCGGAGCGATCGGGATCACCAGCCGCGCGTCCGCCGCCTCGACCACCGCCTCGGTGACGCCGGCGCTCTCGCGCCCGAATAGCAGGATGTCCGCCGTCTGGTAACGGAAATCGCGGTAGTCGGTCGCCCCCTTGGTGGTGAACAGCAGCAGGCGAGCGCCTTGCGCCGCCCGCCATTGCTCGAACTTTGACCAGGAGTCATGCCTGACGATGCTGACCTGATCGAGGTAGTCCATTCCCGCCCTGCGGAAATGCCGGTCGGAGACCGGGAAGCCCGCCGGTTCGATGATATGGGCGGCCATGCCCAGACAGGCGCAGAGCCTGAGAATCGTGCCGGTGTTCTGGGGGATGTCGGGTTGGAAAAGCGCTATCTGCATGGGCGGTGCCGGGTTCGGTGCGGGCCGGAAATGTCTCAATAAAACATCGCTAGCCGCGGAATTCGTGCATTGCACGCTCCCGCGCCGATAGCGGGCTTGCGCTCGCCCGGCAAGGGTGCCAATAGAACGATTCTGGACTGCTGTTTTCGCCTTGTTTTGGTGGGGGCACGCGAAGTTCTGCCGCCGCGGGGGGCCGCGGGCGCCGGCAGGCTGTTCTGGGGACCTTGGGGGCTCCCGGAGCGGTTCCGCCGGCTGCATAAGAAGAAAGGGTTGGAATCGTGACGACAGCGTCTTCGGCGGACCATCCGACACGCCGTGATTTCTTATTCGTTGCAACGGGGGCAGCTGCAGCAGTAGGGGGCGCAGCCGCGCTCTGGCCCTTTATCTCCCAAATGAATCCTGATGCGTCGACCATCGCCGCTGGTGCGCCGATCGAGGTCGATCTCAGCCCGGTTGCCGAGGGGCAGGACATCAAGGTGTTCTGGCGCGGCAAGCCGATCTATATCAGCCACCGCACCAAGAAGCAGATCGACGAGGCGCGCGCCGTCAACGTGGCGAGCCTGCCCGATCCGCAGTCCGACGAGGCCCGGGTCAAGTCCGGCCATGAGCAATGGCTGGTCGTGATCGGCATATGCACCCATCTCGGCTGCATCCCGATCGCCCATGAAGGCAATTACGACGGGTTCTTCTGCCCCTGCCATGGTTCGCAGTACGATTCGTCCGGCCGCATCCGCCAGGGGCCCGCGCCCGCGAACCTGCCGGTGCCGCCGTACCAGTTCGTTTCGGACACCAAAATCCAGATCGGCTGAGCTTCGGGCCCTCGTCCGAAGCTTCGCGCCGTCTCGTCGTATTATTTCCTCAGGATCGCATCATGAGCGGACCATCCGACTACCAGCCGAGCAATCCGGCCCTGCAATGGATCGAGCGACGTCTGCCGATCCTCGGCCTCATGCACTCCTCCTTCGTGGTCTATCCCACCCCGCGCAACCTGAACTATTGGTGGACCTTCGGCGCCATCCTCTCCTTCATGCTGGGGATCCAGATCCTGACCGGCGTGATCCTGGCGATGCACTACACGCCGCATGCCGACCTCGCCTTCAAGTCGGTCGAGCTGCTCGTCCGTGACGTCAATTACGGCTGGCTGCTGCGCAACATGCATGCCGTCGGCGCCTCGATGTTCTTCGTCGCTGTCTACGTCCACATGCTGCGCGGCCTCTATTACGGCTCCTACAAGGAGCCGCGCGAGGTGCTGTGGATCCTTGGCGTCATCATCTACCTCCTGATGATGGCGACGGGCTTCATGGGCTACGTGCTGCCGTGGGGCCAGATGAGCTTCTGGGGCGCGACCGTCATCACCAATCTGTTCTCCGCCATCCCCTATGTCGGCGAGAGCATCGTGACGCTCCTGTGGGGCGGCTATTCGGTCGGCAACCCGACGCTGAACCGCTTCTTCTCGCTGCACTATCTACTGCCGTTCCTGATCGCGGGCGTCGTCGTGCTCCACGTCTGGGCGCTGCATGTCTCCGGCCAGAACAACCCTGATGGCGTCGAGCCCAAGACGGAAAAGGACACTGTTCCGTTCACGCCGCATGCAACCATCAAGGATATGTTCGGCGTCTCCTGCTTCATGCTGCTCTACGCCTGGTTCATCTTCTACATGCCGAATTATCTCGGCGACGCCGACAATTACATTCCGGCGAACCCGGGCGTGACGCCGCCGCACATCGTGCCGGAATGGTATTACCTGCCTTTCTACGCGATCCTGCGCTCGATCCCGAACAAGCTCGCGGGCGTGATCGGGATGTTCTCGGCGATCATCATCCTGTGCTTCCTGCCCTGGCTCGACGCCGCCAGGACGAAGTCGTCGAAGTACCGTCCGCTGGCCAAGCAGTTCTTCTGGATCTTCGTCGCGGTCTGCATCCTGCTCGGCTATCTCGGCGCGCAGCCGCCGGAAGGCATCTATGTGATCGCCGGCCGGGTCCTGACGTTCTGCTATTTCGCCTACTTCCTGATCGTGCTGCCGCTGCTCTCGCGGATCGAGAAGCCGCGTCCGGTGCCGAACTCGATCTCGGATGCCGTCCTGGCCAAAACCGGGAGCAGGTCGACGCCGATGGTGTCGAGCGCGATCGTGCTTGCGCTGGCGGGCGCGTTGTTTGCGGGCTCAGCCGACAGCGCGCGCGCCTCCGAAGGCAGCGACAAGCCGCCGGGCAACAAATGGTCGTTCGCCGGTCCGTTCGGCAAGTACGATCGCGGCGCATTGCAACGCGGCCTGAAGGTCTACAAGGAAGTCTGCGCCAACTGTCACGGCCTGTCCTACGTCGCCTTCCGCAATCTCGCGGAAGCCGGCGGTCCCGGCTATTCGGTCGCGCAGGCTGCAGCCTTCGCCTCCGACTACAAGGTCAAGGATGGTCCGAACGACGCCGGCGACATGTTCGAACGCGCGGGCCGGCCGGCGGATTATTTCCCCTCGCCATTCCCGAACGAGCAGGCGGCGCGTGCGGCGAACGGCGGCGCGGCGCCGCCGGATCTGTCGCTGATCACCAAGGCGCGTTCCTACGGCCGCGGCTTCCCGATGTTCATCGTCGACTTCTTCACCCAGTATCAGGAGCAGGGTCCGGACTACGTCTCGGCGCTGCTCCAGGGCTTTGAGGACAAGGCGCCCGAAGGTGTGACCATCCCGGAGGGCTCCTACTACAACAAGTACTTCCCGGGCCACGCCATCAAGATGCCGAAGCCGCTCAGCGACGGCCAGGTCACCTATGACGACGGCTCGCCGACCACTGTCGCGCAGTATTCCAAGGACGTCACCACGTTCCTGATGTGGACCGCCGAACCGCATATGGAAGCGCGCAAGCGCCTCGGTTTCCAGGTGTTCATCTTCCTGATCATCTTCGCCGGCCTGATGTACTTCACCAAGAAGAAGGTCTGGGCAGACTCGCACTGAGGGGCCCGAGGCGAGAATGAAGAGGCCCCCGCAAGGGGGCTTTTTTGTTGGGCACGAGAGTGTGTTGTCAGGCGCGATTGCCTATCGCCCGCTCAAACGCCAAAATGCCGCCAACCGCTCCCCAAAAACTCGTCGGAGGACACCATGGGAACCGCCATCACCTTCAAGCGCCCGGACGGCAAGGACGCATCGGGCTATCTCGCCAATGCCGCGCGCGGCAACGCGCCGGGCGTGGTGGTGATCCAAGAATGGTGGGGCCTTTCGGACCAGATCAAGGGCCTCTGCGACCGCTTCGCGCTCGCCGGTTTCGATGCGCTGGCGCCAGATCTCTACAAGGGCAAGGTGGTGCCGTATCACGACACCGACGCCGCCGGCAAAGAGATGAACTCGCTCGACTTCATGGACGCCACCACGCAGACGGTGCGCGGCGCCACGCAATATCTGTCGCGCAACGGCGCCAAGGTGGGCCTGACCGGCTTCTGCCTCGGCGGCGCCGTCACCATCATCGGCGCGGTGCATGTGCCGGAGCTCGCCGCCGGCGTGGTGTTCTACGGCATCCCGCCAGAGCAGGCGGCCAAGCCCGCCGACGTCAAGATCCCGCTTCAGGCCCATTTCGCCAACAAGGACGATTGGTGCACGCCGGAGCTGGTCAACGGTTTCGAAAAGGCCATGAAGGCCGCCGGCAAGTCGCTGGAGCTGTTCCGCTATGACGCCGAGCACGCTTTCGTCAACGAGCAGCGCCAGGCCGTGCACGACCGGGAAGCCGCCGAGCTCGCCTGGGGCAGGGCGACGGAGTTTTTCAGGAAGCATCTGGGGTAGGTGTGCTGCGCCAGTCGCGCTACCATTTCAGTGTCGCCCCGGCCTGGTGCGCAATTGCCCGGCCTTCGCCGGGACGACTGTGGTGATCGGCGTTGAGCAGCCAGCCCAGCCAGCCTTGACGTCGTCCCCGCGCCATGGTGAGTATCCGCCCATGAGCACCGCCGTCCGCCCATCCCGTCTTTGGTGGCGCACCTCCTGAGAGGTGGCCGGTGCGATTTATTCTCCCAAAATCGTCTGAGGTCGCCCACGCAGTGCGGCGGCCTGATCGTTTGTCCTGTGTGGCGTTCCCTCGACAAGTTTCGTAAGAGGACCCCATGAACAGGACCGTCTTTGCCCTTCCGGCTCGAAGCGACTACGTGACCCGCGCGGGGCTTGCGATCACGCGCGTGGCGGAACAGTTTTCCGGCGGCGCCAACCGGCTCGACGATCTCGTCAGCCTGCTCGACCGCCGCCGCGGCGTGGTGCTGTCGTCGGGCACGACCGTGCCCGGCCGCTACGAGAGTTTTGACCTCGGCTTCTCCGATCCGCCGCTCAAGCTCGAGACCACCGGCGTCAATTTCAAGCTGGAAGCGCTGAACGCGCGCGGGGAGGTGCTGATCGCCTTCCTCGCCGACGTCTTGCGCGAACCCTGCGTCGTGATCTCCGAGACGACGCCGACGCGCCTTGCCGGTCATATCATCCGCGGCGAAGCCCCGATCGACGAAGACCAGCGCACGCGGCGCGCCAGCGTGATGTCGCTGGTGCGCGATCTCGTCGCCGCTTTCTCCGCCAATGACGACGGCGTGCTCGGCCTGTTCGGCGCCTTCGCCTACGATCTCGTGTTCCAGATCGAGGACCTCGTGCAGAAGCGCGCGCGCGAGAGCGACCAGCGCGACATCGTGCTCTACGTCCCCGATCGCCTGCTCGCCTATGACCGCGCCACCGGCCGCGGCGTCGTGCTCACATACGATTTCGCGTGGAAGGGCAAGTCCACCGCGGGCCTGCCGCACGAGACCGCCGAGAGCCCCTACCTCAAGACACCGCGCCAGGGTTTTGCCGATCACGCCCCCGGCGAATATCAGGCCACTGTCGAGACCGCGCGCGCTGCCTTTGCGCGTGGCGATCTGTTCGAGGCGGTGCCGGGGCAGCTCTTCGCCGAGCCCTGCGACCGCTCGCCGGCGGAAGTGTTCCAGCGGCTCTGTGTCATCAATCCGTCGCCCTACGGCGCGCTGATGAATCTCGGCGAGGGCGAATTTCTCGTCTCGGCCTCTCCGGAAATGTTCGTGCGCTCGGACGGACGCCGGGTCGAGACCTGCCCGATCTCGGGGACGATCGCGCGCGGTACCGATGCGATCGGCGATGCCGAGCAGATCCGCCAGCTCCTGAACTCCGAGAAGGACGAGTTCGAGCTCAACATGTGCACCGACGTCGACCGCAACGACAAGGCGCGCGTCTGCGTTCCCGGCACCATCAAGGTGCTGGCGCGCCGGCAGATCGAGACCTATTCAAAACTGTTCCACACCGTCGACCATGTCGAAGGCATGCTGCGTCCCGGCTTCGATGCGCTCGACGCCTTTCTCACCCACGCCTGGGCCGTCACCGTCACTGGCGCACCAAAACTCTGGGCGATGCAGTTCGTCGAGGATCACGAGCGCTCGCCCCGCCGCTGGTATGCCGGCGCGATCGGGGCGGTGAATTTCGACGGCAGCATCAACACCGGCCTCACCATCCGGACCATCCGGATGAAGGAGGGCCTCGCGGAAGTGCGTGTCGGCGCCACCTGTCTGTTCGACTCCGATCCCGCCGCCGAGGACCGCGAATGCCAGGTCAAGGCCGCCGCCCTATTCCAGGCGCTGCGCGGTGATCCGCCGAAGCCGCTGTCGGCCTTTGCGCCCGATGCGACCGGAAGCGGCAAGAGGGTGCTGCTGATCGACCATGACGACAGCTTCGTCCATATGCTGGCCGATTACTTCCGCCAGGTCGGCGCCGACGTCACCGTGGTCCGCCATGTGCATGCGCTCGACATGCTCAAGCAGAAGCGGTGGGATTTGCTGGTGCTGTCGCCAGGGCCGGGCAGGCCCGAGGATTTTGGGATCAAGAAGACCATCGACGCGGCGCTGGAGGACAAGCTGCCGGTGTTCGGCGTCTGCCTCGGCGTCCAGGCGATCGGCGAGTATTTCGGCGGCGAGCTCGGGCAGCTCACGCATCCCGCCCATGGCCGGCCCTCGCGGGTTCAGGTACGTGGCGGGCGGCTGATGCGCAATCTGCCGAACGAGATCGTCATTGGCCGCTATCACTCGCTGTATGTCGAGCGCGACAGCATGCCGGAGGTGCTATCCGTCACCGCCAGCACCGAGGACGGCGTCGCCATGGCGCTCGAGCACAAGACCCTGCCGGTCGCCGGCGTGCAATTCCATCCGGAATCGCTGATGTCGCTGAGCGGCGAGGTGGGCTTACGAATTGTCGAGAACGCGTTCCGCCTGGATGCGTCGCGCTGATTGAGAGGCACCATGACTTTTGACCATGATCTGAAGGCGAGCGTCCGCACCATCCCGGACTATCCGAAACCCGGGATCTTGTTCCGCGACATCACCACGTTGCTCGCAGATGCGCGTGCGTTCCGCCGTGCGGTCGACGAACTCGTCAATCCCTGGGCCGGCAACAAGATCGACAAGGTCGCTGGCATGGAAGCGCGCGGCTTCATCATCGGTGGCGCGGTGGCGCACCAGGTTTCGGCCGGCTTCGTGCCGATCCGGAAAAAAGGCAAGCTGCCGCACACCACCGTGCGGATCGCTTACTCTCTCGAATACGGCATCGACGAGATGGAGATGCATGTCGACGCCATTCAGCCGGGTGAGCGTGTGATCCTGGTCGACGACCTCATCGCCACCGGCGGCACCGCGGAAGGTGCGGTGAAGCTGCTGCGCCAGATCGGCGCCAATGTGGTCGCCGCCTGCTTCATCATCGATCTGCCCGATCTCGGCGGCGCCGCCAAGCTGCGCGCGATGGACGTGCCGGTGCGCACGCTGATGACGTTCGAGGGGCACTGAGGGCACGGCACGGCTGGCGACGTTCAGATCGGCTCGGCCGTTAGCTCCGACAGCCAATGCAGCATGCGCTCTTTGAGGAGCGCATTCCTGACATAGTCGCTCGCCTCATCTTTCAGCCGCTCGCATTCGCCGAGTGTCAGGCCTGCCCGAGGCCGCGCAGCGGACGACGTAGATGCCGGCAACGGTCTTCCGCTCCTTATAGGCGGCGATTGCTGCTTTACGGTCGATGCTCACGGTGAAGAGGCCTTGCTGAGGAACGATGGTGCGTACACTCAGTAACCGCAACGTCGCTCGGCGTCAATATTATCCGGGTAAAATATTCAGGACCGTTGCAGGATCAGGCTGAGCTCGAGTTCGCGGAAGGCGAGGTAATTGCGCCGGGTCCATTGGTGCAGCTCGGTCGAGGCATCCTTCTCCTGGCGAAGATAGCCGGTGAAGGAGAAATTCAGGCGGCTGATATAGGTCTTCAGGAATCCGGGCAGCGCCGGCAGGCGCAGCAGCCGGCCGCCGGCCATCGCTTCCGGCAGCTCGCCGCGCACGATGTGCTCGTTGTCCACCGTGATCAGGTTGATCCGCGGGATCTGTTCGCGCAGCATCTCGTGGGCGCGGGCCGAGACGCGGTCGGTGTCGGCGACGAACAGGATCATCGGCGCGACGTGGCGGCGCGCAGCCTCTTTCAACAGGCCGATCTCCTCCGTCATCTTGAAGAACTCGTCAAAGGCGTGGAAGCCGAGGTCGATCACCTTGGCAAGCCCGTCATCGACGATGACGCGATCCATCAGCTGCATCTTGCCGTAGGTGTCGATCACGTCGGCGGTCTCGGTGATCGTTGGCAGATAGTCGAGCAGCGACGGCTCCTTCAGGTTGACGTCGAAGGCCACGACGTTGCCGTTCTTGAGCAGCAAAAATTCGCTCAAAAGCCGCGCCAGCAGGGTCTTGCCGACCTGCGGACGGGGCGAGCAAATGATGTAGAGGGGCGTTGCGGGCATCGATAGCTATATCAGTCGAACTTGGCGACCAATCCAGCCGTATCCGCCCGGCTTGCGCAACTATTTTTCGCTGTTGCGGGCCCCGGATTTCGTCGAGCCGACGATATCGGTCAGCCGGATCCGATCGAACTCACTCCAGACGTTCGCCAGCCAGTGTCGGACATAACCACGCAGCACGAAGGAGTAGTTGGCGGCCTCGTCGTTGACGCCCTTGTTGGCGACGAATTTCAGGAATGGGACGGAGGACACCTCGACCTGCTCATAGGCCATTTCGTTGAGCTTGGGGATGGTCAGCTCGGTCGCGTCCTTGATGCGGTTGAAATACGATTGGTAAGTCGACTGATCCCACTGGAAGAACTGAGTATCGTTGATGAAGTTCTTCACCAGGAAATATTTCGCGCCGCCCATGAAGCCCGCGGTCTCGGCGATCTCGTCCAGCGAGGCGATCGAGGGTCCGAGGATGTGGAACACGGCAAAGGTGATCTGGCCGGCCTTGGCGGCGTCGAGGAATCCGATGTCGCGCAAGGAGGCGAGCGCCGGCGAGAGCAGGCCGGCCCGGACGTCGATCACGGTGACCGACGGGCTCGTCGCGTTGAGCGTATCGAAGATCTTCATCTGATCCGACGTCGTCGTCATGTCGACGATCTCGGTGATGTCAGGATGGAAGCGCTTCAGGGTTCCGCGCGGCGATTCGGTGTCGAAGGCGCGCGTCGGCACGTTGTTGGCGGAAAAATAATCGAGCAGGGTGCGCGACACCGTGGTCTTGCCGACCCCACCCTTGTCCGCGCCCACCACAACCACTGCCGGCTTTGCCATTGCTGTCCCCTAACGCGCGCCCCCGATCGCGAGGTTGCAATCGGATGGGCCCCAAATCGATGTCGCAGACATGTCCCAAGTCTGCTGTTGGGCGCGAACATGGCAGAAACAAGGGAGAATTCAATTCCGCAGGGCCCAGTTACGGCAATTCCCGACGTTTTTCCCAAGCACGACGAATTCTGCCGGGCATGGCGTCAAATCACGCTCAATGGCGGCCCCAAGGACCCAAGGAATTGCCCAAGGGATTGCTTACTCGATTGCCTATCGGGTTGCTGCTGGCGGTTCCGGCGGAGCTGGGTGCGGGCAGGGGCGGCGGACTGGCCGCGCCGCCTACGTCGTTCCAGGGCCCCTGGCGCGGTGGCGGTCGGACGCCCTGCTGGTCGGCTTGCGTGTCTGGCTCCTCGGCCTCGTCGGCGGAAAGCGGCAGCGGGCCGGGATCATGGCCGTCGGCGAACTTGACCAACGCGTCGACCCGCGACTGCACCGAGGGGTGGGTCGCGAACAAATCGGCAAAACCCTCGCGCGGATTGTCGACGCAGAGCTCCATCACTGCCGAGGTTGCGCCCGGCAGCTCGCCGCGGTTCTCGATCTTGCGCAGTGCCGAGATCATGGCGTCCGGGTTTTTCGTCAGCTCGACGGAGCCTGCGTCCGCGAGATATTCGCGCGAGCGCGACAGCGCGAGCTTCACCACCTGAGACAACAGCCAGGCCACCACGATCAGCACGACCGCGATGATGATGACGATCACCGCGCCGCCGCCCGAACTCTTGCTGTCGCTCGACGACGAGGACGATCGTGACGAGGAGGAGCCCGACGACCACGAGCCGCCGGAGCCGGAGCTCCAGCTGAAATTCGTGAACAGGCGGAAGAACAGTTCGCCGAAGAATCCGACCACGCCCGCGATGATGACGGCGACCACCATGAGCTGCACGTCGCCGTTCTTGATATGGGTCAGCTCGTGACCCAGCACCGCCTCGATTTCCTGGTCGTCCAGCGCATTGAGGAGACCGGTGGTGACGGTGACCGAATATTGCCGCGGGTTGAGGCCGGTCGCGAACGCGTTCAGCGCCGGGCTTTCCATGATCTTCAGCTTCGGCATCGTGATGCCGCGCGAGATGCAGAGATTTTCAAGCAGATTATAGAGCCGCGGCTGCTCCTGCCGGGTGACGTCGTGGCCGCCGGTCACCGCATCGATCATCGACTGGTGGAAGAAATAGGCGATCACGATCCAGGTCGCTGCCACGACGGTCGCAACCGGTGCGGCGACTTTCAGATCATAGAAGGCGCGTCTCAGATAATGGAGGACGGTCTCGTCGCCATTGATGACGACTTCGGCGATCAGCGCGCCGGCATAGACCAGCACGTAGACCAGCGCGAACAGACCGGCGAGCAGGAGCATCGAACGAAACTTGTTCGAGGCGATGTGCGTGTAGAGACCATACGCGGCCATGACGCGATGCCCTGCCGGCCTATCGGCTCAACTCAGAATTTCACCTGCGGCGTGGCCTCGACCTCGGTGCGGCTGGCGCCGAGATCGAAGAAGTCCTTTTTGGTGAAGCCGAACATGCCGGCGAACAAGGCTGCCGGCATCTGCTGGATGCCGGTGTTGTATTCCTGGACCGCGCTGTTGAAGAAGCGTCGGCTGGCCGCGATCTTGTTCTCGAGATCGGACAGCTCGCTGGCGAGCTGCTGGAAATTGGCGTTGGCCTTGAGGTCGGGATAGGCCTCCGACAGCGCGATCAGTCGGCCGAGCGCGCCGGAGAGCTGGGTCTCGGCCGCGGACACCTGCGCCGGTCCCTGCGCCGACATCGCCGAATTGCGCGCCTTGATGACGTCGTCGAGCGTGCCGCGCTCATGCGAGGCATAGCCCTTCACCGTCTCGACCAGGTTCGGGATCAGATCGTGGCGCTGCTTGAGCTGCACGTCGACGTCGGCAAAGGCCTGGCCGACGCGCTGGCCCAGCGCCACCAGCCGATTGTAGGCGGCGAAGGCAAAGAACACGAGGACGACGATAACGCCGAGAACGATCCAGCCGGTCGACATGGAGAACTCCTGAAGGGGGAAGAAGGCGGGCGCTAGGGTAGACCAAATTGGCGCCGAGCGAGAGCCCGGTACAGAAGAGAGGTAAGACTTGGTCGGATGAGGGACTATCCCAGTTCAAGGCGAAAGCGCCGGAGCAGGTTAACTTTCGGACAGGATGGCATCACCCCAGCGCCAGCGGCGGGCGCTTGCATAGGCGACCTTGTCCCGCCGTGGGACCTTGGCGAGTTCGACGCCTTGCTCGGTGCAGAGCTTTGCCGTGATCTCGGGCTTGCCGAGATCCGGCGGCGCCAACACGCGCGCGGCGCGGGTGGCGGGAGGCCTACGGGTTAGCGCCACGTAGATGAATCGCTCGTCCTCGAACGGCACCTCGGCGCCCTTGATTTGGCGGTGAGCCTGCGAGCGCGGCAAGCGCTGGGAGAAATGGCACCAGTCGGGCGCCGTCAGCGGACACGGCTTTTCGTGCGGGCAGGGTGCGGCGACATAGGCGCCTGCCGCGATCAGTTGCTGGCGCAAGGTGAGGATGCGGGCGTAGCCGGCGGGCGTGCCGGGCTCGATCACGACCAGCACGTGGCGCGCTTTCGCCCACATCGCTTCCGCGAGCTTGCGTTGATCGCCCTCGCTGAGCTCGCCGATGACATAGCTCGCGACGACGAGATCGGCTTGCGAAACCTCAGCGAGGTTCGCGCCGGCATCGCCCGGCAGATAGCGGCAATTCGCCAGACGCGTGCTGTCGCGCGCCAGTTCGAGCGCGAGACGGCTCAGCGTGGCGTTGGCATCGAGCAGGGTGAAGGATTGCAGCGACGGAAAAGCTTCCGCAGCGGCCCAGCTCGCGGTGCCCGGACCTGCGCCGACGTCGAGCAGCGTTTCCGGACCGAGGTCCGGTGCGACCTCGGTCAGCGCATTCAGACTTGCCGCCACCGCAGCGTAGGTCGCCGGCATCCTCGCGAGCGCATAGGCGAGCGCATCGGCCTCGGATTTGATCGTGCCGGAGCCGCCCCCTGCACGATAGGTGGTCGAGATTTTCTGCGATCGCTGCGCAGCGTCGGCGCGCGAGAACCCCTGGAGCTTGCCGTCGAGGGCCGCTTTCAGTTCGGCGGGGAGGGTGGGTGAGATCATCATTCGTGGTCATCATCCGCTTGCGCGGATGACGACGTCAATAGGTGCGTGACGGGAGCGGACTCACGCCACGTTCTGGTCGAGAATGTCCACCGCCTCTTGCAGGTTCACCGACACCAGTTGCGAGACCCCGCGTTCGGCCATGGTGACGCCGAACAGGCGGTTCATCCGCGCCATCGTGATCGGGTTGTGGGTGATGATGATGAAGCGCGTGTCGGTCGAGGCGGTCATCTCGTGCAACAGGTTGCAATAGCGCTCGACGTTGTGGTCGTCGAGCGGCGCGTCGACTTCGTCCAGCACGCAGATCGGCGAGGGATTGGTGAGGAACACCGCGAAGATCAGCGCCATCGCGGTCAGCGCCTGCTCACCGCCGGAGAGCAGCGATAGCGTCTGCGGCTTCTTGCCCGGCGGCTTGGCGATGATTTCGAGGCCGGCTTCAAGAGGGTCATCGCTCTCGATCAAATGCAACGCGGCTTCGCCGCCACCGAACAGCTCGACGAACAGGCGCTTGAAGTGGTTGTTGACGACCTCGAACGAGGTCAGGAGCCGCTCGCGAGCTTCCTTGTTGAGGCTCTGGATACCCTGGCGCAACCGCTTGATGGCCTCGACGAGGTCGTCGCGCTCGGTGACCAGACCATTATGCTGGGTCTCGACCTCGCGCAGCTCTTCCTCGGCGCGCAAATTGACCGCGCCCAGGCGCTCGCGATCGCGGCGCATCTTTTCGAGGTCTTCCTCGATGTCGTGCAGCGGCGGCAGCTCGGCGCCGGGCTCGATCTCGGCGAGCCCGGCAACGGCCTGCGGCTCGACTTCGAGCATGTCGCGGATCTCGCGCTCGATGTCATCGAGTCGGCGCCGCGCGCTTTCCATGCGCTCCTCGGCGCGGGCGGTGGCCTCGCGCGAGCTGGAGAGCGCCTCGAGCGTCAGCTTGGCGACGCGATCGGTTTCGGCCATCGCGGTTTCCGCGCTGGCGAGCGCATCGGCGGCCATGCGGCGGTCGTTTTCGGCGTATTCGATCTCGGTGATCAGCGCGCTGCGCTTCTCTGCGAACACGGCTGGCGCGTTCTCGAGATCGCTGCGCTCGATCGAGACTTCGGCGATACGGGCCTGGATGGTGTCGATGTGGGAGGCCGCGCTCTCCTTGCGGTTCTGCCACTCGGTTCGTTCGGCGAGGATCGCCTGCACGCGGCGGTCGGCCAGCTCGGCTTCGCGCGCCAGCGCCTGTGCCTCGGCGCGGACCTGAGCGGCCATGCGGCGATGGCCTTCGATGTCGCTGCGGACGGCGGCGAGACGGGTTTCGGTGTCCTCGCTCGACGGCAGCTCGGAGATCCCCGCTTCGGCGTATTCGTAGGCGGCTTCGGCCTCGGCGCGGTCGGCGGCCAGACGGCTGTGCGCTTCCGACAGCGTCGCCTTGCGCGCGGCATGGCGGCTGATCTCGCGTTCGACCGTAGCATGGCGTTCGCGCGCGACGTTGAGCTCGCGTTGCGCGGCGCGCCAGGCTTCGCGGCTCGCACCTTCGGTGCTGGCGGCCATCTGCAGCTCGGCCTCGGCGTTCTCCAGCGCCTGGC
>NZ_JADPJF010000014.1:15791-16357 GCF_023073295.1 Bradyrhizobium sp. 23 | reverse complement strand
CTTGATCTGCGCGTCGATGCGGGCCTGCTCCAGGTCGTTTTCGATATCGATGAGGCGGGCGCGCTCGGCAAGCCGCCGTGCTGCGCCGGTCGGCGCGTGGGCGGCTGCGACAAAACCATCCCAGCGCCAGACGTCGCCTTCGGGCGAGACCAGCCGCTGGCCGGTCTTGAGATGCGAGACCAACTCGGCGCCGCGCTCGCGCGGCACCACGCCGATCTGCGCCAGGCGGCGAGTCAGCTCGGCCGGGGCCTGCACGTGGTTGGCGAGCGGCACCACGCCTTCGGGCAGTTCCGGATCGCCGTCGGTGACGCCGGAATTGGTCCAGCGCATCGGCGCGGACGGATCGACCGGGGCGTCGAGATCGTCGCCGAGGGCTGCGCCGATCGCTTTTTCGAATCCCTTGTCGACGGTGATGCCGTCGATGATCGGCGGCCACAGATTCTTGGTCTCGCCGTTCAGGATCTTGGAGATCGTGCGCGCCTCGGTATCGAGCCGCTGCACGCGCTTGTCGGCTTCGACGAGCGGCGAGCGCGAGGATTCCAGCGTCTGCCGCGCGGCGACGTGCG
>NZ_JADPJF010000014.1:10171-15699 GCF_023073295.1 Bradyrhizobium sp. 23 | reverse complement strand
CTTCCGAGGCCGCCAGCGTCTGCTCGGCGCTCTCGACCGTCGCGGTCAGCTCGTCGAGATCGCCGAAGCCGCCGGTCTCCTCGGTGAGCTTCTGCTCTTCCGCCGCGACGTTCGAAATCTCCTGGTCGAGCCGGGCGAGCTTGTCGCGGTGGGTGCGAACGTTGGCTTCGAGTTGGTTGCGCTTGGCGGTGAGGTCTGCGAGCGCGGTGGTGAGCTCGGTGAACTGCTGCTCGGTTTCGGTCAGCACCGCCTCGGCTTCGGCGACACGCTCGTCGACGCCGGAGCGCTTCTCAACGCGCGACTTGATCTCTTCCTTCAGCTCGGCATCTTCGGCGTCGAGGCGCTGCAGCGCGATATCGGCGTCCATGGTCTGCTGCTGGGCGCGCGAGATGTCGCCTTCGAACTGCGCGAGGCGCCGCTCGAGTTCCGCGACGCGCTCCTTGGCGCGCTCTTCCTCGCGATCGAGCAGCTCGCGGGCGTTGGTCAGGCGCTGCAGCCCCGCTGCGGCGCGCGCTTCGGCATCGCGCAGCGCCGGCATTTCGGCGGCGCGAATCGCCTGGATGCGAGCGGCCTCGGCCTGGTGCTGGGTCCGCTCGGCCATCTCGCGAACCGCGAGATCGTGGGTCTGGCCGGATTCGTTGACGTCGGCATGGGCGCCGATCCAGCGCAGATGGAACAGGGTTGCCTCGGCCTTGCGGACCTTGGCCGCAACTTCGCGATAGCGCACGGCCTGGCGGGCCTGCTTCTTGAGGCCTTCCATTTGCCCCGCGAGCTGGCCGATCACGTCCTCGACGCGGGTGAGGTTTGTTTCAGCCGCTTGGAGCCGCAGCTCGGCTTCGTGGCGGCGGGCGTGCAGGCCGGCGACGCCGGCGGCGTCTTCCAGCACGCGGCGGCGCTGCTCGGGCTTGGCCTGAATGATCTCGCCGATCTTGCCCTGGTGGACCAGGGCCGGCGAGCGCGCGCCGGTGGCGGCGTCGGCGAACAGAATCTGCACGTCGCGGGCGCGCACGTCGCGGCCGTTGATGCGGTAGACCGAACCGGCTTCGCGCTCGATGCGGCGGGAAATTTCCAGAAGCTGGCTGTCGTTCATCGCCGCCGGCGCTGTGCGATCGGAATTGTCGATCGTCATCGTCACTTCGGCGTGGTTGCGCGCGGGGCGATTGCCGGAGCCGGCGAAGATCACCGCGTCCATGTCGGCGGCGCGCAGCGACTTGTAGGAGGTCTCGCCCATCGCCCAGCGCAGCGCCTCGACGAGATTCGACTTGCCGCAGCCGTTGGGGCCGACCACGCCTGTCAGGCCGGGCTCGATGACAAAGTCGGTGGCCTCAACGAAGGACTTGAAGCCGTGAAGGCGCAGGCGGGTGATTTTCATAAGCACGCATCTCTGTTGGCAGGCGCGAATCCCCCTGCCGGGACAATACCATGGAAGGCAATGTCGGTATCCGGGCGAGTCGCGCGAGGCGCCTCATGCGGCTGGACAATGGCCGCGGTGGGCTGCGAGGGCAACCGGCGAAAGCCGCTTTTCCCAAGGGATTTGTGCCGGGAAAGATACGGCTATCGAGATGCGAATCAGGATTGTGCCGTGCGAATCAGCTCTTGAGCAGCGGATTGATCTTCTTGGCGAATTCCTCGAACGAGGTCTCGCCCTTGATCTTCTCGCCGTTGACGAAGAACGTCGGCGTCGAATCGACCTTCAGAACGTCGCTGGCATACTTCTGGTCGGCGGCGATCTTGTCGAGCAGCGCCTGGTCCTTCAGGCAGGCCTCGACCTGCTGCTGGGTGAGACCGGCCTGCTTGCCGATCCGCGTCAGGGTCTCCGTGGTGTTCTTCACGACCCAATCGTTCTGCTGGCGGAACAGCATGTCGGTGACGGCAAAGTATTTCGGCGCGTCGCCATTGGCGATGCAGCGCGACAGCATCGAGCCGGCGGCGGCTTTGATGTCGAGCGGGAACTCGCGGAAGACGTAACGCACCTTGCCGGTGTCGATGTATTCCGACTTGATCTTGGGAAACACTTGCTCGTTGAAGGCCGCGCAATGCGGGCAGGTCATCGAGGCGTATTCGGTGATGGTGACGGCGGCGTCCTTCGGGCCGAGCGCCATGTCGGGCAGCGACACCGGCTTGGCCACGTCGCCAGCCGCCGGCTGCGCCATGGCTTCAGGGATCATGGCATCGGAGATGAACCGCAGCGGCGAGAACCCGGCGAGCGCGGCAAGCCCGGTCAGCGACAGCATCGAGGTGAAGGCGCGGCGGGTGATGATCAAGGTCGGCTCCCGGATTGGCGTGGTCTCGCCCGAAATTCCCGTTCAGGCGGCCTGTCGCTAGCTTGAAACGTCGTTTGAGGCAATGGCGAGCGGCCAGGACAGGTCCAGTTTGGCCGCAGAATAAGGCTCAATTTCGCTTGATGGCGGCCCCGAGGCGCGCCAGCGCCGACTTCAATTGTTCATCTTCGATGTCGCCCAGGCGCTCAGCCACTTCGGCCACCGATTTGGCGTCCGGCGGGCCGGGCCGGGTCGGCCGGCGGGCGCGCGATAGCGGAGCCTGGCGGAAGGCCAGCTTGCCGACCGCGCTCCAGCCGAAGAAGCGATTGACCCGCTGCAGGATCACATCGGCGGAGTGCTGGATCTCGAGCGCCATCGGCCCCTCGACCCGCAGCACCAGCGTCGCCGGCTCCTGCGGCTGGCCCTCGACCGGCCGCGGCCATTGCATCTTCAGTGGCTCGGCGTGGGCCGCGATCTCCGGTCCGGCAATCTGCGCCCACCGCGTCACCAGCTCGCGCGCGGCAAATCCCTGCTTGGCATAGGCCTCGGCGAAGACGTCGTTGAGCAGGAGCGACAGCGGCTTGGCGCTGAGGGGACCGGGTTTGATGGGGCGAAGCTTGGACATGGGACCTTATAGCACTCCGGGGCGTCGGCCGCAGGCTCTTCACCGCGAAGAAAAACGTGGATGCCCGCGACAAGCGTGGGCACGACGTGGAGAGATCGACGCATTGCCGTTACAGTGCGGACATGAGCCCCAAATCCGCCCTCAAGGCGAAATCGGAACCAGTTCCGCCGGAGACCCCATCGCGTCCGCTCGCGCTGCTCCAATGGTATGACCGCCACCGCCGCCGATTACCCTGGCGGGCTCCGCCCGGCGAAGCATCCGACCCTTACCGCGTCTGGCTGTCCGAGATCATGCTGCAGCAGACCACAGTGAAGGCGGTCGGGGCCTATTTCGAAAAATTCGTCTCGCGCTGGCCTGATGTCACCGCGCTCGGACGGGCCTCGCAGGAGGACGTGCTGCGGATGTGGGCCGGGCTGGGCTATTATTCTCGCGCCCGTAATCTCCATGCCTGCGCGGTCGCGGTGACGCGCGAGCATGGCGGCACCTTTCCCGACACCGAAGTGCGTCTGCGCGCGCTGCCGGGCGTCGGGCCCTATACGGCGGCAGCGATCGCGGCGATAGCGTTCGATCGACGCACCATGCCGGTCGACGGCAATATCGAGCGCGTGGTCTCGCGGCTCTTTGCAGTTGAGGAAGAGCTCCCGCAGGCCAAGCCGCTGATTCAGGAGTTGGCTGCGACGCTGCTTGCCGATTCTCGCGCCGGTGATAGCGCGCAGGCGCTGATGGATCTGGGCGCCTCGATCTGCACGCCGAAAAAGCCGGCCTGCTCGCTATGCCCGCTGAACGAGGGCTGCACGGCGCGCGCGCTGGGAACGCAGGACACGTTTCCGCGCAAGGCCGCGAAGAAGAGCGGCGCGCTACGGCGCGGCGCCGCTTTCGTTGTCACGCGCGGCGACGAGCTTCTCGTCCGCACCCGTCCCGAAAAGGGGTTGCTCGGCGGCATGACCGAAGTACCGGGGTCGGACTGGCTGGCCGGGCAGGACGACGCCAAGGCAAAACGGCAGGCGCCCGAGTTGAAGGGGCTGTCGCGCTGGCAGCGCAAGGTCGGCGTGGTCACCCACGTCTTCACGCATTTTCCGCTGGAACTGGTGGTCTACACGGCGAGGGTGGAAGCGCGGACGCGGGCACCCGCCAGCATGCGCTGGGTGCCGATCGCCACGCTCGCCGATGAAGCATTGCCCAACGTCATGCGTAAGGTGATTGCGCATGGATTGGACCCTAGCAGCCCATCCTGCTGACAAAATGCTGGCAGCAGGCCTGCGTTAGCTGTGGTAGGCAACGGAGGCTCGCATGATCAACACCGCGCTCGACAACTTTCCCAGGCCGCCCTGTGCCGAGCTATTGGGGTGGCGCCTGCTCGATGCCCGACCCAGGGAAGGCTGGATCAAGCTCGCCTTCGACGGCAAGCCGGAGTTCTGCAATCCGGCCGGCTTCATCCAGGGCGGCATGCTCTCGGCCATGCTCGACGACACGATGGGCCCCGCCGTGCTGGTGATGAGCGAGGGCAGGCTCTACACCACCACCATCAGCATGACCGTGAATTTCCTGGCGCCCGCAAAGCCCGGACCGATCATCGGCGAGGCCAAGGTGACGCAGCTCGGCAAGACGATTGCGTTCGTCGAGGCAAAGCTGATGGCAGAGGACGGAACGCTGCTGGCGACGGCGACGGCGAGCGAGCGGCTGCTGGAGGCGGCGAGGGTGGTGGGCAAATAGCTGCCGGGCAGTCTTTTTTCCTTCTCCCCTTGCGGGAGAAGGTGGCGCGAAGCGCCGGATGAGGGGTTTGTCTCGGCGAGTTCAAATGAGAGTTAGACTCGCGGAGACAGACCCCTCACCCGAGTGAGCTTGCGTCTAGCGGCGTCGCTGCCCTCTCCCGCAAGGGGCGAGGGCGCATCAACGTGCGTCTCGCTTCGTGCGAATACTCATTTCGTCGCGCGCGCGTCCTTGCTCACGATCGGCGGCTTCGCATTCAGCGCTTCCACCTGGAAGCCGGCGACGCGCTTGTAATTGGCGGCAACATCCTCGAGCTCCTGTTGCGACAGCACGTCAGTGACGACCTTGTAGCCGTCGGGCGCGCGCTCCTCGACCAGCTGCATCACCTGCTCGGGGCCGTTCTTGCGGTTGAGCAGGACGAGACTGGTGGTTGCAGGCCGCCGCTCGGCCTCATAGGCGAGCAGGGCCGCTTGCGTCGGGCCGTGCGCCAGGATCTCGCGCGTGATGGTGCGCGCATCGAGGATCGCCTGCGAGGCGCCGTTGGATCCGATCGGATACATTGGATGTGCGGCGTCGCCCATCAGCGTGACGCGGCCGAAAGTCCATTGCGATACCGGATCGCGGTCGACCAGCGGATATTCATAGGCGTGCGGGCAGTTCTTGATCAGGCCGGGCACGTCGAGCCAGTCGAACTGCCAGCTCTCGAACCAGGGTAAGAACTCCTCCAGCCGCGCGGTGCGGTTATAGTCCTCGCGCCGCCATTGATAGGTCGGCGGCATGTGGCGCTCGGCAACCCAGTTGATCAGATGGTTGCCCGCGGCGTCCGGTTCCTTCGAGATCGGATAGCAGACGAATTTCAGGATCTCGTGACCGGCCATGATCATGGTGCGGCCGCTGAGGAAGGCTTTTGCGGGCGTGACGCCGCGCCACAG
>NZ_JADPJF010000014.1:0-10092 GCF_023073295.1 Bradyrhizobium sp. 23 | reverse complement strand
GGCCGTTCCAGATCGGCGGGCCTTCGTCGGGATAGAGTTTTTCTCGCGCGGCGGAATGGATGCCGTCCGCGGCGATCAGGATCGTGCCGTCGTAAGTCCCCGCGGCCTTGCCGGTGGCCTTGTCGACGAAATCGGCGCGCACGCCGTCGGCGGTTTCGCTCCAGCCGGTCAGATGATGGCTGGTGAGGATGTTGTCGCGGCCGAGGCGCTCGATGGCGGTGTCGAGCAGCAATTGCTGGAGCGTGCCGCGATGGATCGAAAACTGCGGCCATTTATAGCCGGCCTCCAGCCCGCGCGGCTCGCTCCAGATCGGCTTGCCGTGCTTGGAGAAATAGGCAAGCTCGCGGGTGCGCACGCCCCTGGCATCGAGCTTGTCCATCAGCCCGAGCTCGATCAGCTCGCGCACCGCGTGCGGCAGCACGTTGATGCCGACACCGAGCGGCCGCAGTTCGGCGGCGCTCTCGAACACTTTCACGGGAACGCCGACTCCGTGCAGGCTGAGCGCAAGCGTCAGCCCGCCGATGCCGCCACCGGCGATGAGTACGGTCATGGGAAGCCCCTCCAACTCGGGGCGTCTTGGCACAGCCGGGCGCCGGTGGGCAACTGCGAAGAGAGGTTCGTGCTATGGACCTCGGGGCCCGCAGCCGTTACCTTCCGGCTTTCCCATGAGGTCCGACATGCTCAAGCTCTACTACGCCACCGGCACCTGCGCGCTCGCCACCTACATCACCCTGGAAGAAGCCGGCGCCGACTACGCGGCGGAGCGGCTGAGCTTCAAGGACAACCAGCAGAACAGCGTGGAGTACCTCGCGATCAACCCGAAAGGCCGCGTCCCCGCGCTGGTGACCGATCGCGGCGTTTTGACCGAGACCCCGGCGATGCTCGCCTATCTCGCGCAGACCTTCCCCAAGGCGAAGCTCGCGCCGCTCGACGATCCCTTCGACTTCGCCCAGGTCCAGTCGTTCAACTCCTACCTCTGCTCGACCGTGCACATCAACCATGCCCACAAGATGCGCGGCGCACGCTGGGCGAGCGAAGAGAGCTCGTTCGCCGACATGAAGGCGATGATCCCGAAGACCATGGGCGCCTGCTTCGCCCTGATCGAGCAGAAGATGTACAAGGGGCCCTGGGTGATGGGCGAGCAGTTCACGATCTGCGATCCTTATCTCTACACCCTGTCGACCTGGCTCGAAGGCGACAGCGTCGACATCAACGCGACGCCGAAGATCGCCGATCATTTCAAGCGCATGTCCGACCGCCCCGCCGTGCGCAAGGTGATGGACGCGCAGAAGGCGTAGGAGCGCGGCAATATATTCCCCTGTCGTGCCGGGCAAGCGTCAGCGCAGACCCGGGACCCATAACCACAGGGAGAAGTTGTGACGCAAGCTGACAATCACGAGTCTTCGCCAAACCACGTCCTGTGGTTATGGGTCCCGGATCGGCGCTCCGCTTCGCTGCGCTTGTCCGGGACGACACCATTTGCTTTGAAGTTGCGTCCTATCCAGCGCGCCCTTTCTTCTCCAAATCCCGTCCCGTCTCCAGCATCAGCCGCCTGAGCCAGATCGAGCCTGGATCCATCTGCGCGCGGGTCGGGTAGAACATGAACTGCTCATCGATGCCGGGGTCGAGCGGCGGCGTCACCGTGACGAGGCCGAGCTGCTTGGACAGCGCCGCGATCAACCGGCGCGGCACGAAGGCGACGAGGTCGGTACGGGCGGCGACGTGCAGCGCTTCGAGATAACCCGGGACGACGAGAGCGATATGCCGGTCTATGCCCTTGGTGCCCAGCCAAGTGTCGATGAGGTCCTCCGGCTGGCCGCGGATGATTACGCCGACATGGCGTGCAGCCAGGAACGTCTCGCGCCGCTTCAGCTTCGCAGCCACGGGGTGGCCGCGCCGCACCGCCAGCGCGTCGCTGTCGGTGTAAAGCAACTGGCGGTGAAATCCCTTGAAGGCGTTGCCGATCGAGATCACGAGATCGATGGTGCGGGCGAACTCGGCGTGGAAAATAGCCGGTCCTCGCCACGGCACCACGTCGATGCGGACGTTGGGGGCGGCCTGCGTCACCTTTTCCATCAAGGGCGGCATCAACAGCTCGACCGCGAGGTCCGGCATCATCAGTCGGAATTGCCGCTCGCTGCGCGCCGCATCGAATTCATCCGATACGAACAGCCCGCGCACCTGGTCGAGCGCCTGCGCCAGCGGCGCGCGCAAGGCTTGCGCCCGCGGCGTCAACTCCATCCGCGCGCCTGTGCGTACCAAGAGCGGATCGCCAAGGATGTCGCGCAGACGCTGGAGCGCATGACTCGCCGCCGGCTGCGACAGCCCGATCCGCAATGCGGCGCGGCTGACGCTGGCCTCGCGCAGCAGCGCGTCGAGCGCGGTCAGGAGATTGAGGTCGAGCGAATTCAAATTCATGAGGCGAATAGATATCATATCCACTATCGATTTGAAGAATTTAGCACCGGCGGCGATGATTTCCGTGTTCTCACCAAAGGAGATGCCGCCATGAGCGCGAGCGCCAACAAGAAACTGATGCAGGATATCTTTGCAGCCGCCGCCAGCCCCGATCCGGCTGCGCGCGACCGTGGCTTGTTCACCGAAAGTCTTGCCGACGACGCCAAATGGATCGTGACCGGCCAGTATTCCTGGTCGCGCACCTTTTCGGGCAAACAGGCGATCCTCAACGATCTGCACGGCTATGTGCGGACCCGCCTTGTCGACCGGACGCGGACGGTCGCTCATCGCTTCATCGCCGACGGCGATATCGTCGTCATCGAAGCAAAGGGCGACAATGTCACGCCAGAAGGCGTGCGCTACGACAACGACTATTGTCTCGTGTTTCGTCTCGAGGACGGCAAGATCAAGGAGATCCGGGAATATTGCGACTCGGTGCTGACCGAGAAGGCCCTTGGTCCGTTTCCACAAACGGCCGTGAGGGCCGCGAGCTGAGCGGATCGAGCAGCGTCGCCTCCGTCGACCGGTGCCGTCCGCCGCGGTCGGCGAGGGGCGTGTTGGTCTGGCGCAGGCCGGACCAGCTGCAGCGGCCTGCATGCCGCTGCGGGCTTCTCGCTAAAACCTTGCTCACCTGCCGATAAAATCAGCAGATGTTGTACCATCCGACGGATGCGCGCGCGAAAAATTTGAAGGTTCAATTAACGAGTGTCCCCCATTGTGTCGCGGTGCAGCGTGGGTCGCGAACAACGCGACGCGCGGCTGCCAGAGTGGCCGGTGACGATCGCCGGATTAGGCCGGCCGCTCGAATTGACATGCATCTGGGTGGACAGTGGGAATGCCGAGTTTTCGTTTGCGGATCAGGGGACGCCTGTACGCAGGTTTCATGGCCTTGGTGGCGGTTGGTCTTGTGATGGCGGTGGTCGCCATCTGGAATTTGCGATCCGTCCAGGATCAGGTCGCAAAACTCTCCGCGTTGTCGGACAGCACGGCGCGCGTCCTGGAGATATCGACCCATCTTCAGGCCATCCAGCGGGCCAATCTGCGCTACATTTACGACGCCAACGAGCCTGCGATGCGGGAGGCTGCCGAGCGAGAGGCCGCGGCGACCGGGCTGTTGCAGCTGGGAGCAAAGGGCACCCTCTCGGAGGAGCGGCGGAAGCTCTACGACGATCTGATCGCCGACATCGCCAAAATGAAAAGCCTGCGTGACAGTCTCGGCGACGCCGTCAACGAGGCGCGGACCGGCAAGGCGACGCTGTTGCCGAGTGGCGAAGAGCTGACCGTCAAGATGGCCAAGCTGGTCGATGTGGCCCGTGCCGCCGCCGACGACGACACGGTGTCGCTCGTCGCGGACCTCGAGTCCCGGGTCCTGCTGGTTCGAATCGCGAACTGGCGCTTCCTCGCCCTGCGCGACGCCAACGGGCCCACCGCCTTCAGAACCAATGTCGACAGGGCGGTGCAGCGGCTGGCGGCCGTCGAAAGGAGCCCGCAGGCGGCGGACCTTCGCTCGTCTTTGACGCCAGTGAAGACCGCTCTCGGTATCTACAAATCCGCGTTCGAAACCACCTCTGCGGCGATGCTGCGGTCCGACGAGATCTACCACAAGGATCTCGCACCGCTCATCTCCGCGAGCATCGCCAAGCTCAAGGTCGCGGAAACCGCCTTGAAGACGGATTACAAGGATTCGCGCACCGCGGCCGATGCTGTGATCGACGGCACGACCTCGCTGCAGGAGATCGCGGGCGGCCTCGCCGTCCTGTTCGGACTGATCGTCGCCTTCCTGACCGCCCGCAGCATCGTGCGGCCGCTGACCTCGATGACGCGCGCAATGGGGCTGCTTGCCGGCGGCAATCTCGCCGTCGAGATCCCCTCGCGCGGCAAGGTCGACGAGATCGGCGACATGGCCAAGGCGATCGACGTCTTCAAGACAAACATGATCGAGACCGAACGGCTGCGCCAAGAGCAGACCGCAACCGAGGCCCGGCAGGCCGAGAGCCGCAAGGCCGACATGGCCCGGCTCGCCAGCCAGTTCGAGCAGGCGGTGGGCGAGATCGTCGATACCGTATCCTCGGCATCGCACGAGCTCGAGGGCTCGGCCGGCACCCTGACCGCGACCGCGAGGCGCGCTCAGGATCTCTCCACCGAAGTGCAATCCGCCTCCCAGGAAGCCTCGGCCAATGTGCAGGCGGTCGCCTCCGCGACCGAGGAGTTGTCCTCCTCGGTGACGGAGATCGCGCGCCAGGTGCAGGAATCGGCGCGCATAGCGGGCGAAGCCGTCGGTCAGGTGAGCAAGACCAACGCGCGCGTCAGCGAGCTCTCCAAGGCTGCAGCCCGCATCGGCGACGTGGTCGAGCTGATCAGCACCATCGCCGGCCAGACCAACCTCCTGGCGCTGAACGCCACCATCGAGGCGGCGCGCGCGGGTGAAGCCGGCCGCGGCTTCGCCGTAGTCGCCTCGGAGGTCAAGGCGCTCGCCGAGCAGACCGCGAGGGCCACCGGTGAGATCGCCCAGCAGGTCTCGGGCATCCAGGCTGCGACGGAGGAGTCGGTCGGCTCGATCAGGGAAATCAGCGGCACCATCGAGCGGCTGTCGGAGATCTCGTCGACGGTCGCCGCCGCCGTGGAGGAGCAGGGTGCGGCGACGCAGGAGATCTCCCGCAACGTCCAGCAGGCGGCCCAAGGCACGCAACTCGTGTCGTCCAACATCGGCGACGTGCAGCGCGGGGCGTCCGAGACCGGCTCGGCGTCTTCGCAGGTGCTCTCGGCGGCACGCTCGCTGTCGGCCGACAGCAATCGCTTGAAGCAGGAAGTCGCCAACTTCCTGAGCTCGGTCCACGCCGCCTGAGCCTCAAGAAGCAAAAGGCCACGCGCATGCGCGTGGCCTCGCATTGTGACCTGAGACGATCAGGCGACTTTCGTCGTCATGTGCTTGAACATGTTGCTGCGCGCCTCGTCGTCCATTTCCGCCTTGAAGGTGAACTTGTCCTTCAGCGCGATCGCGCGCGTCGCCGCAGGCCGCGCCGAGATCTCGTCCACCAGCCGCTTCACGTTCGGGTATCGCGCGAAGGCATCGTCGCCGAGCTTGAACGGCACCATCCGCGCCCACCCCCACAGCGCCATGTCGACGATCGAATAGCTGTCGCCGACCATATAGCGGCGGCCTTTGAGGTGGCCGTCGAGAATCTTGTAATGGCGATCGGTCTCGAACTGATAGCGGTTATGCGCGTAGTCGTGGTTCTGGTCTTTCGGCGCAAAATGCTTGAAGTGCACGGCCTGGCCCGAATACGGCCCGACGCCGGTGGCGACGAACATCAGCCATGACAGCATCTCGCCGCGAACATTGGCGGCCGGCAGGAATTTGCCGGTCTTCTCGGCGAGATATAGCAGGATGGCGTTGGAATCGAACACGATGGTGCCGTTGTCGTCGATCGCCGGCACCTTGCCGTTCGGATTGATCTTCAGGTAGTCCGGCGTGAACTGCTCGCCCGTGCGGGTGTCGATCTTCACCGGCTCGAAGGGCAGGCCGGCCTCTTCGAGATAAAGCGCGACCTTGGTCGGGTTCGGCGAACCGTTGAAATAGAATTTGAGCATCGGGCATCTCCCCTGTGTTTGTTGGCTGAGAGTGGAGTCAGCAACATGTCCGCAAGCGGCCTTGTCTTGCCTGAACCTTATCGGGGAGGGCAACCGGCGAGTTTGCCGGGCGGCGTCTGCGCGTCACGCAGATCAGCCGGCGTAACAAAGGCCGATCGCCGCCGTAATGACCATGGCCGCGCCCACGACCTCCAGGCGCAACCCGAGCCGGGTAGCGATATGCATGTCGGAGGCCCGCGCCGCGCGCTCCGATCCGCGCGCGTAGCCGTGAACGATGACGTCGTGATTGAAGCTGTCGTGGGCCTCGTTGCTGCTGGCGAGCCCGACACAGACCACGAGCACGCCGAACAAGGCGAGGCCGAAAAATCCCAGCAGCGCGATCAGGAACATCGGAAACATGCCGACCAGAAAGATCGGCAGCAGCGGCACCAGCAGCAATGTCTCGGACTGTCGTCGCATGGCTCGACCGGTCAAGACGGGGCGTAGGCGGTCAATCTAGTCCCGCCGGCCGCTGTATTCAACCAGTCTCGTCATTCCGGGGCCGCGCCAGGAGGCGCGCTCCGGGACGACGAAAGGAAGGCTACCCCGCCGCCATGCCGGCGCGGATCTCGGCGCGCAGCTCGTCGATCAGCTTAAGACCCTTCTTGGTCTCGATGTGCCAGAAGGTCCAGCCGTTGCAGGCTTGCGCGCCCTGCGCCACTGCGCCCATGCGGTGGATGGAGCCGACCTTGTCCCCGAACATGATGGCGCCGTCGGCACGCACCAGCGCGCCGAGTTTCTTCTTCGCGTCGAACAGCTTGGTGCCGGGCATGATCATGCCACGCTCGATCAGCTCGGAGAACGCCACACGCGGCGCTTCGCGCGCCGTCATGAACGGGGCGAGGCTTGCCTCCGGAAGCGGCTCGATCGCGGCGATGCGCGCTTCGGCCGCTTTCGCATAGGTCTTGTCGCGCTCGAAGCCGATATAGGAGCGGCCGAGGCGCTTTGCGACCGCGCCGGTGGTGCCGGTGCCATTGAAGGGATCGATCACGAGATCGCCGGGTTTGGAGGACGACAGCAGCACGCGCGCCAGCAGGCCTTCCGGTTTCTGCGTCGGGTGCACTTTCTTGCCGTCGGCGCCCTTGAGGCGCTCCTCGCCGGTGCAAAGCGGGATCAGCCAGTCGGACCGTGCCTGCACGTCCTCGTTGGCGGCCTTCAGCGCCTCGTAGTTGAACGTGTAGCCCTTGGCCTTCTCGTCCCGCGCGGCCCAGATCATGGTCTCGTGCGCATTGGTGAAGCGGCGGCCGCGGAAATTCGGCATCGGGTTGGTCTTGCGCCAGACGATGTCGTTCAGCAGCCAGAAGCCGAGGTCCTGCATGATCGCGCCGACGCGGAAGATGTTGTGATAGGAGCCGATCACCCAGATCGTCGCCGACGGCTTCATCGCGCGGCGGGCGGCGAGCAGCCAGGCGCGGGTGAAATCGTCATAGGCGGAGAACGAATCGAACTTGTCCCAGTCGTCGTCGACCGCATCGACATGAGATTCGTCGGGGCGCTTGAGATCGCCCTTAAGCTGGAGATTGTAGGGTGGATCGGCGAACACCAGGTCGACCGAACCAGCCTGAAGCTTCGACATCTCGGCGACGCAATCGCCGAGGACGATGCTGTGCGAAGGAGACTCAAAATTTGTGCGGGGCGCCCTTGCAGACGCCCCGCGACGCGACTCTACCATGACTCAAGAACTCTGACTCAGGCGACGCTGTCGGCGACGCGGGACCAAACAACCGACTGACCGTTACATTGAAGCGGCAAAGTAAAAATCGACTTAACCCGTGGCTTTCGTGAACAGCCCTCACATCGCGCCTTGCACGCGGCTCGCTCCGCGCATTCTCCATGTTTTGCAGTGTATTTCGCGTTTCTTCGCGTTGCGGCTGTGATCGGAGCGCAAAAAGACTCAAAATTCCTCTCGGAAAAAATTGCTCGATGCCCGGAAAAAATTGCTGGCATTGCCATGCTGTCGCACTAGGCAATAATTGCCGAGCGGGATATTGATTAACGCAACGGAAACGTATGTGGCGCGTTGAGCTTTCGCGCTTTCGCGCCGAATTGAGCTAGGACCGAGGGAAGCCGCCATGCGCTACGATGATTTCCGCCGCAGCGACGACATCGAGGATCGTCGCGACGATGGTGGCGGCGGCGGTGGAGGAGGCGGGTTCGGCCTCCCCATGGGCGGCGGCGGGCTTGGGATCGGTACCATCATCGTGCTCGGCCTGGTCGGCTACGCCTTCGGCATCGATCCGCGCATCCTGATCGGCGGCGCCGAGATACTCACCGGCGGCGGCCAGGCGCCGTCCTACCAGACCGATCGCCAATCGTCGTCCAACGCCAAGCGCGGCGCGCCGACCGACGAGATGGGCAGCATGATCTCCGGCATCCTCGGCGAGATCGACGATCGCTGGAGCGAGATCTTCCAGGCCTCCGGCCAGTCCTTTACCGGTCCAAAGGTCGTGCTGTTCCGCAACGTCACCAATGGCGGGCGCTGCGGCCGGGCGGAGTCGGCGATGGGACCGTTCTATTGTCCGCCCGACAGGACCATCTTCCTCGACACCGGTTTCTTCCGAGAGGTCGAGACGCGTTTTCGCGGCTGCTCCGGCAAGTCGGCCTGTAACTTCACCACCGCCTACATCATCGCCCATGAGGCCGGCCATCACATCCAGAACCTGCTCGGCATCATTCCGCGCGTGACGCGGCTGCAGCAGCAGGCCGGCAGCAAGGCGGAGGCCAATGCGCTGCAGGTGAAGGTCGAATTGCAGGCCGACTGCCTGTCCGGTGTCTGGGTCAATCGCGAGGCGAAGAAGCGGCCGAACTTCCTGGAGCCGGGCGACATCGACGCCGCACTCACCACGGCGAGCGCGATCGGCGACGACACGCTGCAGCGCCAGTCCACAGGCCGCGTCGTGCCCGATTCCTTCACCCACGGCTCGGCGGCGCAACGCAAACAATGGTTCATGACCGGCTACCAGCAGGGCACCGTCCAGGCCTGCAACACGTTTGGGGGCGGACAGTAGGGGTTATCCGTCATCCTGAGGTGCTCGCCAATTGGCGAGCCTCGAAGGATGGCGAGCCCGTGGCCCATCCTTCGAGGGCGCAAGAGCGCGCACCTCAGGATGACGTCTGTGGTCTGTGAAGAAGGTGCGTTGCAATGACCTCCATCGACGAAACAAAACAGTTCGTCCCGCTCAACATCGCGGTGCTCACCGTGTCGGACACGCGCGCGCTGGCGGATGATAAATCCGGCCAGACCCTGGCCGACCGTCTCACCGCTGCCGGCCATCATCTCGCCGCGCGCGAGATCGTCACCGATGACGTCGAGGCGATCCGCACCGTCATCCGCCGCTGGATTGCGGACGCAGGTGTCGACGTCGTCATCACCACCGGCGGCACCGGTTTCACCGGGCGCGACGTCACGCCGGAGGCGATCGAGCCCTTGTTCGAGAAGCGCATGGACGGTTTCTCGATCTCATTCCACATGCTGAGCCACGCCAAGATCGGAACGTCGACGATCCAGAGCCGCGCCACGGCCGGCGTCGCGGGCGCAACCTACATCTTCTGCCTCCCAGGTTCGCCCGGTGCCTGCCGCGACGGCTGGGACGGCATCCTCAAAGCCCAGCTCGACTACCGCACGCGCCCCTGCAATTTCGTCGAGATCATGCCGCGGCTGGACGAGCACCTGCGCCGGCCGAAGGCCCAGGGCGCGACGGTGTAGTTGGACATTTCTTCTCCGCTCATGTCGGCCGAAGCTTTAGCGAAGGCGGATGCGGGAAAGGTGGCATAGGCCGCCTTCGGCCGCCCGTCCTTAAAGAATGCCGAAGCGAAGCTTGGGTATCTATCGGCACGGAGTGCTCGGAGACATACCCCTCGCCCTAGTGAGTGTGCGTCTGGCAGCATCGCTGCCCTCTCCCACAAGGGGCGAGGGCGCATTGAGCTGCTGCCGGTTTGATGGACACCGAGATTGGGTGTTTTATCGAGCCAGAGGTGGGTCATGCAGAGACGGAAGTTCAGTCG
>NZ_JADPJF010000112.1:0-664 GCF_023073295.1 Bradyrhizobium sp. 23 | reverse complement strand
TCAGGAAGGCAAGGGGATCGACGTCGTTCAGCTTACAAGTTTCTACCAGGGATGCGATGATGGCCCAGTGCTCGGCGCCGCCGTCGGAGCCAGCGAACAGTGCATTTTTCCGGTTGAGTGCGATCGGACGGATCGAGCGCTCGACGGCGTTGTTGTCGAGCTCGATACGGCCATCATCGATGAAGCGCGTCAGGCCCTCCCAGCGTGAGAGCGCATAGCGGATTGCGTCTGCCAATTTGCCCTTTTGACTGATCAGCGCAAGCTTGGCGCGGAGCCACCGTTCGAACGCTTCCGCCAGCGGTCGGCTTTTCTGTTGCCGAACGAGACGGCGCCCCTCGGCGCTGCGGCCACGGATGTCCTTCTCGACGGCATAGAGCTCGGCGATTTGCTTGAGCGCCTCGCTCGCAATGGGCGCCGGACCGGGTGTGGCAAGCTCGTAGAAGTTACGCCGCATGTGCGACCAGCAGAATGCAAGCCGAACATCGCCACGCTCGGCGAGCTTGCCATAGCCGGCATAGCCGTCGACCTGCAGAATCCCCTTGAAGCCTGCCAGATGAGCGATCGGTCGATCGGCTTTGCGATCGGGGGCATAGACATAGGCGACGCCGGGCGGATCTGCGCCGCCCCACGGCCGGTCGTCCGCAGCATAGGTCCAGAGCTGACC
>NZ_JADPJF010000152.1:0-7939 GCF_023073295.1 Bradyrhizobium sp. 23 | reverse complement strand
CTCTATGGGCGCTCGCCCTCCAGCATTCGCCACCGCCGCAGAGTATTCGCCTGAGGTCGGGCATCCCAACGTTGGTCCGCTGTTGGACCCATTGCGGACTAACTGGTCTCGCGCGGTTGTGTTGAAGCTGCTAGACACGTGAAGTGTCGCTGTTCTTACTCTTTTTTGGACTTTCACTGCTGGGCATTGCCGGATGGGGATTTCAATCCATCGTGGCAGAGCTAGATAGGTCGTGCCTCCCCCGGACGGACGCAATTTCTCGCAAGTTTCAGGTTGAGGCGTTTATCTGGGGGGACCGCGCGCCGTTGGCGCTGAGGCGTCGGTATATCGCAACACAAGCCTGCGCGGTCCCGGCGCTCCTTTGCCTGGCGGCTCTCGTGTGGCTCAACGAGCCGCGCCGCGATGTCCGCGCTTTGGGGGTGATCGCGTTCTGTTTCGTGTCGTTTGTCGTGGCCGCTTCCTTGGCCTGGAAGACTGCCCGAAGCAGCGGCTCAAAATTATCCTGACGGAGGCAACAATGCGTGGCCTGATCTACATTTGGGGCGCGGGAATACCGCTTCTGGTCGGGCTTGAGATATATCTCGCTACGAACGCTCTCCGAAACCTCGCTCCCGGGGTAGAAAGAAAAGACGTAGTATTTCTGAGAAGGTTTGCAGATGGCGGCAGCCCTCCAGGAGGTCGCTCCCCGAAGCATGGCGGACCAGATTTGCTCAGTTGAGTTCTTCGTATGCTGACCCGAAGCGGATGTTGTACTGTTTGCCAATGGCGAGGTGCTTTGGTCCCCCCATCGGACCACGTACGATGGCGCCCGACCCATGAATGATCACCGAAAGATCAAAGTCTTTTTTGAGGTGTTGGACGGCTCCTGTCGCGAGTTGGGTCTCAAGCGCTGGCCCGTATTAGCGCCGAGTTGGGACCTGAGGAAAAAGTCACGCTGACCAATGGGCTGTACTTCCGCGTCGAACGGTCTGGTTTGACCCTTGTGTCGGTCGGCGCTGGTGAGTGTCAATCGATGAAGCTTTCGGTCGATGAAGCAAAGCAGATATTCTCATCGATCGAGTCCGCGTGCACCAGTCGCGATGTTGTCAAGGTCCGGGCCGGAGAGCTATCTTGGACGACCGATGCTCGGCCGAAATCCAATCCTGAAAAGGTGGTTATCAGGTTCACGGGACCGCTGGGATTCACACGCACGGACGCCAAGCGTAAAGATGTTGCAGCAGCGGTCGTAGAGTTCGCCAACCGATTTGGGTAGAGACAATCCCCGCAAGGCAGGTCGGCTCTTGGCGCATCTGCGAGCTCGGAGACCTTCCGCTCTCCGGCCGATGTTGACGATGAACCGGAAGTCCAGGCGGCCAGCCGCTCATGAATATGCGCCCTACCGCGTCGCCAGCACCACGGCCGCCAGCGTGAACACCAGCGCCGCGATCTGCCCTGCCCCCAGCGGCTCGTGGAGCGCGATCGCGGACGCCACGACGCCGATGACAGGCACCGCCATGGTGCCGATCGCGGCGACGGAGGCCGGCAGGCGCGCAAGGGCAGCGAACCAGCTGACATAGGCGATGCAGAACTGCACCACGGTCGAATAGACCAGGAGCCACCAGCCGACCGGCGTCACCAGCTCCAGATGCGTGGTCTCGATGGCGAAGCCGATGATCGTGATCGGCAGGCAGCCGATCCCGATCTGCCAGGCCGCGGCCGTGATCGGCGGCAGTCGGATCGGGTACTTCTTCGAAAACACCGTGCCGAGAGCGAAGCCGAGCGCGCCGCACAGCGCCATGATGATGCCCGGCAGCTTGTCCGCGGTGGCGGCAAAGCCGTTGCCGCCCATGATCGAGGCAAGGCCGGCAAAGGCCATCACCAGCGCGATGGTGCGCAACAAGGTCGGCCGCTCGCCGAGCACCGGCCAGGCGATCAGCGAGGCCCAGACCGGCATGGTGTAGGCGATCAGCGCCGCTTCGCTCGCCGGCAGCCACAGCAGTGCCAGACCCATCAGCACCATCCAGCCGGTGACGTTGAGGATCGCGGCGGTCACGAGGCGCGGCCAGATCTCGCGCGGGACGCTGAGGCTGTCGGCGCGGATCAGCGCCAGCGCCGCCAGCAGCACCGCGCCGAGCACGCCCGTCGCCCCGCGCAAGGTCAGCGGCGGCAGCTCGGAGAGCAGGAATTTCGTCACCGGCCAATTGAAACCCCAGCCCACCGAGGTGATGGCGAGGAATATCAGGCCGGCCGGGGCGATGCGCGCTCGCGCATCCCGGCGGGTCGAATCAAGCATGTGGGTAGTCCGGCAAAATCGAGGGCAGCTTGGCGCGGATTCGCGCCTCCCACCACCACCCCGGCGGGCATGCCTGCCCTCACCTTCCGTAGCCCTACGTGAGTCCCCCCGAGGCAAGCCCGCGATTCAAAAATATACCTGCCCTGTGAACAGCGGGGTGAAGCCTCAGCGGCCCCCCAAGATGCAAATTTTTTCGGTTGGAATCCCTGAGGACTCACTGATACTTGGCTCAACAACAGGCGCGGCCTTGCCCCCTGTTATCCCCCACAATCCACCATATTTAGTATTTGATTCAGGAACTCGCACTAGTTCTTGACGGGCGTAACGGAGAGTCCTAGTTTTCGATCCGTTCGGCGCGAGTGTGTTTGCGTCCCGCCGGCACTCCCCCAAAGGGTCTGCAAAACAGCACTCCGCCAAGCCAGACAAGGGCAGCGGGATACGGGCTTGTCTGCCCGGCGAGAGCGGACTTTTCGGGCGCCTGAACGGGCTGGAAACAGGCCCGGATGGCAATGGTTGAAGACGTGACGTTGTGGGGCGTTGAACGCATGTCGGGCTCATCCCTTTGGGGCGGATGGGCCTGGACGTGCCGGCGGATGATCGGTGCGCGCATCGAGCAATCGCGTCGGGAGAAAACGGGCCGGGTCTACCGGCTGAGCTGCGATGCCAAGGGCCAGGCGGCCTCGAGCACCGCGAAATGAAATGATGACCCGGCACGCCTGAACGGAGGCGGTCCGGTCAAAGATAGGACGGGGCAAGACCATGCGGATTGAGCGGCGCCACACCACTTCGGGACAGTCACCTTACGCCGGCATCGATTTCCGGCTGACCACGTCGGAGATCAGGAATCCCGACGGCTCGGTCGTGTTCAAGCTCGACAATGTCGAGGTGCCGACCGCGTGGTCGCAGGTCGCCTCCGACGTCCTCGCCCAGAAGTACTTCCGCAAGGCCGGCGTTGCCGCGCGCCTGAAGAAGGTCGAGGAAGAGTCCGTCCCCTCCTTCCTGTGGCGCTCCGTGCCCGACACCGAGGCGCTCGCCCTCCTGCCCGAGAAAGAGCGCTATGTCAGCGAGCTCTCGGCCAAGCAGGTGTTCGACCGTCTCGCCGGCTGCTGGACCTATTGGGGCTGGAAGGGCAAGTACTTCTCCTCCGACGAGGACGCCCAGACCTTCTACGACGAGCTCCGCTACATGCTGACCATGCAGATGGTCGCGCCGAACTCGCCGCAATGGTTCAACACCGGTCTGCACTGGGCCTACGGCATCGACGGTCCCGGCCAGGGCCATTATTACGTCGACCCCTTCACCGGCAAGCTGACCCGGTCGAAATCCTCCTACGAGCATCCGCAGCCGCACGCCTGCTTCATCCAGGGCGTCGGTGACGACCTCGTCAACGAGGGCGGCATCATGGACCTCTGGGTCCGCGAAGCCCGCCTGTTCAAATACGGCTCCGGCACCGGCTCCAACTTCTCGCGCCTGCGCGGCGAAGGCGAACGCCTTTCCGGCGGCGGCCGCTCGTCCGGCCTGATGAGCTTCCTCAAGATCGGCGACCGCGCCGCGGGCGCGATCAAGTCGGGCGGCACCACGCGCCGCGCCGCCAAGATGGTCGTCGTCGACGTCGACCACCCCGACATCGAGACCTATATCGACTGGAAGGTGAAGGAGGAGCAGAAGGTCGCCGCTCTCGTCACCGGATCCAAGATCAACCAGAAGCACCTCAAGGCGGTGCTCAAGGCCTGCGTCAATTGCGAAGGCTCGGGCGACGATTGCTTCGATCCCGAGAAGAACCCGGCGCTGCGCCGCGAGATCAAGCTGGCGCGCCGCAGCCTCGTACCCGACAACTACATCAAGCGGGTCATCCAATTTGCAAAACAGGGCTACAAGGACATCCAGTTCGACGTCTATGACACCGACTGGGATTCGGAAGCCTATCTCACGGTTTCGGGGCAGAACTCCAACAATTCGGTGTCGCTGAAGGACGACTTCCTGCGCGCGGTCGAGACCGACGGCGACTGGAATCTCGTCGGACGCACCACCAAGAAGATCACCAAGACCCTGAAGGCGCGCGACCTCTGGGAAAAAATCGGCTACGCCGCCTGGGCGTCGGCCGACCCGGGCCTGCACTTCAACACCACCATGAATGACTGGCACACCTGCAAGGCGTCCGGCGACATCCGCGCCTCCAATCCGTGCTCGGAATACATGTTCCTGGACGACACGGCGTGCAACCTCGCCTCCGCCAATCTGCTGACGTTCTACGACATCCCCTCCAAGCGTTTCGACGTCGAAGGCTACGAGCATCTCTGCCGGCTCTGGACCATCGTGCTCGAAATCTCGGTGATGATGGCGCAGTTCCCGTCGAAGTCGATCGCCGAGCTCTCCTACGAGTTCCGCACGCTCGGCCTCGGCTACGCCAATATCGGCGGCCTCTTGATGACCATGGGCCTGTCCTATGACAGCAAGGAAGGCCGCGCCATCGCCGGCGCGCTGACCGCGATCATGACCGGCATCACCTACAAGACCTCGGCCGAGATGGCGGCCGAGCTCGGCACCTTTCCCGGCTACAAGAAGAACGCCGCGCACATGCTGCGCGTGATCCGCAACCACCGCCGCGCCGCCCATGGCCAGTCCAACGGCTACGAGGGGCTCAGCGTCAACCCGGTGCCGATGGACCTGGTGTCGTGCCCGCAAGGAGACCTCGTCACCCATGCGCAAGCCGCCTGGGATGCGGCGCTCGAGCTCGGCGAGAAGCACGGCTATCGCAACGCCCAGACCACGGTGATCGCGCCGACCGGCACGATCGGCCTCGTCATGGATTGCGACACCACCGGTATCGAGCCCGACTTCGCGCTGGTGAAGTTCAAGAAGCTGGCCGGCGGCGGCTACTTCAAGATCATCAACCGCGCGGTCCCCGCCGCGTTGCGTGCGCTCGGTTATCGCGAGAGCGAGATCGCGGAGATCGAGGCCTATGCCGTCGGCCACGGCTCGCTCTCCAACGCGCCCGGCATCAACGCCTCGACGCTGAAGGCCAAGGGCTTCACGGATGAGGCCATCGCCAAGGTCGAGAAGGCGCTGCCGACCGCCTTCGACATCAAGTTCGCCTTCAACAAATGGACCTTTGGCGAAGACTTCATCCGCGACCAGCTCGGCATTGGTGCCGAGGCGATCGCGGCCCCCGGCTTCGACCTGCTCCAGGCCGTCGGCTTCACCAAACGCGAGATCGAGGCGGCCAACGTCCACATCTGCGGCGCGATGACGGTGGAAGGTGCTCCGCACCTCAAGGCCGAGCACTATCCGGTGTTCGACTGCGCCAACCCTTGCGGCAAGGTCGGCAAGCGCTATCTCTCGGTCGAGAGCCACATCCGCATGATGTCGGCGGCGCAGCCCTTCATCTCGGGTGCGATCTCCAAGACCATCAACATGCCGAACGACGCGACGGTAGAGGACTGCAAGTCCGCCTACATGCTGTCGTGGAAGCTGGCGCTCAAGGCCAACGCGCTCTATCGCGACGGCTCCAAGCTCAGCCAGCCGCTCAACTCGCAGCTCATCGCCGACGATGAGGACGAGGACGATGCGGTCGAGAGCCTCTACGACAAGCCGATGGCGGCACGCACCGCCCAGGTCTCGGAAAAGATCGTCGAGAAGCTGGTCGAGCGCATCATCGTGATGCGCGAGCGCGAGAAGATGCCGGATCGCCGCAAGGGCTACACCCAGAAGGCGGTCGTCGGCGGCCACAAGGTCTATTTGCGCACCGGCGAGTATGACGACGGCCGCATCGGCGAGATCTTCATCGACATGCACAAGGAAGGCGCGGCACTCCGCTCCTTCATCAACAACTTCGCGATCGCAGTGTCGCTGGGCCTCCAGTACGGCGTGCCGCTCGACGAATATGTCGATGCCTTCACCTTCACCCGCTTCGAGCCGGCGGGCCCGGTGCAGGGCAACGACAGCATCAAATACGCGACCTCGATCCTCGACTACGTCTTCCGCGAGCTGGCGGTGAGCTATCTCAGCCGCTTCGACCTCGCCCATGTCGATCCCAGCGAGACCGGGTTCGACGTGCTCGGCAAGGGCGTCGAGGAGGGCAAGGAGCCTGATGATCACGGCCAGCGCGCCTCCAAGCTGGTGTCGCGCGGCCTCACCCGCTCCCGCACCGACAACCTCGTGGTGATGCGCGGCGGCTCGACCGCGGTCGCCCAAGGCAACGACAGCGCACCGGCCGGCGGAAGCAAGGTCACCTCGCTCGCCTCCCACGGCGCAGGCCGTGCCGGCGACGTCCTGGAAGGCGCGGTCGCGCTGAAGCAGGAAGTGACCCACGACCTCTCGCCCACCGAGAAGCTCGAAGCCCTGCAGTGGAGCAAGGCCGGCAGCGCGCAAGTCGCGGTGCCCAGCAAGGCCGAGCGCCGCGCGGAAGCCAAAGCCAAGGGCTATGAGGGCGAGATGTGCAGCGAGTGCGGCAACTTCACGCTGGTGCGGAATGGTACTTGTATGAAGTGCGATACGTGTGGAAGCACGACGGGGTGTTCGTGAGGGGCTAGACAGCTAGGATTGCTGAGCCCGGATTTGCCTCGAGCATCTACGAAGGGCGGCCAGAAGGCCGCCCTTTTTTCATTGTCGCCTTGCAACTTATGGTTTTCTATCGATAACTACTTCTGAACCTGGTTGAAATGAGCTTTGGGACACTTGGAGCCCGCGGAGGCGGCAGATCGAGGGATACAGCAGCCGTGACAAAATATGCATTTGTTGATGGTGGCTTTATCGACGCAATGGTGCGGAAGACATCCGAATATTTCGCGATCGACCTCAGTCGTAACAAAATCGATTACCGGGCAATCGCTGGCGGGCATCAAAGAACCTTTTACTACGATGCTTTGCCCGCCCAAAAGGACAATGAATCTGGCGAGGAATACGAACGACGAGTGAAACGCAAGCGAGAACAATTCGAGCTGGTTAATCGCACGCCTTTTATGCACGTTCGAGAGGGGCTGACGCGGGGACAAAACAAGACGCTGCGTCAAAAAGGCGTCGACATCTTACTCGCAATCGACGTTTTCAAACATGCAACGTCTGGCCACATGTCCGAAGCCCACATCACGACGAAGGACCTAGACTTCTTTCCACTTTTTGAAGCATTGCGGGACACCCCTGTAGCAGTGCATTTGCACTGCTATCCGGCCGAGACTTCCAGTGAATTAATGGCGTTGGCTGATGTCGTGGTGCCAGTCAATCCATTCAAGATATTGCAGTGGATGCACCACCAATCGAAGGATAGCTACGTCGAGTGGAACATCGCTTTGGGCGACGTGAATCCTCAGAAGCTATGCATGATCGGCAATTACGAAGGGCTAGACTTCTATATTTACCAGGACGACGACATGCCGTTCGTTGGTCGCGCCATGGCGTATAATCCTTCGAGCCTGATGCGCTCTAACCGATGGGAGCATATTGTCGACGCCTTTGAGGCCCGCGTCGGCAAGCGTGTCCACCTGGATCAATTGAACCGCTAACTGTAGCTCGCAGGATGGCTGGAGTGCAGCCCGTAGGATGGGTGGAGCGAAGCGATACCCATCGCCGCCAGATCGACAGAAGTGAGCTGCTGCCGGTTTGATGGACACCGAGATTGGGTGTTTTATCGAGCCAGAGGTGGGTCATGCAGAGACGGAAGTTCAGTCG
>NZ_JADPJF010000045.1:0-1462 GCF_023073295.1 Bradyrhizobium sp. 23 | reverse complement strand
GCATCAGCGGCAAGACCTTGACCTTCTCCTCCTTCAACGGCGGCACGGCGGTCAATGTCACCTTCGGCGACGGCACCAACGGCACGGTCAAGACGCTCGACCAGCTCAACACGAAGCTGCAGGCCAACAACCTGTCTGCGACGATCGACGCCAACGGCCTGCTGACGGTGTCGACCACCAACGACTACGCGTCCTCGACGCTTGGTTCGGCGGCGGCGGGTGGTGCGATCGGCGGCACGCTGACCTCGTCGCTGACGTTCTCGACGGCTTCCAGCCCCGTCCAGGACTCGGTTGCGCAGACGGCCCGTGCCAACCTGGTGTCTCAGTACAACAACATCCTGAACCAGATCGACACGACTTCGCAGGACTCCTCGTTCAACGGTGTCAACCTCTTGAACGGCGATCAGCTCAAGCTGGTGTTCGACGAGACCGGCAAGTCGAACCTCAACATCACGGGTGTGTCCTACAACTCCAAGGGTCTGGGCCTCGCCTCGTTGACCAGCGGCGTCGACTTCATCGACAACGCTGCGACCAACAAAGTGCTGACCAACCTGAATGCCGCGTCGAGCACGCTGCGTTCGGAGGCCTCGAGCCTCGGTTCGAACCTCTCGGTGGTGCAGGTGCGTCAGGACTTCAACAAGAGCCTGATCAACGTGCTGCAGACCGGTTCGTCCAACCTGACCCTGGCTGACACCAACACCGAAGCGGCGAACAGCCAGGCGCTGTCGACCCGCCAGTCGATCGCGGTCTCCGCGCTGTCGCTGGCCAACCAGTCGCAGCAGAGCGTGCTGCAGCTGCTCCGCTAACAAGCGGACGACATCGCAAGCAAGACATCGTTAAGCAAGACATTGCGGCGGGGCTTCGGCCCCGCCGCTTTCTTTTGCGCAAGCGTTCGCAGACGTGGCGTGGGACGAAGATGGTGCATTCAGGTGCAGCCGTTTGCCCACTCTGAGTTATGGTTGACAAGTAGCAAACGTCCCGCGATTGCGCGAAAAAGCATCATTCCATCATGGTGATAGGACTGAGATCGATTTCTCTTCGGCCGCGCTTATGGTGAATCCGCGCAAGGACTGGCGCGACGCACTTCATGCTTTGTTAGCCACCTACGTTCACCTTCCCGGCATCGATTAATCCTAATCGAAGTTTGTTGCGTTGCGTACCAGAAGGGTAACAGCTTATGTCCGGTATTGTTCTCTCCTCTTCGGTTCGTCAGAACCTGCTCTCTCTCCAGTCCACCGCTGATCTTCTCGCCACCACCCAAAGCCGCCTGTCGACCGGCAAGAGCGTCAACTCGGCCCTCGATAATCCGACCAACTTCTTCACGGCACAGTCGCTCGACAACCGCGCCAGCGACATCAACAATCTGCTCGACGGTATCGCCAACGGCGTGCAGGTGCTGCAGGCCGCCAACACCGGCATCACCTCGCTGCAGAAGCTGATCGACAGCGCGAAGTCGATCGCC
>NZ_JADPJF010000096.1:83616-95307 GCF_023073295.1 Bradyrhizobium sp. 23 | reverse complement strand
CCGAATCCTCTGAATCACTTACGCCGTCAAACACCAAACCACTCGGTACTAGCAATGAAATTCGAAAGCCTCTCCGCATGGCGCTGATTCTCCGTTTGAGAACCACAGTCGCCCGGCAAACTTCATCGGAAATGAGTCAGACCCCCAGTCGAACGCCGATTGACAAGCTCCTGCTCAAGGCCTTCCCAGAGTTTCATCGAGAACTCGTAAAGCGGCGTGTTCCCGGTAGCAGGTAATTCGACCGAATAGCCGTCGTGTTGCCCGACGTTCCCGGCGCCGATATAGCCCTTCTCAAGCACGGCGACATTGCTAATGCCGGTCGACTAGCAAGGTAGTGAGCCGTTGCGAGGCCATGACCCCGCCGCCAATGACCAGAACATCGTATCCAGGACTTGGGTCAGCAGCGCGCCAAGCCGTTGCCAACCACGATGGCCTTTCAACGCCTGCGAATTAAGTGAGAAGTTTGAATAGCGCATTGGTAAGTTCGAGGTCGTGTTCGTGGCTGGCTTTGACTCTTTGTTCGTGCGGTGCAGATTGAACGGCACAGCCCTTGCCGGCATGATCGTCAGCGACACCTGATTGCCTGAATGCGACAGCCTAACCGAAACAACAGCTGGCACCTGGCGACTCGTTTCGGGCTGGCGAAGCCGTCGCCGTCCGGAATTCGGCGGTATGAATCCCGCGTCTACCGCGTAGAGCTGCCGCGGTCACGTACGGACTGCTCGCAGACCTGGTCGGGCGTCCTTCCTTGGTCGACGAGGGCACAAAAAGGCCGCTGCGGGAGCCCTGGCAACGGCCTGGTCGTCCTTCTCCGGCCTGCCAGGCGGACCTGGACCCGAGATTCCAAGACTCTGGCTGCGTAAGCCTGCGCCCAATAGCCCCGACCCTTGGAGTTTCAACCGGGCCGCTGGGCAACAGTGAACGTGCTTATGGAAATAGTCCGCGCGTCTCCTTCGCGCCGCGAACACGCTCCACGCCGATGGCCATGGCGGCGGTGCGGTTGAACACGTTGTCCCGCTTGCTGCGTGCTGACACTTGATCGAAGGCCCGGTCCAAGACCTGGTACTCGCGCCGCATGACCTCTTCCTCTTCCCAGAATAAGCGCTGGAGGTCCTGGACCCACTCGAAGTAGCTAACGACGACACCTCCGGAGTTGCACAAAATGTCCGGGATCAAGAAGATTTCCTCGCGGCGCCTTTCCAAGACCTGGTCGGCCTCGGGCGTAGTCGGGCCGTTTGCTCCCTCGGCAAGAATACGACAGCGCAGGTTGGAAGCGAGCTTGGCGTCGATCACTCGTTCCACTGCAGCCGGAACAAGCACGTCACATGGCAACGACAGTAGATCCTCCGCATCTAGGCCGTGCTCCTTGGAGTAACCTTCTAGGCTCCCTCGCGAAGCAGCATGTTCAACCAGCCTTGGAATGTCGAGGCCGGCAGGCCGATGAAGAGCGCCAGTATGATCGCTGACCGCGACGACTTTGACTCCCTTGTTGTGCAGCTCGAGAGCCGTGATCGAGCCAACATTGCCGAATCCCTGAACGGCAGCGGTTGCACCATTCAGGCGCATTCTTAGTTCATCCGCGGCGCGGCTGACCAGATGTGCCACTCCCCTGCCCGTCGCTTCGCGCCGTCCCAGCGTTCCGCCCGCGCTGACAGGCTTTCCCGTGACAATCTCGGCAACTGTCTGTCCCTGGTACATCGAGTACGTGTCCATGAACCACGCCATGATCTGCTCGTTCGTGCCCATGTCAGGTGCCATCACGTCCGTGTGCGGCCCAACGAACGGGATCATTTCCTGCATGTATCGGCGCGAAAGCGCTTCAAGTTCACGCCTGGACAAGCTCGAGGGGTCAACACTGATGCCGCCCTTGGCACCACCATAGGGCAAGCCGACCAGCGCGCATTTCCAACTCATCCAGATCGCTAGCGCCGCGACCTCACCGAGGTCGACGCTCGCGGCGAACCGCGTGCCCCCCTTCGTCGGACCAAGCGTGAGGTGATGCTGCACGCGGTAGCCTTCGAAAACCGCGGTGGTGCCATCATCACGGTGAATTGGACAGGAAACAGCGACCGCTCGCTTCGGCATCAATAGCCGCCCCCTCTCATCTTCTGGGATGGAAAGATAATCCGCGATCACCTCGAATTGTTTTGCGGCCATCTCGAACACCGGCCCGTTGTACACGGTCACGCGAGCTCCTTAACCAGAGTTGATACAGCAGGCTCCCGCCTGTTCAAGATACTTGAAGCCAACAAGAAGACTTCGGGCTTGTCTGGCCCACATTGAGGGGCCGGCAAGAACGGCGCCACTAACCGATGGTTCCTGGGTGGCCTCATGCATCATTGCTCGAAAATAACCGACGTTCCAGCTTGTTCAGCCTTTCGCCACCATTCGGACCGACTAGGACTGTCTCGCTGATGGAAAGTCCTCCGCCCGAGGCGTACATGTGAAAGACCATTCCCTCTTCCAGGACCCACTCAGAGTTCGGAAGGAAGGCCCAGGTAAAGTCCCCAGCACGCATCAACCGGCCTGAATAATAACCGAGCGTGTAGCCGGTGATGTTCGTGTAGTCCTCCCGAATGCCCGCATCGAGCGCGCCCTGCCGCACTATCCGATCAACGTCTTTCGCGATCGCACCGGGCTTCATAGCTGCAATCTGCTTATCCTGCAGCTCGATCATCTTTTTCGATACTTGGTCCAGCATTTTCGGAATGTCGCCCACGACGACACAGCGTATAATCCGCGAGCTATAGCCCTTGAAACGCGGATAGAGCTCAATGGAGAGCACGTCCCCTTCCTGCAGGGGATCCTCGTGAATATTTCCGTGCAAGAAGCCCCATCCCTTCCCAGCCGTAATCAGGGCGAGGCTACCGGGGTCGGCTCCGTGCCGGCCAAGGGACTCGACGGCCAAGCACAGGGCGTCCCGGTCCGTGTATCCAGGCTTCACGGCCTTCACAATCTCCTGCATGGTGACGTCATTGATCGCCGCCATCTTGCGGAGTCTTTCCATCTCGGCCTTCGATTTCAGCTTGCGCATCTTCCAAGGCAATGCATCAACGTCGACGAACTCGACTTGCGGCAGCTCGCGCTTCAACGCCTCGAACGCGTGGACCGTGAGGGCATGGCTCGTGAAGTCAACGCCGATACGCGCGCGATCGAGGCCGCGCCGTCGAACCTGCTCGGCGATGGACCTGGCGGGGTCTTCCGTGTCGGGATAGCCGACGATGTCCTTGAACCAGGCACGCTCGGTCAACGGCGCGACGTCCAGTGACCTCAGGATGAAAAATGGCTCGCCCTGGGTGGGGATAAAGCCGGCACGGTAGAAGCTCACAGACGTATCGTAGTTGAAGTAGTAGGCCGTGGCTTCACAATCGTCGATGAGTAGCGCGTCAAGCTTGCGGGCGCGGAGCTCGGAGCGCAGCCGCTCCGCGCGGGCTTGGTATTCACTGGTTTCAAAATACATTAACTCCCTCCGTCCTAGCTGCGTTTGCTTGGAGCGACAGTAGGAGAGCGTGCACGCGGCTCGACGGCAAATCCGCCCGCATTTGAGCGGTCATCCTGCAGCCGAGCCATCTATTTCGCAGGATTCCGCGCTAGCCCGGCTACCCGGCGGCTCGAAGCTGCAAGTGCAGTGCTTGCGATCGATTGGCGCTCGCGAGAATCACGGCGCCGCGCGGCTAACGGTCCAGGAAAACCGAAATCAGCAGCAACCATCGGCTCCCAGCTACCGGCGCCCCCCGCCGAATGGGGCAGCAGGACTTCCATTCGTGGCACGGTGCGAACCCAGGACCAGCGAGACCTCAGCGGCTCGAGGGCTGCCGCCGTTGTTGCAAAGGCTTGAAGTGATCGCTGATGACCTCGGTCGTTCAGCCGCCGGCGGGGTACACCGCGCTGGCTTCGAGCGAATGGTGGCGGAGGTTTGCCTCGGTAACGTTGGTGCGGTTTGCGCCCGCGAGGTCTCGCGCTTCGCTCGCAACAGCCGGATTGGCAGCAACTCATCGACGCTTGGCATTGACGATCTTGCGGCCTATCGACATCAGCGTGCTTTTCCCTGGGGCACGAAGTCCTTGCCCACGGAAATGGCACGAGGATCAATTATACAATGCAGGATCGACGGCTTGTCCGAAGCAAGCGCGCGCTCGAAGGCCGGCGCGAATTCCTCGGTGCGCTCGACGCGCTCGCCGTGACCGCCGAACGCCTTCGCATACATCGCAAAGTCCGGGTTCTTGAGCTGTGTGCCGACCACGCGACCCGGATAGTCACGCTCCTGATGCATGCGGATGGTGCCGTACTGCGAATTGTCGATGACGATGACGACGAGCGGCGCGTCATACTGCACGGCGGTCGCGAACTCCTGGCCGTTCATCAGGAAGCAGCCGTCGCCGGCAAAGGCAACGACGGTGCGATCCGGATATTGCCGTTTCGCCAGCACCGCCGCCGGCACGCCATAGCCCATCGAGCCCGAGGTCGGCGCGAGCTGCGCCGCAAAGCTGTGAAAGCGGTGATGCCGATGGATCCAGCCGGCATAATTGCCGGCACCGTTGCAAACGATCGCGTCCTTCGGCAGGCGGTCGCGCAGCCAGGTCATGACCCGCCCGTACTGGAATGCGCCCTGCAGCTCGCGCGCCGTCCCGGTCCAGGCCAGGTAATCAGCATGCGCCTTGGCCGCCTCGCCCTTCCAGACGACCGTTCCAGTGGGCTTCAGCGTCTCGACGGCGGCCGCGAAGGCGGCGGGTGTGGCCTGGATCGCGAGCGCGGGCTGATAGATGCGGCCAAGCTCTTCGGAGCCCGGATGCACATGGATCAGCTTCTGCTGCGGGGTCGGAATATCGAGCAGCGTGTAGGATGACGACGGCATCTCCGACATGCGGCCGCCGATCAGCAGAATGACATCGGCATTGTCGATGCGCGCCTTCAGGCCCGGGCTCGGCCCGATGCCGAGATCGCCGGCATAGTGCGAATGATCGGCGTCGATCAGCGAGGCCCGCCGGAACGAGGTCGCGACCGGCAGGTCGAACCGCTCGGCGAAACGCGCGATGCTCCGGGTCGCTTCATCCGTCCAGCGCGAGCCGCCGAGAATGACCAGCGGCGCCTTCGCGCCCGCGAGCATGGCGCCGACACGTTCGACGTCGGCGGGCGCCGGCCAGCTCACCGCCGGCTCGATCCGCATGGCATCGGCGACGGCTGCGGTTTCGGTTAGCATGTTCTCCGGCAGCGAGATCACCACGGGACCCGGGCGGCCCTGCATCGCGACGCGGAAGGCGCGCGCGACCAGCTCCGGTATGCGATCGGGGCGATCGATCTCGGCCGCCCATTTCGCCATGGTGCCGAACACCGCCTTGTAGTCGAGCTCCTGGAACGCCTCGCGCTCGCGCATGCCGGTATTGACCTGGCCGACGAACAGGATCATCGGCGTCGAATCCTGCATGGCGATGTGGACGCCATGGCTGGCATTGGTCGCGCCCGGGCCGCGGGTGACGAAGCAGATTCCGGGTCTGCCCGTGAGCTTGCCATAAGCCTCCGCCATCATCGCGGCGCCGCCCTCAGCGCGGCAGATCATGACGTCAATCGGGCTGTCATGCAGTGCATCGAGCGCGGCAAGATAGCTCTCGCCCGGCACGCAGGTGACGCGCTCGACACCTTGCGCGACCAGCTGGTCGATCAGGATCTGGCCCCCGGTGCGGGTATTGCGAATGGTCATGAGAACTCCTTCGGAGGCTGTGGCGACGGTTGGCAGGCCCTCGCCCAAGTTGAAAGTGGATTGACGCTGCGCCAAATGCGCGATCCCTGGTGAGCAGCTTTTTCAGGCTTGACCCTGTTAGCCTGTGGGTGGAATTAGCAGGGTGGCGATGCTGGAGCGCGCGCCACGCGGCTATGCCGGTGTATTTTAACTGTTGCAATGGACTGTTGGGCCCTGGTCACCGGCTAGCATGTTCGCGGCGGCAATGTCTTCTATCGCCGCTCCGACAGACTTGAACATCGTGATCTCTTCCTCTGAGAGCCGGCCGGGCTTTGCACCGCTGGTCAACTCGTGGAGATCGCCGCAAACCTCGCCGGCTTGCCAACAACCGGCGGCAATCGGCTGGAGCAAGTCGCCGGCTTCCTTGAGAGCGCCGGCATAGGTATCGACGAAGACGCGGCTGCGGCAGACGGCATCGTCGTCCGTCTCGCGCATTTGGGGCGTGAAGGCACCGACGAGATCGACGTGTGTGCCCGGCCTCAGGTGCTTGCCCGCGATCAACGACTCGCGCGACGTAGTAGCACAGCTAACAATGTCAGCGACCGACAGCGCTGCAACGAGGTCTGGCGTCGACCTAGCATCAAAACCTTGATCGACGAGCTTACCCGCGAGCGAGCATGCGCGCTGCGTATCTCGCCCCCAGACCAGGACTTGTTCAATTTTCCGCACGGCGCGATGGGCGGCGGGCAAGTAGGAGGCAAGCCGACCGGTCCCGACCATCAGCAATGTGCGGCTATCGGCGCGCGAGAGGTGTCGCGATGCAAGGGCGGAAGCTGCAGCCGTGCGCCGATTCGTGAGGGCTTCACCGTCCACCATCGCGCGCGGCTGGCCTGTTGCACCATCAAGGAGCATGTACACCGAGGAAACGGCCCTGAGGTCGCGCGAAGGATTTTGAGGAAACACCGTGACTAGCTTCACCCCGAGAACCTTGCCGCGGTCCCAGGCTGGCATGGTCAGGAGATGGCCGGGAATTGCCTCTGTGCCGACATCGTAGCTTTGCCGCAACGGCATGGCCTCGCCGCCACGCCGGAACGCATCGCTCAACGCATGGATTAGCCTGGGATAGTCAAGACCGGCATCGACCTCGGCTGCGGAAAAATAGCGCATGAACTTTCCTTTTCAGCTTACTGAGGGCCCTGGGCCGAGCGCCCGAGGTGCCGTTTATCGGAGCCGAGCTTCGGCCAGGTGGACGAGCTGGGATCCCGCCTTGTAGAAGGCTTCCTGGGCGGCTCGGAAGCGTTGACCTGCGAGCCCCGTGGCTGGCAACGGTAGATCTTTTTCCACGAGATAGCCTAGGACGTAGGAGGCCAACACGCTGCCGAAAACCGTGCCTGGCGCAATGCCGCGCCCGTTATAACCGCTAAAGCTGATCACCTTGCGATCGAACTTATGAAACCGCGGCAGGTTGTCCGACGTCATGCCGATCAAGCCGAACCAGCCTGTTTCGAACTCGATGTGATCGAGCTGGGGAAACAGGTTGCGCAGGGATCTCAGCGCCCAAGCCCGGTGAACGGAGGAACCCAGGCCTTCGAGGGCACCAACGCTACCAAACACGAGACGCCCAGAGCGATCGAAGCGGAAGGACGAGAGAACCTCCTTGGTGTCCCATGCCCCTTGCCGTTCCGGCAAGATCGAGGCCCTTAGGCCGGCTGGCAGCGGGTACGTGGCAAAGTTGAAATAGGGCAGATGAACCTGCTCGTAACGAACTTGAGACCACGGCCCCTTGCCGTAGGCATCGCTCGCGACGATAACCCACTCAGCTTCGACGGAGCCCCTTTCTGTACTGATCTTCCAGCGCGAACCGGTATCTCTCGCCGTAAGCGCCTCGCTCTGCGTGAAGATGCTGACGCCCGCTGCAATCGCGGCGCGTGCCAAGCCACGCACGTAAGCGAGTGGTTGAATCGTGCCCGCGCGCTTATCGAGCAGCGCGCCGGTGTAGCAGCCACCGCCGACCTTTTTGCGCGTCTCCTCTGCATCAAGAACCGTAACCGGAGCACCGCGCCTCTGCCACTGTTCGGCACGGATCTCGATCTCTTGCAAGCCCTTACGCCCGACGGCGCAATGAAGCGTGCCGGCGCGTTCGAGTTCGCAATCGATTTGGTGCGTCTCGATCAATTCGAAGACTTTTTGTGGTCCTCGGCCAAGCAGCTCGATCAGCCGCTCTCCGAAAGGAGAGCCGAGCGTTTCTCTCAGCGTGTCGGGCATGACCCACATGCCCGCATTGACAAGCCCGACGTTCCGGCCGGAACCGCCAAAGCCTATGTCGGACGCCTCCAGCAGGACGACGCGCGCACCTCCCTCGGCAAGGTGCAGGGCGGACGAAAGCCCTGTATATCCGGCCCCGATCACCACGATGTCCGCTTCCAAATCGCCTGCAAGAAGGCCTGTAGCAGGCGCGGGTGGAGCAGTGAGCGCCCACAGTCCGTGCGATTTCGGATCGTTTTGCATCCGTCCACCCTCGAGGTTATCGTCGGACTCGGTCCTACAAGATTTGGCTCTCGATGGGCCCCAGAGCCCATCCCGGATCAAAGGCCGAAATTTCGGGTTAAGATAATCGGCTCGTCGCGAGCGCAATTCGTGTGCAGGCTTCACGTAGCTCGGCTTCCGAAGTGGCGTAAGAGATCCGGAAATACGGAGCCAGTCCGAATGCCGAGCCTGGAACGACGGCTACTCCAACGCTCCGTAGGAGATATTCTGCAAAGGTGGTATCGTTTTGGACACGTTCACCATCCGGCATTGCTCGACCGATCAGGGCGGCGCAAGAAGCAAACGTGTAGAACGCACCTTCGGGCTTGCGACAGGTGATGCCCTCGATCCTGTTTAAGGCTCCAACGACCAAATCGCGCCGCCCCTGGAAGGATCTGCACCGCTGCTTGACGATGTCTGCAGTGCCGTTGAGCGCCGCGATTGCGGCAGCCTGGCTGATCGACGAAGGACACGATGTCGATTGGCTCTGTACAACGGCCATGGCGCGAACTAGCCCGCTTGGGCCACCGGCATAACCAATTCGCCAGCCAGTCATGGCATAAGCCTTGGAGACACCATTGATTGTCAAGGTCCGATCGCGCAGAGATGGCTCAATCGCGGCCGGTGTTACGAAGCGAAAATTATCGTACGTAATGTGCTCATAGATGTCATCCACCATCAGCCAAACGTGGGGGTGGCAAATCAAGAGGTCCAGGATGGGACGGTAGTCCGCTTCGGCGTAGGCCGCGCCAGAAGGATTCGAGGGCGAGTTCAACAGCACCCAGCGCGTACGCGGGTTGATGGCTTTCGCGAGAGCCTCCGCGGTCAGGCGGAAGCCATTGGATTCCCGGCATGGCACGAATACCGGCTTTCCGCCCATGACCAGGACAATATCTGCATAGCTCACCCAGTAAGGTGCGGGAATGATGACCTCGTCGCCAGCCTCGAGCGTCGCCATCATCGCATTGAATATGACCTGCTTAGCGCCTGCCGAGACCGTGATCTCGTCCTGTGCGAACTCGAGGCCGTTGTCGCGCTTAAACTTCGCGCGGATTGCGCCCTTGAGCTCTGGCGAGCCGTCGAGTACGGTGTATTTTGTCGAGCCTGCGTCCATAGCGCACTTCGCAGCGTCCTTTACGTGCTCCGGCGTATCGAAGTCAGGTTCCCCCGTCCCGAGGATGATGACATCCCTGCCCTGGCGCTTGAGCTCGGTGGCGAGGCCGGTGATCTTCAGGATTTCGGAGACGCCGATCGTCGCCAAGCGACTTGCCGGCCGAAACGTGGATGATCCTGCTTCATCGAACGTGTTCACACCGATGCTCCCTCAGGCTATGTCGAACTTCACGCCCTGCGCGAGCGGCAAGGTCCGACCATAGTTGAACGTGTTGGTTGCTCGTCGCATATAGCCCTTCCACGAGTCAGAGCCGGATTCGCGTCCGCCGCCCGTTTCTTTTTCGCCCCCAAATGCACCTCCGATTTCAGCACCAGATGGGCCAATATTGACGTTCGCGATGCCGCAATCCGAGCCACGCGCCGACACGAAGGTTTCCGCCTCGCGGAAGTCATTTGTGAAAATCGAGGAAGAAAGTCCCTGCGCAACGGCGTTGTGCAATTCGAGCACGGACTCGAAATCGTCGTACTTCATAACGTAAAGTATCGGCGCAAAGGTCTCTTGCTCGACGGGCCCCGCCTGTGCGGCGATCTCGACCAGCGCCGGGCGGACATAGTAGCCATCTTCCGCCCCATCAACTGCCACGCGCTCCCCGCCAACAACGGAGCCGCCAGAGGCTTTCGCAGCCGAGAGCGCATCCTGCATCGCAAGATACGCAGCCGAGTCGATCAGCGGTCCGACCAGCGTGTCGGGCTCCAGCGGGTTACCAACTTTGACAGTCTCGTACGCGAGCTTCAGGCGCGGCAGGAAGGTGTCGTACACGTTCTCATGCACGAACAGGCGCCGTAGCGTCGTGCATCGCTGGCCGGCCGTCCCCATGGCTGCGAACGCGACAGCCCGCAGTGTCAGGTCTAGATCGGCGGTCGGTGCAACGATCGCCGCGTTGTTGCCGCCCAGTTCCAGGATCACGCGCGCGAAACGTTGGGCAAGTTTTGGTCCCACGGCACGTCCCATCGCGGTGGAACCGGTCGCCGAGAGCAATGCCACCTTGGGGTGGTCAACGAGGATTTCGCCGAGGTGACGACCTCCAACCAACACCGATGCGAGGCCCTCGGGTATCAGGCCTCCATCTTGTTTGAAGCGCGCGACGGCGCGTTCGAACAATGCGTGGGTTGCAAGGGCGGTGAGAGGCGTTTTCTCCGAAGGCTTCCAGACGATGCTGTTGCCGCACACGAGTGCAAGGGCGGCATTCCAGGCCCATACTGCGACGGGGAAGTTAAAGGCAGAGATGATGCCGGTGACGCCGAGTGGATGCCAGCTCTCCATCATCCGGTGCTCGCTACGCTCGGTCGCGATCGTGAGGCCATAGAGCTGGCGAGATAGCCCGACCGCGAAATCGCATATGTCGATCATCTCTTGGATTTCGCCGAGGCCCTCCGAGCCTATCTTGCCCACCTCGATCGAGACCAGCCGTCCCAGCGCGTCCTTGTTGGCTCGCAACTCTTCGGCCAGGAATCGCACTAATTCGCCACGCTTCGGTGCCGGCACGAGTCTCCACGCCCGGTAGGCGCAATGTGCCGCCTCGATGATGGCAGCCGAATCCCCAGTCGTTGTTTCCTGCACATGCGCAATAATCTCGCCGCTGATGGGCGTGTGCACCTGCAGCAGGCCGTGCTTGTAGCGTGGCTCCAGCACGCCCACCTCGGCAAGGAGGCGGGCGGCTTCGCTTGGAAGATTGGTCGATTGGGCCTGAGTTTGCACTTTCATCGAAACTGACATCGTGGCTTTCCAAGGTGGAGGGACGAATTCGGCGAATGTTGCTCGCGCCTGCTTTCGTGGACTATTCAGGCGCGGAATCGTTCAACGCTAAAGGGTGCGGGTTCACAAACAGTCTCGCTACCCGTCATCAGTTCCGCCAGCAGCCGCCCGGTGATGGGGCCAAGTGTGAGGCCGAGGTGCGCGTGACCGAATGCGAACCACACGTTCTTATGGCGCGGGGCGGGCCCGATAATGGGCAGCATGTCGGGCGTGCAAGGACGGCAGCCCATCCAGGGTTCATCGTCAAGCCGGTCGCCGAGTGGAAACAACTTGCGAGCGGACGGCTCGACCGCGGTGAGCTGCACCGGCGTTTTCTTGCTATCTCGCAAGGCCAGTTCGACGCCGGTCGTTAGCCGGATACCGCGGGCCATTGGGGCCAGCATGAATCCGCTCTCGGCGTCGAGCACTGGGTGGTGCAATTGCGCACCACCTTCCGGCGCGTAGTGCATATGATAACCACGCTTGACCGCAAGCGGGACGTGGTACCCAAGCTTCGATGTGATGCGATCGGACCACGGTCCCATCGCGACCACGACCGATTTGGCCTCGATCGGGCCCT
>NZ_JADPJF010000096.1:42449-83521 GCF_023073295.1 Bradyrhizobium sp. 23 | reverse complement strand
CCAGCCCGGCACGAGCGTCGCCGCGTCGCCGATGAAGACACGACCGCCGAGCGCTTCGAAGTGGCGGGCGTAGGCTTGCACGAGTGCCTCGGGGTCGCTGACCGAGGCTGCTGACGTGTAGCGTAGCCCCCCGACCAGGGTTGCGTTCAGCCCGGGCTCAAGTGCGTATAGGCGCTCGGCATCGAGCGACTCGTACTCGACGCCGAATTCGCGAGAGCATCGTTCGGCGTCACGCAGTTCATGGTCCTGCTTGACACGGGTATGAAACACCTGGATCCAGCCGTTTTGTCGCAATAGGCCGGACACACCCGCGGCTGCAGCAAGAACGCGGTGCTCAGCCACGCAATGCTGGATTAGCGTCGCGTTGGCGCGCGCGATCTGGGCATGCCGGGCGGGCTCCGAATGCCACCAGTAACTCAACAGAAACGGTGAGATCCTTGGCATCGCGCTAGGGTGGTAGCGCGCATCGGGCGCGCGGTTGAGGGCGTAGATCAGCAATTCATTGATGGATCGCGGGAACGCGTATGGATAGACACCCTCGCGCTGGATAAGTCCTGCGTTGCCAAGAGAAGTCTCGCTTCCTGGGACTTTGCGATCCACGAGCGCGACCGCGCGGCCCCGCTGCTGCAGATGGACCGCGACTGAAACACCAACAATGCCGCCGCCAAGCACGACCGCGTCAAATTTCATCATCGTTTCTCGTCTTCATTTCGTGTCACAGAAGCGTACCCACGGCTGGTCGGAGTGGTCGCGACGACCGAGGTTGTCTTTCATCACTCATGATCCCGCACAGGGCCGTCAAACACGCGTCTTGACTGAAGATAGAGACCTAGCAGTCTAGCCGGGCCCGCGCGAGCAACTGGTAGGGCGAAGGCGCAGACCGCTTTTGATCTCACACAAGAGCGAGGGCTCTATCGAGAGATTGCAAGTTTAGCCGATCCTGCTCGAACGCTCGGCCGGCGGTGGCTCCAAGCCCTGGCTTGCTCTAGATCACGGGCAAGGCGGACCAACGTGGCCTCATTTCCAAATCGACCAACGAATTGAAGGCCGATTGGCAGCCCGTCTTCACTCTGCGAGAGTGGCAACGATACAGATGGATGCCCGGTTACGTTAAATACTCCAAGATAGGCGTATAGCGCTTCATTCGCTTCCATGAACTCCGTTGCGGAGAGCGTTGGGTTGGTCGTGGAATAGACGCCGCCATGCGGCATCGGCAAAGTCGGCATCGTGGGAGTAAGCAGGACGTCATACGGGTCGATCGCCTGACCGACTTGGTATCGCAGGCTCCGCAATGCCTCCATGACGTCGCCTAAGGAAGGCGGCCGTGTCGCTTGGCAATATTCATAAAGCTTGAGATTGATCGGCTCCAGGGTGTCCGCGTTAATTTCCTTCCCCGTGGCACGGGCATCATCTTGGAGAGAGCTTACCTCGACTTGGAATCTGCTGTGCAAGATTGTCATTCGCAGCCGCTTACGCTCGGCGGGATCACACGGCGGCTTAATTTCCGTCACAACATGTCCCATTTGCTCAAGCAGCGCCGCCGTCGAATCGACAGCACTTAGAACCTGCGGCTCGATATCAACATCGCCCCACCTGGTCCTGGCAACGCCCACCCTCAGGGCTCCGGTGCGCTCTGAAAGCTCCTCGACGTAGGGACGACTCGGCTGGACAATTATGAAGGGATCGCCTGGGTGAGGGCCGGAAAAGACGTCGAGCGCGGTAGCCATGTCGCGCACCGTCCGACATACAACAGATATATAGCCGAGGCCAAAGAATGGATCTTGGTTGTTCGGCCCACCGGAAATGCGTCCGCGGGACGGCTTCATCCCAACAAGACCGCACCAAGACGCCGGGTGGCGAGTCGATCCACCACCATCACTTGCGTGCGCGATCGGAGTAATGCCGGCTGCGACGGCCGCCGCGGCCCCACCGGAGGACCCTCCCGCAGACCGCTCCAAGTTCCATGGATTGCGCGTGACTCCGTTGAGAATGGATTCAGTGAACCCGGCCGTGCCAAGCTCGGGCGTGGTGGTCCTGCCTATAGTCCGAAGGCCAGCCTCACGAGCGCGACGAAAATAGAAGCTATCCGAGCTCGGACGATAACCCTTGTATAGACGACATCCACTCTCTTGGAGGCGCCCGGCTTCGGCGACCCCAACATCCTTCCGGAGAAAGGGCACACCTTGAAAGAGCCCGTCGTCCGCGCCCGCGACAGTCTCAGCATCTTCATAGAATTCGATGACGGCATTGATGTGAGGGTTGACCTCTTCGAAAGCCTGACGAGCTAGCTGAGTCAACTCCAGGGGAGTTACCTCGCCGGCCTTCACAAGGGAGGCCAAACCGGTGGCGTCTTGATCGACGTACTCGCGTAGTTTCATCAGTGCCCCCAAGTAGACAGATGAACATCTTAGGGATGTTTGTGCTGTTGTACCGTGCAAGTTTTTGAGCGATCACGCAGCATTCCCGCGCTATTTCGGAACAGGCGCGGGAAAGCGGCTGCAGTTCGCGATGACGAGCAATGAGCTTTCGCGGTGTCTTCCGAAAGGCGCACTTTCCAAGGGGAAATATTTTCAGCGACTGGCGATCGAAGTTGATTTAGGCAAGCGCGAACGCTCGGCGTCGAGAGACGTGCCGTTAACTGGCTGCGGGTTGCTCACTCGCGCGCAGCTGACGGGCCCTCTACGTTCCGAGTTCAACCGATGCCAGAATGCACGACCTCTGTCCCCACTTGGCCATTGAACGCCCTCGAAGGGCCCGCTCCGTGGTCCGAATGCGAACCACGGAACACCTGTTTGCAGCGAGTATTCGGTCAGACCGGACTGAGCCGCCCGACAGCTAATTCAGCCCGCGGGCCCCTCGGATCGAGACAGAACGGCCAGGTGGTTTATCGGGCCCGCCAAGCTAGCCAACGTTCCTGGATGTATTCGCTATTGGTTTTGCCATCCGGGCGCTTCGCCTCAAGCCAGGCAGAGTCAGTCATGACGCACTTTGGTGCGTTCTCGGGACTTATGTTAATGAGTGGCAGCATCTCAGGGGGCAGGTACTTCACCTGATTCGCATTCGGCCCGGGATACCCGGTGCCCTGTGTCCATCCCGCGGCAATCGGCGCTCGATTCAGGAAGGCGATAAGCTTTTGCGCGTTCTGTGTATTTGGTCCGCCCTTGAGTATTGCCGCGTTTACATAGCCTAACGCTGCCCCATCCCAGGCGAGCTTGATCGGCGCGCCCTGGCGGATCGCAGACAAGACGCGGCCGTCGTACACGGAGCTGATAGCGTATTCCCGGTTGGTCAAGAGTTGAGGCGCCTCGCCCCCGGCGGTCCACCACTTCGTTATGTGCGGCTTGATCTCACTCAGCTTTGCCAGCCCGCGATCAATCTTGTCATCGGTGAGCGGCCAAATATCTTTGTTCGCGACACCATCCGCGAGGAGCGCGAAAACAATGTTACGAGGAGCATTAGGCGCAAAGAGCCCACGCGGTCCGGGAAAGTTTTTCACGTCCCAAAAGTCTGCCCAGTTCTGCGGTCCGCCCTTGGGAAAAGCTCGATGATCGTAGGCCAGCAGCATCGCGACCCCGAATATCGCGACGGCATCATTAAGACGGGCCTGCATGGGCGTTCCCTCCAGCGATTCCTGCTCCCAAAGGCTGTAGTCGATTGGCACGAACATCCCGGCATCATGCAGTTGCTGATAGTTGTCGATATATGCGATGTCCCAATCGATTCGGCCGGCCTGATTCATCGCCTTGACCTGGGATTCGGCGAAATCGCCGACGACATCTATCACCTTGATACCGGTAGCCTTTGTGAACGGCTCATAAACATGCTTTCGAACGCCTTCGGTAAAGGTGCCGCCGTAGCTGAAAACTACGACCTCGCCACTACCGGCGAGCTTATCCTGTGCAAGCGCGCTTGTCGAAATGAATGGCGCGGTGAGTAAAGTTGCTGCTGTCGACTGGAGCAACGAGCGCCGGCTCAGGCGAGAGCGTGAATAGTTGCTGGAATCCCATTTCATCATTGCGTTTTCCCCCTTATGTTGTGCAGCTTGAATTCGTTCTGCGCATGAATGCACAAGATCGTAGTGCTTGCCTGAGCCAGAAAGCCGCAAAAACGAACGCAAGACTGGAGAAATTCTGCAAAATCAGCGACTATTCGCGCTGTTTGGACGCCAATAGATTGCGTACTTTTGTATGGTTCACCGCATCATCAACTCGGAGGCTAACATGCGGCAGTATGCAAGAGCCTCTGCGGCTGTCGGCAGCGTTCGTGTTGGCGCTGCGCGGCGCCCAATCACCCAGACTGATCGCACGGATCGCCACACGGGAGATGAGGAGGATCTTCGCCCCAGTCGGCTTATTTCGGAGCGTCGGAATCCAAACAGGCTCCCGATGGGCATACCGGGAGCCTTCTTTGGAGGTTTGAGTTAGATCGTCAAGAGCAGTCAGTATCTCCTTCCGTCAGTTTATCGAATAGTTAGAAATTGCGCTGAGCGCGCAGTAGCAGCACGAGGCTATTCTGGTCCTTCAGCTCATAAACAGCCGGCGGCTTGGCGATACCCGCCTGCAGCGGGAGGGTGACCGTACTCCCCCCCGCGTACTTCTGGTCGAGCATCATGTACGCGAGCTCGCCCGTAAAGGTCAGGCCCTTGACAGGCGTCCAGGAGGTCGACGTACCAACGACCGCGTAGTTGAAGTTAGGATTGCAGCCCGCCGCCCCGCTCGAGAGCGTGAGGGTCGCAACAAAGGCTCCGCAGATGTAATCCTTGGCTGTGTTGTTGTACCGGACGGCAGCCCACGCGCCGAAAATGGTCGAATTCCAGTAAGGATCCCAGTTGTGGGTATAGCCACCGTTGAAGCCATACGTCGTGGTTAGCTCTTGACCAGCACCGGCCACGAACACGGAGTCCGAAACACCAGCAAGCCCGAGACTTTGGTAGGACCCAGCCACGCTTGCACCACCGTACATCGCGAAAGAGTAGCCGAGATAGTCATGGAAGTTGTAGCTGCTCGCACCGTTAGTATACACACCCGTCAAGTTGATCGTGTCACCCGCGCCGGTCGGGAGGTTCTTGATCGACAGCGCCAACTGTCCAGCCCAGCCCCACTTGTCGCCCGGATGGCCAGTTACTTCGGACGCGCCATAGTAAGCCGCGTGGTTGTCGTGAGCCGCGAACGACGCCTGGAACAGGCCCCAAGCCTGGTCAACACGAACTCTTGCGACGAGGTCTGGAGCTCGGGAGCCCCCGATATTGTTGGCACCGTAAAAGCCCGCTGCAAGACCGGTTGCCGTCGCGCCACTCACGTTCCAGACGTTGGTCGTGTAATTTTGAACCTGGTCCTGAGCGGAGAACGAAGCCGAAATACCTTGGCCAAGATCGGCAGTATACGAGATTTGGTTCACAGGATCCCATCCTGCAGAGCCTGGCAACTCGATGACGTTTGCCGGATATTCGGCCCACGGGGTCCTGAACTGCGACTCCGCCTTACCGAACGTGAAGCCGGCGAACTGGATGAATGCATAATAGACGCCGAGCGAACCACCAGCGATTTGAGAGCCGGCAGAACTCGTATAGGATGTGGCGCCATTCACGCCAGTTGAGCCAGCGCCGCTATACGTACCGGTAGTCCAAGTGAACACCAGCTCGGCGAAGGTCCGCACGACACCGTACTCCGTGGCAGTACGCGTATCAATTCTCAGATCTTGCCGGGTCCGCGTCGTGTAGTAGTTGCTGAGGCGGTTCTGCGCGCCAGCGACACTGCGGTTGGCCGCATCGAGATCATAACTACTCGCGAATATCGCATCGGCACGCAGGTACCCTCCAAGCTTGATGCACGTGTCGGTCCCCGGGATGTAATAGAACCCCGCTCCGTAGAGCGAGCAGACCTTCACGTACTCGATAGCCTTGGCCTTCACCGGAAGATCGGCGGCTTGCGCGCCGCCCCCGACGAGCATCGCCGCAGAACCGAGAATAAGACTCTTCATCACTTTCATGGATGAACCTCCAAGTTGGAAAACGTCGTTTCCGCCCTTCAAAGATCCGCCTCTCTTAGCCCCACCGACCTGCGGCGCTTGACGGAACGACTTCGAGGCGCCCCCTCGCTGTCCATAGCCGTATAATTGGACAAATCCATTGTTGCAATCCATTGTTTACTACTGGCGATGTCTGGGGTGCCACTGTTGTATTTTGACAACTACTTTGGGGAAAGCGTTTCAAAACAATCTCATAGTTTAGCCCATGAGCCAAAAAGCGCCGCGAAGGGCATGCCGCGGCAGCTCAATCTTGGAGGTTGATACGAACTTTGGTAAGAATTCTGTAACTAAACAGTGTATATAAACCCGCAACAATTGAAATAGTCAATTGTTTTTACCTGCTATGCGAGTCGATAGCCTGTTTATGAGCACCAGAGACGGTTAGTTACAGTTGCACGCGTAAGGCGATCGGGCTGCATCCTACCGGCGGCACGGAAACATCTGGCGGAAGAACCACCATGGCTGAAAACGAACATCTGAATAGGGCTGCTACTGACTTCATCTGGAACATCGTTGAGATCCACTCCCAGCTTGAGGGGATTCACAAGAGCTGGGCGCTGAGGCTCGGAATTAGCGAACCACAATGGCTGATCCTAATGGCGATCGACGAGCTGGATAAAGGTCGCGGGATCTCGGGAGTTGAGGTTGCGAATAAGCTGCGGATCGATCCCGCCTTTGTAACGAATCAGACAAAGAAGCTTGAACAGATGGAGTTCTTGACACGCACCACGTCGCCCGACGACGCAAGATATCTGCAAATCTCGCTGACCCAAAGGGCGCGCGCGGAAATTACCACTCTTTCGGCGACGCGAGACGCGCTCAACTCGACGATGTTTGGCGGGCTGGACCAGGAGTCCCTGGACTACCTCAACAAGCGGCTATCCTCGATAGCTAAGAACAGCCGCCTAGCATCCCAAAAATTGAGCATAGGCTTATTGTAGGCGTGAGCTGACCCTGCCGAGCCCTCGCTGTGTCTAAGGCTAACGCGACGCCTTCATTGTGCGCGGGCTTGGCTTTCAGGGTTGTGAGCAAGCTTCTGCTTCAACCATCCAAAAATGCAATCGTCGGAGATCACGAAGTTCTCAATGTCCCCGAGTGAAGTTTGTGTTACCCGAGGCATGGCGACATCCAAATCAATTTGGGTCGCTACGCAGTCCGCTTTCAATTGGAACGCTTCCGTCACGCTGACCATGCCGCGTCCACCAGCGACGACGAGAACCGGGCGTCGCAGTTGCCCCGCGAATCGTGAACGATGCGTTGATATCATGTTCTCGTCCGTTGGAGCTGCACTCCTCGTGATCCAGCCGATCGCGGCCTCGTTACGAGCCCAATTCCAGAGGCCACCATCACAGACGGCCGCAGCGACTCGATCATCAGATGCAGCAAAATCGCTAGCTAAGACGGCCGATAATCCTTCTCCGTAAACGCCAATCCGACCCTGATCGACATCAGGACGAAGCGACAGGTGATCCAGGCAGCACGACAACAATAGTTCTGCTTGGCCACGCCACTGGCTCGATATGTCGTCGTGAGAAAGGACCATGACTGATAGGCCGCGCCCGACCACCACGGGCAAGAGCCTTCCGAGCAGCACAGCCCCCGGTTCTTCTTCCATGCTCAAGCAAATCACTGCTGGCGCTCGCACATCGCCATTGCCCGCTCGAAGGTAGCAGGCGGTAATGCGGTGATCGCAACATGAAATTTGTACCTTTTCGACGCTCTGCTCGTAAGCCGACGCAAATCGTTCAACAACATCCGAGATCTTTACGGAGATGTGGCCTATTGTACCGTCTTGCTCCAGCAGTCGGCGAGCAACTTCGAAGGAGGTCAAAGCGCATAGCCAAGCCTCGATCGCTTCAGCAGAAGCACCTTTTTTGAGGTTCTGGTCGCCTAGTAGGTATTGTGCATGCCCGATGCTTGTCCACCTTGCGCCCCAGTCCTGTCGGCTCGTCGTCCCGTGGATGCTATCGAGATTGTCTAAAAACACCGCAGCACCCTGCCGCGTGGAACAAAGATCACTCCTCATGTGCGGCCAAGCCGTGTACTCCATCCGTGTCCCCTCGCGTATGGTGATCTCCCTTAGAACGGCCAGACAATCCATCCGCTCCCAGGACGGAAATCACCTACTAGCCGGCTCACCAGGTGCCTCTTTTTTGAGCCTGATGGTACGCGGGTTCCAAATAGAAAATCGTCTATTTTGGACCGGTTACTTCGGGAATTCTGCGTCGGATCGTCCGACTGCGCAGCTTTTTACCAACCGGTTTAGCTTGGAGAACCGGCATTTGGACTGTCGCGTTACACGATGAGTGGGCAAACAGAGTACATAGCAGGATTGCCCTGCCATCGCGGCAGAACCGAGCGCGGGAGTGGTACCAACCTGGAGAACGCATTCCTGTGTTATTGAACCGCCCCGGGTTTGCCGGAGGCCATTTGATTTAAGTATGCCGCCATGGCGGGTTGTTCCAGCATGGCGTAGTAGCGTTGCTCGGCTTCGGCCGGCGGTATGTTGCCGATGGGCTCCAGGAGCCTTCGGTTGTTTAACAAGTCGACCCATTCCAGCGTCGCGAACTCGACGGCCTCGAAGCCGCGCCATGGTCCGCGCCGATGGATCACCTCGGCCTTGTAGAGACCGTTGATGGTTTCGGCGAGAGCATTGTCATAGGAATCTCTGACGCTGCCGACAGAGGGCTCCACGCCGGCTTCGGCCAGGCGCTCGGTGCATTTAATGGATACGTATTGGGCGGCCCCTGTCGCTGTGGTGCACGAGTCCGCCGCGATGGACCGGTCGTCGATCATGCAGTGCCTGCTCCAGCGCATCGAGCACGAAGCCTGCATGCGCCGTGCGCGAGGCTCGCCAGCCCACGATCCTGCGGGCATAGGCGTCGATCACAAAGGCGACGTAGACAAAGCCGGTCCAGGTCGCGACATAGGTGAAGTCGGAGAGCCAGAGAACATTCGGCCTTGGCGCCTGAACTGGCGGTTGACGTGATCCAGCGGGCATGGCGCAGCCTTGTCGCTGATCGTGCTCTTGACGGGTTTGCCGCCATGACCCCTTGCAAACCCATGTCCCTCATCAGTCGCGACACCGTGCAACGGGCAACATCGAAGCCTTCGCGCTTGAGCTGGCGCCAGACCTTGCGCACGCCGCAGACGCGGAAGTTCTGATCGAAGACGCGCCGGACCTCGATCTTCAGCGCAGCATCCTGCCTGGCGCGCGCCGACAACCTGGCGGGATCCCGCCGCTTGGCGACATGGGCGTGATAGGTCGAGGGGGTGATCGGCAACACCTTGCAGATCGGCTCGACCCCATGCGCCCCACGATGATCGTCGATGAAGGCGATCATGGCTTGGATCGGCGGTCGAGCTCCGCCATCGCACAATAGGCGCGTGCCTTGCGCAGGATCTCGTTGGCCTGCCGAAGCTCACGGTTCTCCCGTTCCAGGGCCTTCAGCTTCTTGGCCGTCTCAGTCGGAACGCCGGTCCGCTGTCCGCTGTCGATCTCGGCCTTCTTGACCCAGTCATGAAGCGTTTGCGGTGTGCAGCCGATCTTGGCAGCAATCGATGTCACCGCCGCCCAGCGGGACGGATGCTCGCTGGCGTGATCCAGAACCATCCGAACCGCTCGGGTCCGGACCTCGGGTGAAAACTTGTTCGTCGTCTTGCTTGTCATGGCTCCATCCTCTCAGGAGTTGGAGCCTCCGGCCAACCCGGGGCGGTTCATATTCAAAGAACAGTCGTGTGACATCGCAGTGGCTGCGACCGTCTCGCGCCCAAGATAGCGCGGCGGCGCAACAAACGTGAAGGGGCAATTTCGGACGAGGTTTGCTCGAACATGCATTGTCTGACTTGCCCTCATCAAGTACCGATGGTCTTCTTGAACAGATCAGTGGCGGGATTGGCTCATCGGTGCGCCCTGATGCTGATTCCGTCTCTAATGCGCCCGGAAAAGGCGTGCAAAGTTGATGCGAAGTCATCAGACGTCCGATGGATATTGGAAAATTCCTCGTCTTAGATGCGATCTTAGGTGGCGAGCCTTCGGGCAAATGTAGGGGATGCCGACAGATTGGCCTCCCATCGGACATGGAATAGAAGTCGACGGCTTTCTTGAATTGGCCATATAGCAACCTTTCTGGATCCCGGTTGATATCCACGACCCATCCAATGTGTGTCGCCTCTATCTCGTTCACGTCCAATCCAGGTAAAAAATCGTAGAGGTGTGGAGATGCCAGTCGGTGTCCCTGAGCCATGCTCGATGAATGACCACGGAACGTCGTTGCCGCTGCGCTGCAAGCTGGCAATGATAGAAATCGAGCGCCCTTAGTGAACGGTGTCCGACACAGATTCTCATCGAATCCCCTCGCGTCGGCGATCTTATCGGTCATGAGTACGGCGCGTTCTGGAGGCTCGAGCAAACATCACCATCCGCCCCGCTATCTGGGCGAACGACGCCCCTCGCGCATCTCCCGTCACTTTCACAGGGCAAGTGTGGCTGGCGAGGCTTAGCTTGTGAGACAGCCGGCTTTCGCAGGGTCTCTAAGCTCGGGCCTTCGAACACGGTCGGAAAGCCGTACTATGTCGACCGGCCATCAATAGAGATGCATTCGTGACGGCATCATAGACCGCAAGGCCGGACTTCTCGCGCACGTGTTGAGCCACGGCGGGAAATCCTGCGCATTCGAATAGAAGGACGTTGATATCTTCGTTGCGCTTCCGCAAGTCTTCGACTGCAGCGAGCACGTCCCTCGTCAAGCCTTGATCAACGCCATTTTTGTTAGACGCTTCCGATCCCGTGCACTGGCCATCTGAGTCCGACATAATCGCGGCCCAAGTCTCGGAGTTCTCGATTCCAGCAACTGCTACACGGTCTTGGGACTCTAGGCCGGCTAGCTTCAATAGATCGGACGTTAGCGGCCTGGAATCGAAACTCACGATGCCAACGCGTCCATCGATCATGGTAAGGAGAGACGGAAGCAGAAGCAGGGAAGACATGGATACGGGAACTGGTAGGGCCCGTATCATTGCCTTTTGATACTTGATTGAAAACCCGCAATTGCTTGTGATGGCGGACGCACCATCGCGCACCAAGTCTTTCGCCGCGCTTATGAACGCAGCTTCCATCTTCTCGTCCTCGCCTCCGAAAACAACATTTTTGACCCACGCGCCTGGAACACGACGACAGATCGTTGGAAATGGAAAAGTCGCTGGATGGAAGAGTGATCCGCTTCGCGCCTGTGCGGGATCCTCTAGCATCAATATGCCGAGCGCACGGCGACCCTGTGTCATGTTATCTCTGCCAGTTTCATCTCAGAACTACCAAGCCTTGATCTCGATCTTTACCGACTGAGCGATCTCGCATGATTTGCGCCAACAGAATTAGCCGTGGGCCTCGACCTAGCTGCGGCCGGAGAGCCGAAAGACTTCTTGGATTACCGACGGAGCCTGGAAACGCTTCCGCACGCCGAATCAGAAGTACTCGGGTTCCGTTTGGCCATTACCAGCTGTGCCTTGAACTGCCCCAGCAGACTAGGCAAACATCTCTACTTGACGAATAGCTTGCGCGGGGTCGACGTTAGCGGCTCGTGCCCGTTCTCGGTAACGGCGAACGACTGGGTGATGGTGATCCCCACGGTGTCGAGCCACAGGCCAGGCATCATATGGAAGGTCATGCCAGGCTGCAGGACAGTTTCATCTCCCTTGCGCAGGCTGGCGGTGCGCTCGCCGACCGCGGGCGGGAATCCCACTCCGATCGAATAGCCGAGCCTTGCTTCCTTCTCAAAACCATGGCGGGCAAGCGCCTTTCGAAAGACCTCCTCTAGCTCGGAGCACGTCCGTCCGGGGCGGACACTCTCGAGGCTCGCATTCAAGGCCTCGACAACGACTTCCGACAGCAGCTGGTATTTTGGGGAAGGATTTCCGACCACGATCGAACGACTGAGATTGACTTGGTAGCGATGCCGGTTTCCAAAAAGTTCGAGATTGATCGACGTCGATGCGGGCAGTGCTTCGTCGGTCCAGGCGGCGTGTGGCGCAATCGCGCGCTCGCCGATGCAAAGATAGGGAGGCGAGCAGGCATAAGATCCCCCACAATCCGGCGTGCCCGCCATCATCTGGTAGTAGACCGCAGCCGCGATGTCGCATTCACGCACACCGGGCTTAATGATATCAATGGCCCGCTGCATCATCGCGTCGGCAATCCTGCCGGCTTGGCGCATGATTGCGATCTCGGCCGGGCTCTTTACGATGCGGATCCAGTTGACGAGCACGTCCGCATCCACAAACCGGGCGAGCGGTAGTGCGCGAATCAGGTCGGCATGTGCACGCGCAGAATAGTAGTACCCCCCCATCTCCACGCCAATCGTCGCCCGCTCGCCGCCCATCTCTTTTGCAACGTCAGCCATGAAGTCGTACGGCGACAAGTTCGATTGCACATAGCGATCGGGGTAGGCCCTGATGCTCTCGTCGGAGAGATACGTGGTCATAACCGCCGAAATACGATCCATGAACCGCCCAATCCAGATCGGCTCGTCATGATTGAGCGCAACGATCACCGTTTGCGGCGTATAGAAAGAGTATGCATTATAGCCGGTCAGATAATTCTGGTTGGCCGGTTCCGAGAGGATCAGGATATCGATTCCCCTGCTAGCCATCGCCTGCTTGACGGCCGTAACTCGCGCTGCGAATTCGGCGCGATCGAAATGCAGTTGCTTCTTCATCAACACTTATCCCGGGTAGGTCGACCAATTGTGGTCAGTAGCTGCGGCTTCTTCCAATTTGTTGCAGTTGAGCGAGGCGGCGAGCTCAGGCCATTGATGCCATAGTCATCTGGCAGAGGCAGGCAATATCGTAAACAGGCAACTTCGAAGTACGACGAATCGCGGGCGCCACGACCGGGAATGCCGCGCATTCAAACAGTATAACCTCGATCTCCGGATGCGATGTGCGGAGACGATCGATGCAGCCAGCAACATCCATCTCGATGGCGGCGACATCGGTCGGGGGGGCCGGTTTCTTCAGCTCATCATGCCAAAACTTGCCACCCTCGATACCGCCGATCACGACCCGCTTCCTGTGGTCCGGGTCATCTATCCCCAGCAGGTCTTGACCACAATGTTTTGAGTCATAGGTAAGGACGGCAATCTTGCCTCGCGGTGAGAGTTGGCGGAGCAATGCCGGTAACAAAAGCAAGCTGGACATGACCACCGGCACGTTCACCGAGGCGGCCACCGCTTGCTGATGACGGACAGAGAAGCCGCAGGTCGAACTGATTGCGACAGCCCCCCTGGCAATCAGCCGCTGCGCGGCCGCAATAAAGGCGGCCTCGAGCGCCGGGTCGCCGCGGACGACGTTCTCAACCCAAGCGCCTGCGACCGTTTCCAAGATCGTCGGGAAGTCAAACGTGGCCGAATTCAGCATCGAGCCGGGAGGCGGCACGGCAGGCTTGGCGCCCGGCGGCAGCCCTCGTTCGAGGTGAAGGATTCCGAGAGAGCGAGGAGCTTGGGATGTCATGCACAAAAGCATAGCCCGCTTTGCGGTCGAATTCCGCTGATATGCGATCCGTTCTGTCGAAATTCTGCGCTGTGCGGCTAGGGGCACGAGTTTTGCCGCGGACAGCCGCCGTTTTTCGCAACTTCACGGAGGATCGCGATAGCCGATCGCCAGCGGGACCTTGAGCAACGCGGCCCGGCAAATTGCAAGCCGCGACTTCCTCATTCTTCGCGTTTTCCCGCTACGTGGTCGGATCCTGGAGCTGGCGGAGGGAAGCTCATGTCGTTTCACGGTGTGTCAAGAAGTCGAAATCGCAACCGTCCGGTGCCTGGAGCACGCTCTTCCGATACAGCGACTTGTAACCCCGGTCGGGCCCAGCCAGCGGCCGATGCTCGGCCAAGCGTCGCTTGATCTCGGACTGTTCAACAAGAAGATCAATGCTCTTGTTAGCTATCGAAAGCCGGATGCGATCGCCATCGCGAACGGCCGCAAGGGGACCTCCAACGACCGCCTCGGGCGAGATGTGCAAAACGATCGAGCCAAAGGCCGTCCCTGACATGCGAGCATCAGAAATGCGTATCATGTCCTTTACGCCTGCTTGGGCAAGTTTCTTCGGGATTGGCAAGTAGCCAGCTTCCGGCATGCCGGCAGCAACAGGGCCGGCGTTCTGCAACACCAGAACGTCGTCGGGCCTAACGTCCAGGTCCGGATCATCGATCCGCCTGCCCAAGTCATCCAACCCGGTAAATACAACGGCCCGTCCTTCTGACTCGAACAACGAAGGTGTCGCCGCAGCCCTCTTGAAGAGAGCGCCGTCCGGCGCCAAGTTGCCGGTCAGCGCGACCAATCCTCCCGTCCTGGAAATCGGTTCGTCGAACGAGCGAATAACGGCGCGATCTACCCAATCAATGGCCTCGGCCAGGCGGTCCTCCAGGCGGCGGCCCCCAAGATCGATTGTGTCCAGGTGAAGAAGTGGGCGCAATTCTCGTAACAGCGCTCCCATGCCACCCGCTGCATGGAAATCTTCCATGTAGCCTTGGCCAACCGGCTTTAGATCCACCAGCACCGGCGTCTCGTCCGAAAGCTCGTTGAACCGTGACAACGGAATCTTGATCCCCAGGCGGCCCGCGATCGCAGCCAAGTGTACAACAGCGTTGGTCGAGCCTCCCACTGCCAGCAAGACTCGCAAAGCGTTCTCGATAGATTTGCGCGTGATGATGTCTCGAGGGGTGAGCCTGCTGGTGATCAGCCCGACCGCAGCCTTACCGGTTTCTTCAGCCGCCACCAGGCGATCGGCATGAACGGCGGGAATGGCTGCAGTGCCGGGCAGCGACATGCCCAAGGTTTCGGCGATACAAGCCATCGTTGACGCAGTGCCCATAACGGCGCAGGTCCCGGCTGTCACCGACAGGCGTCCCTCCACGGTCCGAATCTCGTCGGCGTCGACAGTACCGGCTCGATAGTTTCCCCAGAACCCGCGACAGTCAGTGCATGCGCCGAGCCGTTGACCTTTGTGCCGTCCCGTCGACATCGGTCCCGTGACGAGCTGTATCGCTGGCAGGTTTGCCGAAGCTGCTCCCATTAACTGCGCCGGCACTGTCTTGTCACATCCTCCAATCAGCACCACGGCGTCCATGGGTTGACCACCGATCATCTCTTCGGTGTCTATGGCCATAAGGTTGCGATACATCATGCTGGTCGGGTTGAGAAAGACTTCGCCAAGCGAGATGGTTGGAAACGGCCGAGGCAACGCCCCTGCCGCGAGGACGCCGCGCGAGACCGCCTCGACCAATTCCGGCATGTAGCGATGGCAGTTATTGAATCCTGATGGTGTCATCGCAATGCCGACGATTGGCTTTTCGAGCATCTCACGCGAGACCCCCATCGACCGGGCAAATGATCGGCGCAGAAAGCGGGCGAACTCCTTGTCGCCATAGTTGGTTAGTCCGTGATCTAGGCCGAGGAGCTTTTCAGTCATCGTTGCGCTCCGCGCCCGCCGGAAGATCGATAGTCGCTAGGCCGATGGTTTTCTAGGTCTAAAGCAGCAACCATGCGCACACCTTCCTGTCTTTAGCGATGCCACCTGCAAGTGAGCGTTCGATATGGACGCACGCAGCAGCGCTTTAGCCCGACCGCTCACGGGCGTTGCTCGACACCGAGAGGTCACCCTCGGCGAAGCATTCAATTTAGCGGTCACGAGCCGCAACAGCCTGCAAGATACAATCCACGGCTGTAACGGCCCCGGACTTGAGCCCGCACGTTGGCCCGAACCGATCGGGGCCCCCGGCCTGCTAGACAGCCAGCGCTCGGGTTCAATAGCCGCGCTTGAGGTCCACGACGTTTTTGAGCGGCTGGCCTTTCAGAAATCGATCAATGTTATCTCCGACGACGGAGAATGCTCGCTCTGTATAGTTGTTCGGGCTTCCCGCCACGTGCGGTGTCACAATCACGTTCGAGAGGTCCCATAGAGGGTTGTCCTGCGGCAGCGGCTCTTGTTCAAACACGTCGAGCATTGCACCGGCGATCGTGCCTCCTTGGAGTGCCTCGACCAGCTCGGCTTCAACGACGGCGTTCCCGCGCGCGATGTTGATTAGAAAGGCATCGCGTCGCATGCACGCGATCTCGGCTGCGCCGATGAGCCCCACTGTCTCCGCCGTTGCAGGCACAGCCAGCACCACGAAATCGCAGAGCGGCAGCAGGTCCCGAAGCGCGGTGGATGTAAATAGCCTGTCAACGCCGTCGACAGGAGCTGATATATCTCGCTTCGAGCCGACGACGGTCATTCCAGCGCTCTTGGCGCGCCGTGCGATGGTTGCCCCGATCGAGCCCAGCCCGACCACGCCGAGCGTCTTTTCGGCTAACGGCGTTACGTAGCTCGGATTCCACTTTCGGTCCGCCTGCTCGCGCAAGAGCCTGCGGAAATTCCAGTGTAGCATGGTAGCGCCGGCCATGACGTAATCGGCGATAATGTCGCCGTGGATACCGCGGGCATTGGTTACCGTGATGTGGCCTGCCCTATCGCGGATTGAGGTCATGGAATCGACACCTGCACCGGTGCACTGGAACCAGCGCAGCTTCTTTGCCTTATCAAACACCTCAACAGGGAACCGAAACGCGAGTAGCGCGTCTGCCTCCCCAATGTGCTGTTCGAGCCGAGCAGGATCCGGCGCTATGATCGTACGAACTCGCGGGAAGCGGTCCCCTATGAGACTAGCATAAGATTCCGCAGCAGGGTGGTTGAGGAGAATTGTAACGTCAGGGCTCTTGGTCATGTTTGTCTCTATTTCTTTACGTTTAGCGGCGCTGCGCATCAGAGGACGACAGCCGTAACACCGATTGTTGGCCAAGCTGCCAACCTATTCTGTGAGGATCGTTGCATCGCAAGCGGCCCACGAGGCGGTACAGTTGTCGCCGACGCCCGGCATTGTGTCAGCCGACATGTTCAACACCTTGGAGGTTAGCTGCAAGCCGGACTTGCTCCGGAATTCGAGGATCGTCGCGTCGCCCACAAACGTCATGCCAATGACCTGCCCGTGAATACCAGGTCCTGCTGCCTCACCCGTGCTGAAGCGCATATGTTCGGGACGCACACATAGTGTTGCATCCCTGTCCCCATCCGACCACGCTGGTGCAGCCAACGTCTCGTCTTCAGGACCATGAGTGACGCCCGACTTGAGCCTTGCGGGTATGAGGTTGACCTCACCCACGAAGCTCGCCACGAACAAATCTTTCGGCTTGCGATAGAGGTCCTGCGGTGTGGAGACCTGCCGAATGCGCCCCTCGTGCATCACCGCAACCCGATCTGACATGGCGAGCGCTTCTTCCTGATCGTGCGTGACGTAGATCATCGTCTTGCCGACGTTCCTGTGCAGCGTCTTGATCTCGTTCCGCAGGTGCTGGCGGAGCTTCTTGTCTAGGGCGCCCAGTGGCTCATCGAGGAGAAGAACGGGGGGATCGAATACCAAAGCGCGTGCGATTGCGACTCTCTGCTGCTGACCGCCGGACAATTGGTGCGGGCGACGCGACGCGAAAGCACCCAGATGTACCTGGTCGAGTACTCGATTGACGCGAGCTTCGAGCTCTGTCTTCGGGACACGCCGCATTCGAAGAGGATACCCCACATTCTCCGCAACCGTCATATGTGGGAAAAGAGCATAGTTCTGGAAAATCACGCCGAGTTCGCGACGGTGCGGCGGCAGGCGCGTGATGTCCTTGTCGTCTAGCAGTACTCGACCGCTGTCCGGCATCTCGAAGCCAGCGATCATCATCAAGGTTGTGGTTTTCCCCGATCCGCTGGGACCGAGCAAGGAGATGAATTCTCCTGGCGAGACGGAAAAGCTGACCTGGTCAACCGCCGTTGCTCCACCATAACGCTTTTTTAGGTCCTGCAGCGCTATGCCACCGGTTTTCAAATCAGTGCTGCTAGGCATGGCCCTCATCAACATTTTAGCTCCCTAGAATAATGACGTTTGTTTCTTGCACGAACCGCGCGCTAGCTTCGAGTATTTCGGCGCCCCAGCAGCGTATTGATGACGATCACGATCGTGGCGAGTACCATCTGCAGAGTGGCCACGGCCGCAATGGTCGGATTTATGTCTTGGGTGATCCCTTCCCACATGCGCATCGGAAGGGTGGTGATCCTTCCAATCCCCAGGAACAGCACATACACGACGTCATCGAACGAGATGAGGAATGCAAAGAAGGCAGCAACGATGAGGGCCGGCATAACCAGTGGTGCGATGATCGTGCGGAACGTAGCTACAGGCCCAGCGCCAAGGCTGCGCGCCGCTCGTTCGTAGGTTGGATTGAGGTCCCGTAGATTGGCGACTACTATCACCACAACATATGGGATGGCGTGCACAGCATGACCAAGTGCCAAGCCAAACTCTGTACCCTGCAGCCCCACCCGAGCCAGCACGAAATAGGTCGCGACCGCGACCACGACACTTGGCATGATAATTGGCGAGAGCACGAGTGCGATCATTGCTCCACGGCCGCGGATACGACCGCGCGACAGACCAAAGGCGAGCATGGCGCCAAGCATGGTTGCCATGGCCGTGGCCATCAGCGCAATACGGACACTAGTCACGGTAGCGCGCAGCCACAAAGGGTCGGAAAAATAGCGTTCGTAATTTTGCAGCGAGTAGCCTGGTACGGGGAAAACAAAATAGGACGAAGCACCGAACGAAAGGTAGGCAACGATCAATACCGGGAGAAGGAGAAGTACCGCCAAGAAGCTCGCAAAGATGGGGACACCCCGACCGCCCATGGAAGGGAGCCACCGATCGAGCGTGTTCGCGGCGGAACCGACTCGCATAAGCCAGCGCGTTCCCATTTGACGCCGGGCAGCGGTATTCGAGCCGACTTTATCATCGGAGAACCCCAATAATTGTTCAATCGGGAAGAACCGAGACCCTAGCCACAGCACGGACATAACAGCTACCAATAGGACGGTAGACAGGGCCGAGCCAAAGTTCCAATTGAGCTGGCCCACGACTTGCGCGCTGATTTCCATGGTGATGGTGACGTCCGATACGCCACCGAGCAAGGCCGGAGTGATGTAGAAGCCAAGACAATTTATGAAGACGAGCAAAATGCCTGCGATTAGGCCAGGGAGGCTGAGCGGCAGAAACACAGTAAGAAAGGCTGCGAGTGGGCTCGCTCCGTTAGCTCTCGCGGCACGCAGCAGCCTCTGGTCGATTCCGGACATTACCGTGAACATCGGCAGGATCATCAGGGGCATGACGACGTGAGTCATGCCGACGATCACGCCGGTTCGGTTGTAGAGCATGGCGACCGGTTGGGACACCCAGCCAAGCTGGAGCAGGATCTCGTTGATGACGCCATTTCGTCCGAGAAGAACTACCCAGGCGAAGGTCCGCGCCAGAACGCTCGTAAAAAAGGGCAGCACGACCGCGATGAGTAGGAAAGTGCGCAGCTTTGGTCCACCTGTCGTAAGCGCGTAGGCGATTGGGTAGGATAGGACGAACGTGAGCGCAGTCACCACGCAACTAATCTGCAACGTCGTGCGCATCACGCCGATATACGCGGGATTCTGCGCGATACGCACGAAATGCGCGACCGTCCAGTCAGGGATCCCGAAGGACAGCAACAAGAGCCACCCGAGCGGCGCAACGAAGAGTACCGCGAGGAAGATAATTCCGGGCAGCATCAGCCAGGCCCATGGGGTGGGCCGGGCCGACTGTAAGGCCCGCGTGGTTTCCCCGATTTTAAGAGAGCTCATCGTGCGCGCCATGCCAGCCAACGTTCCTGGAGATAATCTACATTCGTCGTACCGTCCGGCCGCTTTGCCGCGAGCCACGCGGTATCCTCGATGACGCACTTCGCCATGTTTTCGGGGTTGATGTTGAGCAACGGGATCAGCTCCGTCGAAAGGTAATCGAGTTGATTGGTGTTCGGTCCGGGATAGCCGGTACCCTGTGTCCAGCCAGCTGCTATCTGAGCGCGATTTAAGAACGCGATTAGCCTTTGCGCATTCGTTGTATTGGGACCCCCCTTTAGAATGGTCGCGTAGTTGTATCTCAAGTAGCCCCCGTTCCAGGTGAGCTTGATCGGCGCGCCTTGGCGGATTGCGGCCAGCGCGCGGCCGTCGTACACGTTGCTCATCGCGTATTCACGGCTGATTAGGAGCTGGATAGGCTCGCCGCCAGCGGCCCACCATTTCGTAATGTGTGGCTTAATCACGTCAAGCTTGGCAAATGCCCGATCCAGCTTGTCATCGCTGAGCGGCCAAATGTCCTTCGTCGAGGCTCCGCCTGCAAGCAGCGCAGAGACGATATTGCGCGTAGCTTCGGAAGCGAACAGGCCCCGCGGTCCCGGGAAGCCCTTGACGTCCCAAAAGTCTGGCCAGCTTTGCGGGCCGCCCTGCGGAAAGGCGCGCTGATCGTAAGCAAGCACCATGCCCACTGCGTATATGGCAACCGCATCACCTAGGCGCGTCTGCGATTGGGTTCCTGCAAGCGACTCTTCGTCCCACAGACTGTAGTCGATCGGCACAAACATTCCGGCCTCGTGCATGGCCGGATAGTTCTGCGCCACGACATAAGCGATATCCCAGTCGATCCGCCCTGCCTGGAACATCGCCTTGACCTGGGGCTCGGCGAGGTCGGCGACGACATCGATTACTTTAATTCCCGTGGCCTTCGTAAACGGTTCATACACGCGTCGCCGAACTCCCTCGGTGAAAGATCCGCCATAGCTGTACACCACGACCTCGCCGCTGCCAGCGAGCTTTTCCTGCGCAAAGGCCGCCGTCGACCCCGCAACTACAGGAACGGTCATTGCGGCGGCAGCGGCTCGCAGGAACCTTCGGCGGCTACAGCCGGATTGTTGAAGCCTGGCGTCAATTGAATGTTTCATGGCGACCCTCGTGAGTTCGCAATCGATCCCGTGATAGAGAGTAACCCCGCTTCGGACTGATATCACCCGATCCGGGCGGACCAGTTACTCGATTAGACGATCTGCTTTGATCAGACTGCTGCTGCTGGACGTTGTCCTTGGGCAGTCGTGCGATGCATCAGGCGAACGGACTCGGGATCGAACTGATCGCGACGATGAAGAAGGCAGCGATTATCCCAGATGATCATATCACCCGGCATCCACTTTTGGTACCAGAGGTGTTCGGGACTGGTGGCATGTTGCCACAGTTGCTCCAGCAGCTCGCGCGCCTCATCCTGCTTCATGCCGACGATCGCGCTCCGCTCCCGACTAGCACCGAGGTACAGGCAGAGCCGGCGAGAAGCCGGGTGGCGCACAACTATGGGGTGATCGACGCCCGGCCAGGTCGCGAAGTCTGGAGAGGAGGGAAGTTCTTTACCTCGACGTGTAGCACCCGAAATGTCGAGCACGTCCTGATGATGAATGTACAGCCCGGACAATCGCTTCTTCATCGGTTGCGGGAGCGTCGCATATGCACTGTACATATTGGCCCAGTAGGTGTTGCCGCCCGTTGCAGGCACTTCCAAGGCACGAAGTAGAGCAGCGGAAGGCGGCTCGTCGATCCACCAGTGGTCGGTGTGCCATTGCACCTCGCCATCGCCCAGATCGCCCGCAGGGCTTCCATCCGGATTCTTCTTATTCGCAATCACAAAGATCTCCGGAGAGTACTCCCGCTTGCCATGTTGAACATTAGTGGTCAGAAAGACCGGTCCCAAGATCTTGGTAATGGCGATCTGCTCAGCATCACCAATCGGGACATTGCGGAAGCGAAGCACTGGATATTCCGTCCACGCCTTGCGCAATTCCTCGCCCACCTGCTCATCGATAGCATGAACCGGGAACTCGCTAATTTCCCCAACGAAGTCTGGAACGATTTCCTTAACCGCCAAGCGCTTCATCCCTGATCTCCTCATTATCTATCTGAATTCTGAGCGCTGCCTGGAGGGCAGCGCCCGTTTTCCTAACCGTAGACTCGCTTTTAGGGCGATAAACCGCAATATTCCGGAACTTCCCGCATAAATCCAACGCTCGGTACAGGATTTGTGCTGAATTCGTTCGCGAGGCCACGGCGCCCCTACCGCGTTAGGCGCCTCGAACATGATGGAATGTCCCTCCGCCTGTCGCGGGCATGGATAGCCGTCCGAGGAAACCCGCCCATCTGTCCTCGAAGCCGCTCCAAGCGCATGGCGGCGGTCGGCCGAACTGGTTGAATCGTCGGCTTGCTTGATACTTCGATACTTCGGAGGCGCGACCCTGAGATAGTCGAGTGGCTAAGCCGCGCAACGTCCAGCGCTCGCGTTGCCGACTAGGTGTGGTCTCTGAGGAGCTTGTCCATCTGGTCTGAACGGAGGAGCTAAGGTTGCGAAGCTTCAGTCTTCAAAGGAGAGACCAGATCGAACGTCCAAAACAATGAGCCTTTCACGCCCAAAGATTGAGAGGCGATGGTCCGAAGCGTGGTGGAAGGTGGGCTGAGCCAGCGCCGAGGGTGGCCTAGCATTTCAAAGCGGCGCCGAAGACGGTCGCCAAATGGGATTTGGAGGGATTGCCTGATCGCTCCTCCAGGCCCCATTCATCGCTGAGCCCGCGGAGGCAAGGTGCACAAAACGCGCTTCAGAAAAGAAGAAGCACGAGTGCAAGGGCCAAGCTCCAGCGTGGCGCCGGATGCCATGCAGCCGTCCGGGTGCCGAACGACATCTCCGACCAGCGCCCATGGGTGCGAGCGGTACTCCACGGCTTCAGGCCGTTGCTGATTCATTTGCCAATTCGTCCATCACCTGTTTTGTCGCTCGATACGCGAGATCGACAATCTCATCAATCTCGGCTTCGGAGACGACCAAGGGCGGTGCAAAGCCCAGGATATCGCCGTGCGGCATTGCTCGAGCAATGAGTCCTCGGTCACGCGCTGCCTTCGAAATACGCGCGCCGACCTTCAACTGCGGATCGAACCGCCGCTTTGCATGGCGATCCGCAACGAACTCGACCGCGCCAAGCAACCCAACGCCGCGTACTTCTCCTACAATCTCCAACTGCGCAAAGCGCTCCTTGAGCCGCTTCTGGAAATGCAAGCCGACAATCCTGGCGCGGTCGGCTAGTCGCTCTTTTTCTACAATATCGAGGACGGCATTGGCTGCAGCGGCAGCGATTGGATGTCCGGAATAAGTATAGCCATGCGAGAAAGCCCCGACGCGCTCGGCTGCCTCCTCCATGACGGCATATACCTTGTCCCCTACGATTGCTGCCGAAAGTGGGACATAGCCAGAGGTCAGGCCCTTGGCGACCGTCACTAAGTCTGGCTCGATCCCATAGAGGGTACTGCCGAAGTCAGCGCCGGTCCTGCCGAATCCACAAATCACCTCGTCGGCGATCAAGAGAACGTCGTAGCGGCGGAGCACAGCCTGGATCTCTCGCCAATAGCCGACGGGCGGGGGCGTGATACCGCCTGTCCCTAGTACCGGTTCAGCAATGAGAGCACCGACTGTTTCCGGTCCTTCCCGCAAGATTAACTGCTCAAGTTCTGCCGCGCGCCGCTTAGAGAAAGCCTCTTCCGTCTCACCCGGCTCGGCACCCCAATAGTAGTGCGGTGCGCCCGTGTGCAAAATACCTGGGAAAGGAAGGTCCATGTGATCGTGGTAGAATGACATTCCAGTCATCGAGCCCGAGATGACCGAGCAGCCATGGTAACCGCGTTCGCGCGATATGATCTTCTTCTTCTTGGGCTGTCCGCGAAGATTGTTGTAATACCAAACGAGCTTAGCCTGCGTCTCGTTGGCGTCCGACCCGGAGAGCCCGTAGAAAACTTTGCTTGGCTTGCCAGGCGCCATTCGCACGAGTCGATCAGACAAGATCGCGAGCTCTTCCGTCGTGTGCGCAGCATACGTGTGATAATAGGCTAGCTTATAGGCTTGCCGCGCGATTGCCTCGGCTACCTCCGTTCGACCGTACCCAATGTTGACGCAGTATAAGCCAGCAAAGCCATCAATATAGCTATGCCCCTGCGCGTCCTCGATGCGAATGCCTTTGCCCCCGACCACGATCGTCGGATCACCGATTTTGCCGGTCGCGAATTCTTTGAGCTGGGTAAAAGGGTGCAGGACGCTTGAGCGATCCATTTCAGCTATGGTCTTGATTGTGTTCATATTCTTTTCTCCCTAAGCTGCTAGGTCGCCAAAACAGACGTATTTCAGTTCCATGTATTCCGCTAATCCGTGGCGCGATCCTTCCCGGCCAAGCCCAGATTGCTTCCATCCGCCAAAGGGGATAGGTGGCCCTGTGAATGACGCGGTATTGATGCCAAGCATTCCGCACTCGATTTGCTCGGAAAGGCGGAGCGCTCGACGAAGGTCGTCGGTATAGACGTAGCCAGCTAGCCCCATTTCGTTTGAATTTGCTCGCGCGACAACTTCTTCCTCAGTGGCGAATGGCAGCACTGCGGCCACCGGGCCAAAGGTTTCTTCCTGGGCTACGAGCATCTGCTCGGTAACGTCGCTCAGCAGCGTCGGAGCAACAAAGTTCGCGCCCAGGTCTCCGTAGGGTTTCGTGGAGATGATCTTCGCGCCTTTTGCGACCGCATCGTCGATTTGGATCCTGCACTTATTGGCGACAGACAGTTTAGTCATGGGACCAATGTCCGTTGCGGGATCGAGGCCGTGACCAACCTTGAGACGGGCCATTGCTGCGGCGAAGGCCTCGACAAAGGCGTCGTAAATTCCCCTTTGGACGTAGATTCGGTTTGCGGCCAAGCAATCCTGGCCCGATGTCGCAAATTTCGCGGCCATCGCCCCCTTGATGACCCTGTCAAGATCAACGTCGTCAAAGACGACAAAGGGAGCATGCCCACCGAGCTCGAGCGACACCTTCTTCACCGTGTCCGCCGCCCCCTGCAAAAGCAGACGACCAACTTGCGTTGAGCCCGTAAACGAAAGAGCGCGCACTCTCGGATCGCGCAGCAACGATGCCGAAAGCTCGACTGGATCGCCAACAAGCATCTGAAACACCCCGCGTGGGACACCAGCCTGCTCAGCCAACCGCGCGACCGCCAGAGCGGAAAGTGGGGTTTCTACAGCAGGCTTCACGATCATCGGGCAACCGGCTGCTAGGGCGGCGCCCGCCTTCCGCGTAATCATGGCGACAGGAAAATTCCAAGGTGTAATCGCCGCGGTGACGCCGATCGGCTGCATTCGCACCTGGAGCAAGCTCCCGACCTTGTGGCTCGGTATTGTCTCGCCGTAGGCGCGCTCCCCTTCTGCAGCGAACCATTCGAGAAATCCTGCACCGTAGGCGATTTCGTGGCGCGCCTCCTCGAGCGGCTTGCCCTGCTCGCTCGTTACCAGGATGGAGAGCTCGTCGGAATGCTCGAGCAACAAGGAAGCCCAAGATCTAAGAATTGCGCCGCGCCTTGCCGGCAACAACGCTCGCCATTTAGGAAAGGCTTGTTCGGCCGCAGCAATCGCGCGGCTCATATCAGCAGCGTTACAACGAGCAACATCGGCGATCTCGTCGCCAGTGGCCGGATCGACTACGACGTCTGTATGCTGGCTAGAGACCCAGCAACCATCGATCAAGGCAGCGCCGGCAAGGAAATCGCGCCTGCGCAGATTCCGCAGGTATTGCTTAGCGAGCCCCTCCGGCTGCTCAGATCGAACACTATGAAAACTCATTGGAGAAGTCCCAAGGTAGCCGCTTGGCTGAACGCCGCAGCCTTCATCCTATCGCGATCGCAAACATATTCGCGTCGCGTTTCCGTGCCGCCCAGATGATTTCCTGCAACACACAGGAGTTTCCGGAGAATTCCACCGCAGACCGTTTGCGGCCGTCACCGTGCCCACGCACCTCTTTCGAGACCGTACAAGCGAGAAGGTCAGCTCCGGGCGGGGCTGGATCGGGCCGGCTCCCTCTCTCTGCAGAATGGCCGGGAGCTTTGCTAGGCGCGTCTAGGCGTTCAGGCGCCGCGTACGCTCGCCTGAATTACCGGATCTGGTGTCGCGCGGAAGCCTATGGTAGCCACCGATGCCGAGCGACCACGCCAGTCTTTATATCGAATTGCGAATGCCTTGCGCCGAACACAACTGCGCCATGCGAGTTTCGCCGTCACCACGTGTAAGTGGGCCAGAACCAGCCTCGAGCCAGTAACCTTTATCTGTTTCATTGGAGAGCAGTTGCCTGCGCTCTAGAGGACAGAATGGTCCATATCGCTCAGCGCTTGCAACATTTACGGCGTATGAAGCCCACAAGATCACCCCGCGTGAAATTAGAGTTCACCTGTTGCGAGCCACTAACTATCGTGGGCTTGGAGCTGGCGGTATTGTCCCTTGAAGTAGATCAATGGATTTCTGTGCCTATCCCAATCGATAGGGCTCATCTCGTTGACCTTCCCAATGACCATGAAGTGGTCGCCAAATTCGTGTTCCGAATGCAGCGAGCAATCCAGCCACATCAAAGTCTCTGCGAGTATTGCCTTGCCGCTCGCGGATGGAACCCAGTGGACATGCTTCCACTTGTCTCCGCCAGACTTTGCAAAGACATCTGATACGGCCTGTTGCTCCTCAGAAAGAACGTTCACAGTGAAGTTCCGGGACGAGCGGATGCTGGGCCAACTTTTAGATGTTTTCATCACGCAGAAGGATATAAGCGGTGGGTTCAGAGAGACGCTGTAGAACGATTGGCACGTAAAACCAGTTGGCGCGTGATCCGCTATTCCCGTGATCACAGTGATTCCCGAGGCAAAGCGGCTCAGCGCATACCGAAGCGACCGTGAATCAATTGACGAAAGGGAAGACTGCTCCATTGCGGTTGTACCTTGTTCAGCTAATCTGGTGAGTACGCCGGTTCGATCGGACCGGCGCGCGGATTCGGCTCATGTTTCGGAACAAATTCAGAATGGAAGGGTGCTCACGAGATATCGCGCGCAACGCCGAGGTGCTCACGTAATGTGAGCCCGGAATAGTCAGCTCGGAACAAGCCACGGTCCTGCAGGATCGGCACGACCTGATCCAAGAAATCGAAGAGTCCGCCGGGCATATGCGACGGTGAAACGTTGAACCCGTCGCATGCCCCACTGTCAAACCAGTCAGCAAGGTCCGCCGCGATTTCTTCGGGAGTGCCTGCTAGAATCCGTTGCTGGCCGATCGCCATCTCCTGACATAGGCGTCTCATGGTCCACTTGGACGCGACCGCCTTCTCGGCAAGGGGTCTTGCCGAACTTGTGACGCAGGATTCGACGAAGGTTGCTGGAAGGATATCGTCAAGTTCGTACTTCGAGATATCCTTGAACTGGATGATCAATCTGCCCATCTCCTTGATCGGATCAGCAATCGAGCGCAGCAACTCCAGTTTGTCTTCAACTTCTTTCCTTGTTGGGGCAACGATCGGCTGAATGCCGGGAATGACTTTCACCGAATCTTCGCTGCGCCCGTGCTTGGCCGCTGTTCGCCGAATGAGCTGTCTCTGCTGGATTGAGACTGCCTTCTGCAATGGCACGGTGTAGACCGCGTCTGCGAACTTCGCGGCAAGCTCAACGCCGGGCCCCGATTCGCCCGCCTGAAAGATCGCGGGCCTGCCTTGAGGCGATCGAGTGGCCGTGAGCGGTCCTTCCACTTGAAAGTATTTGCCGCGGTGTTGAAGCGCGTGAACTTTGGCCGGATCGAAGAAGACGCCCGACTTCTTGTCGTAGACGAATGCGTCGCGATCCCAGCTAGTCCAAAGTCCTTGAACGACGGTAATAAATTCCTGGGCCCGTTCATAGCGTTCGCTGTGCGACAGAGGTTCCGAAAGGCCGAAATTGGCTCCTTCGCTCTGCCGATATGATGGAACGACATTCCACGCTGCCCGGCCCCCGCTTATATGGTCAAGGGAGGCATATTGACGGGCAACATGGTATGGCTGCTGGTAACTGGTTGAGCACGTGGCGACCAATCCGATCCTGCTGGTCAGGACAGAGATAGCCGCCATTGCTGTGAGCGGCTCGAGCGTAATATTGTCATGAGCACGTCCAAGCGCACCTTTCGGCCGATCGTCCATCGACGTCGCAGCAAGATTATCCGCCAGAAATATAAAATCGAGTTTTGCGGCTTCGGATCTTTTTGCTGCGTCGGCATAGAACGAGATCGACTCCTGGACGGTCGGATCGACGTCAGGATGTCGCCAAGCGGATGCGTTGTAGCCGAGTCCGCGGATTGAAGCGCCGATACTCATCATTCGTTTTGACATCAAAAATCTCCCTTGGGTGCCACCGACCAATCGGCCTTGCCGAACGCGGCATAGGAAGCCAACGCGTCATTACCGGAACCACGCGGCAACTCGAATTCGCCTTCCACTATTCGCTGCAATCCCGACAAACCCTCACGCAGCACCTGCCGGGCACGAAACAGCACCGCCTCTTTCCAGCACGGATCGTCGGGACAGAAATGTGCCCGCATGCGGGCTCGGACCTCGCGGCCGAAGGCCCCTTTCCGGTCGCCACCGCCATGCACGTGAAGCCATTGATCGGCCAGCAGTACCCGCTGGGCGGCCTCTGTGTCGAAGGTTCCGTACTCGAGGCAAAGATAAAGGTACCGGCCATCGCCAAGAAGATGCTCCCAGTAGAGTTGGAGCGAGCCGTGAATGGGGATCGAAGCCGATGTCCCAAGATCGGCTGACGTGACACTCGGCCCAAACATGCGGTCCGCAATGGCTTGCGATTGACTCGCGGCAATATGCTCACTTTGAAGTTCGCCGTAGCCGTATGGTCCAAGCCCGGTATGCACGTCGATGACCGCGACGAATTTGCGGCCGACCAGCGCGTACTCACGAGCGATCAGATCCAGCGTGCGCGCCGACCACGCGCGCTCAAATCCGCCGAAGAACATTCCGTTGGGATCTGTGTATTGACCGGCCTTTCGGGCAATTTGAAAAGCGCGCTCCCCGTTCGCGCTCTTGAACTGCCGGATGGCCTCACGCGCAGTCTCAAATGACGCACCTTCGAGAGTCGGAGGCACTAAATGAGCCCGCAGCTGATCATAGCCGGGATTGCCGGGAGCACCAGCGGCGAAATCGACGAAGTTGCGGTTGAGATCGCAGCCCTCCTGTGTGACTCGGCGGTCCCAAGCGAAGCCGTAGGGATTAAGACCGTGAATGAAGAGCAAGGCAACGTTCGGAGGAAGGCAACTGTCCTTTAGGAGCGTGAGCCAATCCATCTGAATGCCGGACCCACAGAAACCCTCCGGACCATGCGTACCAGAGATTACGACCAGGACGCACTCGGCTTGCGAATCCCCGACCCACCCGACATCGACTGACAGATCCTCCTTCTCCGGCCCCAGAAAGCCGGGGAGCACGAAGGAGCGCGCGTGGGGCAGCACCGCAAGAAACGTTGCCCTCGCATCCTTGTAGCTAGAAGCGAATGATGCCCTGGCCGAAACGAATGTCTCACCTTCGCTTAACCGATCGATCAAGCGAGCTTCCTTGCCCTCGGCATTGCGTTCAGCACTCAAACCCAAGCTCCACTCTCCTCGATTCAGCGTTCTCCGGCACGTGTGCTACCGGCAGCCCTCGCAGTCAACGCACAGACGCCACATCCCCCGGTGAATGCCGTCACACTCGCACACCGAAGACGAGCCGATGCACTGCGCCAAAGCACCGACCGGTACGACTGCTCACTTCCGCGAAGCTCTCCTGACGGCTTTATTCCGCTACTTCTGGTGGTATCATCGCCACTAAACAAGCGCTCGTCCTGACGGCAGTGAACTTGTTGATATTTTCACGACATTCAGGATACTCATCCCTGAAACAGATTTGCGTCGCTTTTGGCGGGATGCTGGAAAGTTTTTCTGCTTAAAATGGCGGGATAGCGATGAAATTCACCGGAGGCCCTATCGTGCAATATGACCGAACCGACGCCCGCATTCTCGAGATTGTACAAAAGAACAACCGCCTGACTTCAGAGGTGATTGGCGAGCTGGCGGGACTTTCTGCTACTGCGTGTCAACGGCGGTTGAAGAGGCTCCGCTCGGACGGAATCATTGAGGCCGATGTATCGATCGTTTCGGCGAAGATGGTAGGAAGACCGATTCAGATGCTTGTCCTCGTAAGCCTAGAGCGGGAACGTGCTGACATCATCGATAGATTTAAGAAGGCAATCAAAGGCTCGCTTGAAGTGGTAAACGGATTTTACGTTACCGGCGACGCTGACTTCGTCTTGTACATCACCGCACGTACTATGGAGGACTACGAGCAATTCACCCGTCGATTCTTCTACGAGAACCCGGACATCAAAGGATTCAAGACGATGGTCGTGATGGACCGCGTAAAGACAGGCTTTGCGATTCCCGTAGAAATTCCAGACGAGGATTGACGAGAGTTGACAGCGATGTCTCTCATCGAATGCCGCTCTTTTTACGCACGTTTTCATCGGCTATTCGACTAGAACGCGACAAACCCGCAGAGACGTGCCTGTACTCTCAGTGAGCGTTAGCCGAGGAGAGGTCTTTGGAAGAGGGTTGCGCCGGGCTCATCAGGTTCGATGCCACTCACCAGCTGACGCAAGCATTCCTCTTCGCCTGAGCGAAAGTATTGCAACCGCGCGCACCACGCCGTAACTGCTGCGCGAATGGGGAGCAAGAATGAATAACACCCGCCGCGAGAATGATAGTCTAGGAGAAGTGGAAGGCCCGGGCGAAGGTTACTATGGCTCCAGGCTGTGCGGGTGATCAATCCGCAGGCAAGCAGGGCTGTCACGACGGCACCGATGCCGCTGATCGGGCATGAACGCGTGTCCGATGTCGCCAAGTCAACGCTGAGGAACGGTTAAAACATTTGGGACCTCCTTCACTCTCAGCTGCATCTCCCATCTGATTTGCTCGCTCAACTGCGTGAGCCATTCAGTCCGATGCACCTTGGAAAGTGCAGGAAGATATGTCGAAACGCCCATCCGAGTTTGGCTTCCATGTGCATCTCCCAGGCTGGTCCAGAAAGCGCCAACAAGCCACATGAGCCGGCATGACTGACCTCTCGAAGGGCGAAACGCTCAACATCGACGGTATTACCGCTCCGCTCCGCCACGCCACGTTTCGACGCGTCTGGTTGGCGAGCCTGTTTTCCAACTTGGGGATTCTGGTGCAGGGCGTCGGCGCGGCCTGGGCGATGGCTGAGATGACGACATCGGCTGACAAGGTCGCGTTGGTGCAAACAGCGCTTATGTTCCCGGTTATGCTGATCGCTATGCCCGCCGGGGCCGTTGCCGATACGTACGACCGCCGGATCGTTACCCTGATTTCGATCGGAATTGCATTTGCTGGCGCAACTCTCCTGACGATCCTGTCCTGGCTAGGATTGCTTACACCAAGAATCTTATTGGCACTCTGCTTCGCCGTCGGAACGGGCATGGCCTTGATGGGACCGGCTTGGCAGTCATCGGTCAGTGAGCAGGTACCATCGGAAACATTGGCTTCGGCGGTAGCACTAAACGGAATCAGCTATAATATCGCCCGCAGCGTCGGCCCGGCGATTGGCGGGATCGTTGTGGCGGCTTCGGGAGCGATGGCTGCGTTTGCTCTGAATGCCCTGCTCTATCTTCCTCTGATGCTCGCGCTGTTCCTCTGGAAACGCACCTCAGCCCCCGCGCGCTTGCCGCGCGAACGGCTCAGCCGCGCCATCATTTCAGGAGCACGCTACATCGCCAATTCGCCACCGATCAAGATCGTTGTGATCCGCTCTATGGTGTTGGGGCTAACGGGCGGCGCGATTGTAGCCCTGATGCCATTGGTCGCGCGCGGCCTCTTGAATGCCGGCGCGCAGACCTACGGCACCATGCTGAGCGCCTTTGGTTTAGGCGCGGTACTTGGTGCCTTCGCGATCACCGAGGTGCGCAAACGGATGAGTGGCGAGGCTGCGATACGCGCCTGCTCGATATCGATGGGGGGTGCAGTTGCCGCAGTTGCCCTCAGCCGTCAGCCGATTTTGACGGGGGCGGCGCTGGTCCTTGCCGGAACCGTGTGGATGATGGCGTGGATGATTTTCAGTATAGGCGTGCAGCTGTCGGCTCCGAGATGGGTTGCCGGGCGCGCCTTGGCGGCTTACCAGACAGCGAGCTCAGGTGGGATCGCGGTGGGAAGCTGGGCGTGGGGACATGTCACGGACGCAGCCGGGGTCGACAACGCGCTTCTGGCCTCCGCCGCCCTGATGATCGCTTCACCGTTCTTAGGAGTTTGGCTGCACATGCCGCGCATCATCGCACGAGATGATGACGCCGAGATGCTGGCCCATCCCGAGGTGCGGCTTCCGCTCACGGCGCGGAGCGGGCCGCTTGTGGTTGAAATCGAGTATCGCATCGCACACGAAAACGCGCGGCCATTCCACAACCTTATGCAGGACGTACAGTTATTCCGGCAGCGTAACGGCGCTTACGGCTGGTCGATCGCGCGCGACATCGCTGATCCAGAGCTGTGGACCGAGCGCTATCACTGCCCGACCTGGCTGGACTATCTACACCAGCGCAACCGCGCGACCTTGTCAGAGCGTGCGCTCGAGAAGGAGGCGAGCGCGTTTCACATCGGGCCGGGTCCCGTGCGCGTCCATCGCATGCTGGAGCGTCCCTTCGGCTCTGTTCGATGGAAGGAAGACGTGCCTGACCGCGCTGCGGACGAAGTACAGCTCGGCTGATTTGCGAGCACGGCAGACGGAACGACGAGGCCCTGGCGCTCCGCCGGTTTGGAAGAAGTCTCAACGTAGTTTCTTGCAACCGCCGTTTTCGCCACGCTCATTGAAGCGGCCGCTCGGCCAATCACGCAACCAACTCACCTTCTAGAGCGATGTAGGCGCAACAAACCATTCGCGCTCAAAAAATAGCTACCCTTAAGAAAGCGGGCCACTCCCAAGAAGAGAGTGGCCCAAGTCTGCGAGAAACGTCCGCAGGGGCCCCTCTGGGATCAGGCCGCAGCCTGTTCGATCGGCGAGAAGGGAAGCCCAAGACTCTCGGCGACAGCCTTATAGGTTAGCCGGCCCCGATAGACATTTAGGCCGGCGCGCAGATGCGGATCTTCGAGCACAGCTGCAAATCCTTTACTTGCGAGAGCCAAACCAAAAGGCATCGTAGCGTTGTTGAGTGCCTGACTTGAGGTGAGCGGCACAGCTCCCGGCATGTTTGCAACGCAATAATGGATAACGCCATCCACCTCATAGGTTGGATCGGCATGTGTCGTCGCCCGTGATGTCTCGAAACACCCGCCCTGATCGATGGCTACGTCCACGATCACGGAGCCTTTGCGCATGGAGCTCAACATGCCTCGGCTGACCAGTTTGGGCGCGCTCGCGCCAGGAACGAGAACGGCGCCAATGACAACATCTGCCGCAAATACCTCTTCTTCAACGGCGTCGATCGTCGAGAATCTGGTCCGTACTCGCCCTTCGAAGTGCTCATCCAGTTCGCGAAGCCGGGGAATCGAACGGTCGAGGATTGTGACCTCAGCGCCCAAGCCTGCCGCCATCCGCGCAGCGTGAGTACCGACAACGCCCCCGCCGATCACCACGATGCGAGCGGGCGGCACCCCCGGTACCCCGCCAATCAGCAGTCCCCGTCCGCCGGCGTACCTCTTCAGCGCGGCACCCGCGGCTTCGATCGCAAGTCGTCCCGCAACCTCGCTCATAGGGGCAAGCAGTGGAAGGCCGCCATGCGCGTCAGTCACAGTTTCGTAGGCAATGGCGGTGCAGCCAGACTTGATGAGGCCCTTCGCCTGCTCCGGATCCGGAGCCAAATGGAGATAAGTGAAGAGGATCTGGTTTTGTCGCAGCTGCGTCCATTCGGAGGGCTGAGGCTCCTTGACTTTCACGATCATTTCGCTCGACGCGAATACCTCGCGAGCAGAGGTCGCAATCGTCGCGCCAGCTTTGCGGTAGTTATCATCCGTCGCGCCAATCCCGGCGCCGGCGTTGCTCTCGACCAATACGCTGTGGCCAGCTGCAACGTATTCGCGGACGGCCCCAGGCGTCAGGCCGACCCGGTATTCGTGCGTCTTGATTTCCTTGGGAACACCGACCTTCATTTGCAATCTCCTTGGTGAGCAGCTCGTTGTAATCGGAAGAGCGGTACAAACCGCGGGTCGTGAAGCCAAATAGCGCAGTAATCCGGCGATCTTCCCCGCCTGCTTGCAGGATTTCGAAGAGACGACCGAAGACCGCCGATTTGGCAGGGATGCTACCACAGGGTGGCGAGACCTGATGCGGCTCCGGCAGCCAAACCCAACACTCGTGGTCAGGATTGATCTACGCCGGATTGGATCGACTTCTTCGTTGTTTTGCCTCGTTCGCAACGGTGCTCGATTCGCTAGCACGAGTAGCGCTTGCGATGGAGGCCCGTGGGTTCATCAAAGATGGATCGGGTTTTTCAAAGGTCTGCTGAACGATTGAACGAAAGCACGCATCGGGACGCAGCTCAGCAGAGCATGGCTGGGGTCGCCGCTGCGCTCAAACTATCGTGCTTCGCATATCTCGCTCTTCGCCGTGAGCCAGGCAGTGCTCCCAACCTGATCTCGACATATCCCGCTCCTGGACCGCCGTCTATCTGCAGCGCGGCTACGAATCCGTCGATTCGGTGGTACGTCGGGCAATACGCCAGCCTGAGCCCTTCCGAGGGGGGCCTGGAATTGAAGTGCGAAATCGCCCGAAGCCTGAAACGCGCTCTGTTCAAAGAAGCCGAGAAATTTGGCATCCGCGGCGGGTTTACATTCCCTATCCACGACGACAAGGGCGGTAATCGTCGCGGTGAGCTTTGCAACTGGCGAGCTTCGAACTGGTTTCGAGCGCGCGCTTGTCGAGCACGCCTAGAGTCTGCGATTAATCGCAACGTTCCTCCATGAGCATGCAAAACGGTTCTGGACGATTGATCGCATGGTCGGCGGCGTGGTGCTGTCTCCTCGCAGTACCAGTGTCTTGAATGGTCCGCGCGCGGTAAATCGGCTGGGGAGATCGGGATCATTCTCGGTATCGCAGAGCGAACCGCGGGATTTCACCTGGACAACGCCCATGCGAAGCTCGGTGTCAGCTCGCTTGGTCAACCCGTCGTGCTGTTGACCGAATCAAAATCTCGAAAATAATACACCGGCCTTCCATAAACAGCTGTGGAACTGCACAGGATGCGCTTGCCTAGGCCTCTCTGCTCAGTTGCCGAGACGAGGCAGGGAGGCAAAAATGATGCAACTCACCACCCCGGAGTACTAAGGGGAATTCGTCCACGATCTCGCCGAGATGCACCGGCTGCGCTACCGCGTTTTCAAGCAGCGTCTGGATTGGACCGTCGAAGTCAGCGGCGACATGGAAGTGGACGAATTTGACGTCCTTCGACCGGTGCATCTACTGAACCGCTCGGGAGCCGGACAAATTCAAGGTTGCGTGCGGCTTTTGCCTTCCACCGGGGCAACCATGCTGAGGGACACTTTTCCGATCCTGCTGGACGGGCAGCCGGCACCACGAAGCGACTGGATCTGGAGAGCAGCCGATTCGCGCTCGATGTGCCGGCGGATGTGCGTGTTCCAGCCGATCGTGATCACCGATTCCAGGCCATCGTGATCACCCATTCCAGAGCATCGTGATCATCGTTTCCAGCCGATCGTGATCGCTATTTCGAGCGATCATGATCGGGGGCAACGGGGAGGCGCGCACCGCTGACAGTCTGCAACCCGGCTACCTTGGTCTTTTGCCCAACCGCAGAGGATCGAGATGCCGACAGAGAGACTGTCCATGCGCCACATTCGTGAAGTTCTACGCCTACACGACAGCGTCGGCATGTCGCAACGCGCCGTTGCCCGCAGCCTCGGCTTGGCCCAAGGCACGGTCAGCAAGTACCTCAACCGCGCCCGCCGCGCCGGCCTGACCTGGCCGTTGCGGCCAGAGCTGGATGACGATGGCCGGCTCGAGAACCGCCTGTATCCGCCACCCTCTGATCGGCCCAGCGAGGAACGTCCGCAGCCGGATTGGGCGCTCGTGCATCGCGAGCTGCGGCGCCCGAACGTCACGCTGATGCTGTTGTGGGAGGAGTATTGCGACGCAAGCTCCGACAGCTTCAGCTACTCATGGTTCTGCGAACGCTACAAGGAATGGGCCGGCCGCCTCAAGCCGACCCTGCGCCAGGTCCATGTCGCCGGCGAGAAGCTGTTCGTCGACTATTCCGGCCACACGATGGAGGTGGTTGACGGGCTCACGGGTGAGGTACGCAGCACGCAGATCTTCGTCGCCGTGCTCGGCGCCTCGAACTACACCTACGCCGAGGCCAGCCTCAGCCAGAGCCTGCCGGACTGGATCGCCTCGCACGTTCGGGCCTTTGCCTTTTTCGGCGGCGTGGCCCGCCAGACGGTGAGCGACAATCTCAAGGCCGGTATCACCCGAGCTTGCTTCCACGAGCCGATGGTCAACCGGACCTATGCCGATCTCGCCCGCCATTACCGCACCGCCATCGTTCCAGCGCGGCCGTATCGGCCGCGCGACAAAGCCAAGGTCGAAGTCGGGGTCCAAATCGTCGGGCGATGGATTCTGGCGCGCTTGCGCAACCGCCGCTTCTTCTCACTCGCCTCCCTTAATGAGGCGATCCACGCGCTCCTTGTCGAACTGAACGATCGACCGTTGCGCAGCTGGGGACGAAGTCGCCGCGACCTGTTCGAGGAGCTCGATCGTCCGGCGCTGACCCCTTTGCCGGATGAGCCGTACGAGTACGCCGAGTGGAAGCGCTGCCGGGTCAACCTCGATTATCACATCGAGATCGCCAAGCATTACTACAGCGTCCCTCACAATCTCGTTCATCAGGAGGTTGAGGCCCGCATCACCCAAAAGACCGTCGAGATATTTCTCCGCGGCAAGCGGGTGGCCTCGCATCTGCGCAGCACCTTGCCACATCGCCCGACCACGATTCCCGAGCATATGCCGAGCTCACATCGCCGCCATCGCGACTGGACCCTTGAGCGCATTCGTTCGGAAGCCGCCAAAGTCGGTCCCGATGCCCAGACGCTGATCGACGTCATCCTGCGATCGCGGCCACATCCGGAACAGGGCTTCCGCTCGGCCATCGGCATTCTCGGGCTGGTCAAGCGCTCCGGCCAGGAACGCTTCGATGCCGCTTGTGCCCGAGCGCTGCTGCTCAACGCCCGGTCGTACAAATCGGTCGCTGCCATCCTCAAGAACGGCACCGACAGAACCGCGCCTCCCGCCGAGGAGGCGCCCATCCTCTTCCACACCAACATCCGTGGCCGCAGCTATTACAATTGATCAGGAGAGATCAGCATGCTCATTCACCCCACCGTCGATCGCTTGCGCGCACTCGGCCTCGCCGCCATGGCCGATGGCCTCACTGAACTGCAGAACAATCCCGAGGCGGCCGAGATGCCGCACGCCGATTGGCTCGGCCTCCTCGTCGATCGCGAGGTCACCGCCCGCGACAACCGCCGCCTCACGCGCCGCTTGACCAGTGCCAAGCTCGGTCAAGCCGCCACCATCGAGAACGTCGATTATCGCACCGCCCGTGGTCTCGATCGTTCGCTCTTCCAGAACCTCGTCACCTGTCAATGGATCCGTGACAGCAACCACCTGGTCATTGTCGGCCCAACCGGCACCGGCAAGTCCTGGCTTGCCTGCGCGCTCGGCAACAAGGCCTGCCGCGACGGCTTTTCCGTCCTCTACAAGCGAACATCCCGCCTGTTCGCCGATCTCGCCCAGGCGCGCGGCGAAGGCCGTCTGGCGCGCCTGATCGCTGCCCTGGAGCGCGTCAATCTCCTCATCCTCGACGACTGGGGACCCGAACCGCTCACCGCCGACCAGCGCCGTGATCTGCTCGAGATCGTCGATGATCGTTACGACAAGGGATCGTTGTTGATCACTAGTCAGGTGCCCGTGTCGCAATGGCATGATGTCATTGCCGACCCCACCCTCGGCGATGCGATATTGGATCGCATCATTCACAATGCTCATCGCATCGAGCTCAAGGGCGACAGTCTGCGGCGTCAGGCTGGCGAAAAGAAAAAACCGTGAGCACCTCGCGCACGATCGCCCCGCCGGCCCACAGGCCCCTCCCGCGCGCGTCGCTACGTCGCTCGTGGGGGCACTCCGCGCCGCGCACGGGGCCCGCCCATGGACCGCCGGGACGATCTCCAAACCAACCCGCCAATCTTGACGAGGAGACTATTTCGAGCCCAGATGCAATCGTCAGCCGTGTTCGCCTCCGCACCTGATCGCGATCACTGGAATCCGTGATCACCATCGCCTGGAACACCTGATCACCATCCCTGGAATGCGCAGGCGGATGCGCGGAACGCGAGCGGCGGACTTGCAGCTGCCACTTACGATTGTTTGTGGGCACGATTGAATTCGGCCTTTCCATTCAACTGATCCAGATCGTCACCGCGACCGACGCCCGCATGGAGCGCATTCTTCGCCGGGCCGGATGGCCCCTTCGCAGAGCGGGAAAAAGTTAGGCCTCCCGGAAAACACCAGGGCGGTTGCGCGGTACCTGGAGGTCTCGCCCAATGCGTTGGACCGCATCCGCAAGGCGGGGCACATCTCGGGACCGGCGCTCTGGGCTCCGGCTCATTCAAGCGGCTGCCTTGCTCCACGAACGCTCCCGCAATGGCCGCAGCCACGGCCGATCTCAGGTGTTTCACTTCGAGCGTTTACTGGCTTGAAGTAACGGTCGTGTTTCGACGTGGCTTGTGCATCGCAAGTCTTGAGAGAGAAGAGCGGCCTTCACCAATTTGCAGCGATACTGCGATTGAGTTTGCTTCCAGAACCGGCCGAGTTGCTGAGCTCCCCCAACAATCGAGCCTCCGCCGAACAATCGGCGAGTTTGAGCACCACTTGGGCCTTCCAACTTTTTGAGCACTTCAGCGGAGGTGTGCGCCCAACGCGGCCCGGCTGCGACGTCCTTCGATTGGCCAGGACCATCCTGAAGGAATTCGACGCACTGATCTCGTGATCGTCACGGGGAGCTTGGCGTTTTTGGACACTAAGCCATGTCTCTGTGGAGCGAGCGTGTTCTCGTTGCCTTGCCTCATGACCATCCTCTCAGTTCGCGCGAGACTGTCTACTGGACCGACCTGCGCGGCGAGACGGTGCTGCCAGCCACTACGCCCCCGGAAAGGAGCTCGAATATCTTCTGGTTTCCGAACTCGTCTGGCCTGAGGTCCGCCCAAAAATCTGGCGCCACGACGTCAGTCGCGGCATCATCAAAAGCCTGATCAGCATGAACACAGGAATAAGCCTCGTGTTCGAGGCCGACATAGGCGCAAATTTTGCCGGCCTTGTTTACCGGGAGCTGCGCGATGGCGCGGGTGCGAGCCGATTCGAGCTTTCTGCCTATTGGCGCGCCGACAATGAAACCCGGCGCTGCACGAGTTCCTGAAGTTGGTCTCTGAGCGCTACCCATCGCCTTCGAGTGGTCGCTGACGCGCGTGGCGCGCTTTCCGGAAGCTCCTGTCGGCTGCCATGAACCGGGCCAGCATGGGCGCGATAAGCTTAGCTGGATCGCCGATCGGCTGAGCGGTCTCCTGCGCAAGGATCTCGGCATATGCCACGAGATCCCTGTGCACGCTCGCGGGCAGTTCATGCGTAATCTTGATCGGCTTGTCGTCGTGGATTGCGCCGAGCTTTAACTTGGGCATCGTTCTCACCCCCTATACGGTTCAAGCACCAGGTCACGGTTGACGATCACCCGCACCGGAAATCCCGGACGGATCGTCAAAGTTGGCTGAATGTTGAGATTGCGGCGGACTATCTGCTGGCCCGCTTGATTGATCGATTCCCCAGCTCCACGGCGGAGCGCGGCAATGAGATCGCTGTTGGTATTGCCGCTATCCGCCCCGGAATTCACCTCCGTGCTGACGGAAAGCAGCGTCGAAAGAGCGGCGGCCCCCAACAATTCCTTCCAATGATTGTCGACTTCGTCCTCAAGACCAGAGTAACCTGCCGCATCTGCGCCGGGCTGCCGTTCCAAAACAATCGAATTCCCATTCGGCATGATAAGGCGCGTCCACACCAGGAGCACGCGCGACTGTCCAAATGCGACCTGGCTATCGTAGCTCCCGATCAGCCTTGCTCCCTGGGGGATAAGGCGAGCTCGCCCGGTAGGAGAATCGTACACCGCTTCTGTGACTTGGGCTGTGATCTGGCCAGGCAGGTCGGAGCGGATTCCTGTGATCAGCGCGGCCGGAATGACCGTTCCGGCCTGAACGACAAAAGGCGAAGCGGGCCTCACAAGGCGATCGGAGCTTGTCGTCCGACGATCGACCGTTGCAGTGACGAACCCAAGCTTTCGGTCTTGGCCATTTTGAGCAAATGCTTCGTCGGATGATGGCGCGGCGGATGAACGAGCTTCGCTCGATGAGGTGGCAGGGACCTGTGGCCGGACATTGGTGCTGGCAAATACCTTGCTGATCCGTGCCGCCTCGCTCTCCTGGCTGAGACGCTGCTGTTCGGCATCGATGCCGAGGGAGCTGGATGTCGAAGACCCCTGTGCTGCGACGATCGGCCGGCCGAGATCGCCCGGCAAGGGCGGCCCTAGACGCGGCACGTCCTTCGGGATCTCGGTGTAATCCTTTGGTAAGGTCGCGAGCTGATCGGCGATATTGTGGTGGTCGGTGGCGTAAAGCTCCTCAGGCGCTGAAGTATGAGACCGTTTCTCCTGCAGCGCCCAGAGCACCGCGCCGATGACCAGCACGAGCACAGAAGCGCTGACGCCTATCAGGACCTTCCGCGAGAGGCGCGCAACTTGCGGAGGATCCGGCCGAAGCCGCAGCGCTTCGGCGATCTCTTCCGGTGGCCTGGCCCGAGGTGGTTCGTTTGGTTCATCGATCGCCTGGTCACTATCGTTCAAAGCGACCTCCCGTCGGTTCGCACTATCCTGACCTTCTGCTGGTGCTCCTCGCCGAGCCTCAGCTCGGCGGCCGCGAACAGCCGGTCAACAATCAGCACATTTCCGTAAGCGCGGTAGTTGACGATCTCGGCTTTACCGTCGGGCCCTATCACGAAGAGCGGCGGCATCTCGCCCTGACTGACGCCGGAGGAGAATTCGACATAGGTTTTGCGGCCGTCATCATAAGCGTTGACGGGACGCCACGGCGGGCTGTCGCCCTCGATCGCGTAACGGTACCGGCGCG